>JAVHYE010000017.1:14380-29288 GCA_031119295.1 Pedobacter sp. | reverse complement strand
ATCGTGCTGCTCATCGACGAGCGCCCGGAAGAAGTGACGGAAATGCAGCGCACCGTGCGGGGTGAAGTGGTTGCCTCCACCTTCGACGAGCCGCCCGCACGCCATGTGCAGGTGGCGGAAATGGTGATTGAAAAAGCCAAGCGTCTGGTCGAGCACAAAAAGGATGTGGTCATCCTGCTGGACTCCATTACCCGTCTCGCCCGTGCATACAACACCGTGATCCCGAGCTCCGGCAAGGTGCTGACCGGTGGCGTGGATGCACATGCGCTGGAACGGCCCAAGCGTTTCTTCGGTGCTGCCCGTAATATCGAAGAAGGCGGCTCGCTGACCATCATCGGTACGGCGCTGGTGGATACCGGCTCCAAGATGGACGAAGTGATCTTCGAAGAATTCAAGGGTACCGGTAACCAGGAAATCAATCTGGACCGCAAGATTGCTGAAAAGCGTGTCTTCCCGGCCTTCAATATCAAGAAGTCCGGCACCCGTCGCGAAGAGCGTCTCATGGGTGAGGACGAACTCAAGAAAGTCTGGATTCTGCGCAAGCTCCTGCATCCCATGGATGAAATTGCCGCCATCGAGTTCCTGCTGGACAAGATGAAGGACTCCAAGACCAATGAAGAGTTCTTCGAGATGATGAAGCGCAAGTGATGCGCTCTGCATAAAAAAGCCCGCATTAGCGGGCTTTTTTATTTTGCGGACACTTCACCCCGCATAGGCCGGGGTGAAGTGTCCTTGGCAGCTCACTCGGCGGCGACGAAATCCACCTTCTCGCGCACGGCGCAATCCGGGCAGGGCCAGCTGTCCGGAATCTGGCTCCAGCGCGTGCCGGCGGGATAGCCCTCATGCGGGCAGCCAGTTTTCTCGTCATAGACATAGCTGCAGTCCGGGCAGCGGTAACGCTGCATTACACCGGCATGAGCGCTTGTTGAAGCAGAAGACAGTGTCTGTGGTTTGCCTTCCGCTGCCCGGGCTTCGCGACGTGCTTCTTCACGCAGCAACTTGGCGCGCTTTGACGGCAGGATATTGGCGCGCGACAGATCACCTTTGTAATGCGCGGCCACCAGCGGGTCCATCTGGCGGAACCACAACCAGGGGATATAAGCCGGAATCAGCATGGAGGCATAGCCGGAGGGCAGCTGCGGGCTGTCTTCAAAATGACGCAGGGCCTGGAAGCTGCGTGTGGGATGCGCGTGATGATCGGAGTGGCGCTGCAGCTGGTACAGCACAAGATTGGTGACGATGTGATTGCTGTTCCAGGAATGCTCGGGCGAGCAGCGCTCGTAACGGCCGTCAGCGCCTTTCTGGCGAAGCAGGCCGTAATGCTCGATATAGTTGATCACTTCCAGCAGGGCGGCGGCGTAAAAAGCCTGCAGCAGAAGGAAGGGCAACACTACCCAGCCCAGCCAGAGTGTCAGTCCGCCGAAAAGAATCGCCGTCAGTGCCCAGGCCTGCAGATTGTCGTTCTCCCAGCTCCACACACTTTTGCCCTGACGGGCGAGACGCTCGCCTTCGATTTTCCAGGCGGAAATCAGGCTGCCTATCATGGTGCGCGGGAGGAAGCGCCAGAAGCTTTCGCCCATTTTCGAGCTGGCCGGATCATCCGGCGTGGCCACATTCTTGTGATGGCCGCGCACATGCTCGGTGTAGAAATGGCCGTAGGCTGTAGGTGCGAGTGTGAGCTTGGCCATCCAGCGGCCGACAGTGTCGCGTTTGTGGCTGAGTTCATGGCCGGTATTGATGGCCAGGCCATTGATGGCGCCCACGGAGAGCGTGAGGCCGATCAGCTCCCAGGTGGCCAGCTGGCCCTGTGCCACCAGCCAGGCGGCCCAGATGGTGGTGATGAACTGGGAAGGGATATAGGCGTAAACAATGGCGCGGTAGTAGCGGTCTTCCTCCAGTTGCGCCACGGCGGATTCGGGCGGATTGGTCTGGTCGGTGCCTACCAGCCAGTCCAGCACAGGAACCAGCACATAGACGATGAAGGGGCCGCCCCAGGTCCAGATGCCCCAGCCGGTGAGTGTGTAGAGGATGAGGATGAAGACGCCCAGCAGCGGGATCATGGGGCTGAGCAGCCAGAGATAGCGTTTGGGGTCGGACCAGGTCGGGCTGGCCAGTGTGGTGCTAGTCATGGTGTTCTCCTGCGTCGCCCTTCTTCTGTCGATGATTTCTGTCTGAGGGCTGGCGTGAACTAATCATTGTTCAATGTAACAGTCGTCAACATAGGCAATCCGCCGGCAAACCGGCGTTAAACGCCGCCATCCCCTAGGCGGACACCGGTGCTGCGGTAAGATCAGCCCACCACAGCTTAGTAGCCCTGCCATGGACATCCTCAGCCAGCTTCTCGACGACATACATCTGGGCGGAGTCGAATTCCGCTATCTGCTGGCCGGGCGGCCCTGGGGCTTTGCCTTCCATTCCCGGGGCCAGTCCAGCTTTCATCTGCTGCTTTCAGGTGAGGCCTTGCTGCATCTGGAGGGCGAGGAAGTCTTGCGGCTGGAGGCGGGCGATATGGCCATCGTCACCAGCGGTCGCGACCACACGGTGGTTGATGCCGGTCAGCCGCTCGAGGGCGAGTTGCCGGAGATATCTGCTCAGGTCAAAGGCCATGGTCTTGAGCCCTTTGTGCTGGGGGGCGAGGGAGCCACTACCAATATGCTGACGGCTCGTTTCAGCTTTGATGTGGATCTGGCGCGCCCCCTGCTCTCCGCCCTGCCATCGGTGCTGGTGCTGCGCGGCCTCAACGAGCGGCCACCGGAGTGGATGCGCATAGGCCTCGAATTCCTGGCTCAGGAGGGTTATGGCCGCAGCGGCCGTCAGGCCATCATCAATCGTGTCGGCGACATCCTCTTCATCGAGTGTGTGCGTGATTACGTGGAGTCCCTGCCGGCAGGTGCCAATAACTGGCTCTTGGCCCTGCGTGATCCGGCGCTGTCCACCGTGCTCTCGGCCATGCACAGCGAGCCGGAGCGGCCTTGGACTGTGCCTGAGCTGGCGGGCCTTGCCTGTCTGTCCCGTTCCGCCTTTGCCGAGCGCTTCGGCAATGTCATGGGCAAGCCGCCGCTCACCTATCTCGCCGAGCACCGCATGCGCCTTGCCGTGTGGCAGCTCAAGCACACCCAGCAGCCGGTCTGCCGTATTGCCGAGATGGTGGGCTATGCCTCGGAGACGGCTTTCAGCCAGGCCTTCAAGCGGCTTTATGGCAGCTCGCCCTCACGTTACCGCCAGCAGCTGGAAAGCGCCGTGCAGTGACCCTTTCTCCACAGCACATTACCGTGTCGGTCATTTCACCGGCCTGCGAGCTGGGCTAGAGTCAGGGCAAGCCTACGCGCAGGAAATAATCAGAATGACAACGCGCTTTTCTTTCTCCGTCACCGACGAACTTTTCCATCATCTCGAAAGTGCAGACGAGCCTTTCGGCCTGCAACTGGACGTACGCGTCAGCGGTCGCCTCGATGAGCAGCAGCTGGAAACGGCCGCACTGGCGGCCATGCAGATGCATCCCCTGGCTTCGGTGCGGCAGCGCCCGGCGCCAGCCAGCGCCAAGCACTATGAATGGGAGCTGATGCAGCGCCCGGATGAAGACCCGGTGCTGGTGGTGGACTGCGGTGATGATGCGGCTGCGGATGCAGCGCGCGATTCTTTTTATTCGCGCCGTCTCATGCTGGAGAGCGCCCCGCCTTTCCGCATGCTGATTGCCCGGCATCCTGAGGGTGATTGGCTCTTCCTGAAAATGAGCCATGCGGCGACTGATGCGGCGGGCTGCTACCGCTTCATGCAATCGGTGCTGCGCCGCTATGCCGGTGTGGACGATAGCCAGCCGGATGACATGGATGTGATTGCTGCACGCAATCTGAGCCGTGAATTCGGTTCCAAGAGCATGGCCGAGCGCCTCAAGCGCGCCAGCAGTCTGCTGGAGTATCTGGTGGATTCCGTGCAATTGCCCACCCGCATTGCCTCGCATTACGGCGAGAACCGTGCCGGCGTTGCCTTTGTCTCGCATACCTTTTCCGTGGCGGAAACCGAGGCGCTGGGCAAGCTGCGCCATGGCCGTGCCACCTTGAATGATGTGCTGGCTGCGCTCCTGCATCTCACCATAGAGCGCTGGAACGAGAGCCGGAATGAAACGGCGGGTCGTATCACCCTCATGAATGCCATGAATTTCCGGCCCATTACCTGGCGTCAGGAAGGCGTGGGCAATTTCTCCCTGTGGGTGAATGTGGCGACAAGAGAGAGCGAACGTCGCAGCTATGACTCTGTGCTGGCTGCTGTCACTGAGCAGACGCAAAAGTTCAAGAGCGAAGAGTCTGCCGGTCTGCTCGTGGACTTGCTGGATATGGTGCAGATGCTGCCCAATGCCTTGCGCAAGGCACTGACGGGGCTGATGCCGCTGACCGGTAATTTCGTGGTGGATACGGCAGTACTGAATAATCTGGGGCGAGTGCCGGATATTCCCGATCTCGCCGGAAAAGCAGGCCGTATCACGGCCATCCGCTTTTCTCCGCCCACACACATGCCCATGGGCGTTGCCGTGGGCACGGTGACCTTGCGTGGCGAGCTGACCGTGACCTTCCGTTATCGTCGTGCCCAGTTCGACAAGCATGCGGCGGAAGCCTTCCGTGAAACTTTCCTCAAGCTTTTGCAGGAACTGCTGGCAGAAGCCTGAGTCATGCCGGAATAAAAAAGCCCCGTCTGTACGGGGCTTTTTTATTGGATGCCTTTCAGCTTTTCATCTGCGGGAATTTCTGCCGGAATTTGGCGACCTTGGGCGCTACCACAAACTGGCAATAACCCTGGCCCGGGTGATGGGAAAAGTAATCCTGATGATAATCCTCGGCCGGCCAGAAAGGCGTAGCCTCCGTAACAAGCTCAGTCACCACCGGGCTGCTGTAGGCGCCACTCTCGTCGAGTATGCTGATGGCCTCGCGCACTTCCTCTTCCTGCTCTTCACTCTGGCAGAACACCACGGAGCGGTATTGCGTGCCCACATCATTGCCCTGTCGGTTCAGCGTTGTCGGGTCATGTATGGTGAAGAAAATGCCCAGCAGATTGCGGAAGGTAATCACCTCTGTGTCAAACGTGATGGCAACGACTTCAGCATGGCCGGTAGCGCCGGTACAGATTTGCTCGTAAGTAGGGTTGGGGCGTGCGCCGCCGGCATAGCCGCTGACTACGCTCTTCACACCATTCACTTCGCGGAAAACGGCATCCAGACACCAGAAACAGCCGCCGCCCAGCACTGCTTTTTCAATGGTCATTCTTTTCTCCTGGCTGGAAGGGTGAGATGGCAGCACATGGATGTGCTGCCCGCAATGGCATCTTGCTCATGATGTCATTGGCGTGAGCATGATCCGGGCGTGTACCGGGTCATGCGTCCCAGTAAAAATCAGGACGATTTTTACTGGGAGTTAAAAAGACGAGCCCGGTGTTTGCAGAAAGGCAATCTCTTCCGGCGTTGATTCGCGCCCGAGTACGGCATTGCGATGGGGATAGCGCCCGAAACGGTCGATGATGGCCTTGTGGCGCTTTTCGAAATCCAGATTGAATTCCAGGCCGGGCTCTGCATACAGCTTCAGCGCCTCCTCATGTATGAGGGCGGATTCGCTGTGCATCAAGGGCAGATAAAGAAAGGCGCGCTGCTTGGTGGCCAACTCTGGCGCCTCACCTGTAGCAATCGCTTCCTGCGCCAAGGCCAGGGCCATGCCGTCACAGGCAAAAGCCTGCGCACTGTCACGAAAGAGGTTGCGCGAAAACTGGTCCAGCACGATGACTTCAGCAAGGCGGCCGTGAATGTCACGGCGCCAGTTCCAGAGCTCGCCTTGTCTTGCCGCCGCATGCAGGGCGCCAAAACGCTGCTGCAAGTTGCGGTCGAAGGCCGGATTCTTTTCCCACCACAGCGATTCCGGAATTTCACGGAACCAGAAGTCGAGAACGTCATCCTGACTGGGCAAGGCGGGCTTCATTTCTTTCCTGCAGGCTTGCGCCGGCTGCCATCAGCACGTGGCGGCAGGCCGGTGTGCTGGGTGAGCAGGCGGCCTTTTTGCGGTTTCACTTTCAGGGAAACACCGCCGCCTTCGCTGGAGTTCTTTTTGCGGGGGGACGAATACGTGCCGTCACCCGTGCCACCCGGCTGGTTCCTGGGAATGAGCTGGTGCTTGCCATTGCCGATAAGATCAGCGCGGCCCATTTCCTTGAGTGCTTCACGCAGCAGCGGCCAGTTATTCGGATCGTGATAGCGCAGGAAGGCCTTGTGCAAGCGTCGACGCTTGTCGCCTTTCACGATATCCACTTTCTCGCCATTGATACGGGAGATTTTCTTCAGCGGATTCATACCGGAGTGATACATCGCCGTAGCGGTGGCCATGGGCGAGGGATAGAAAGTCTGCACCTGATCGGCGCGGAAGCCGTTGCGTTTCAGCCACAGCGCCAGATTCATCATGTCGGCATCGGTAGTGCCGGGATGCGCCGCGATGAAATAGGGAATCAGATACTGTTCCTTGCCGGCCTCCTTGGAGAAGCGCTCGAACATGGATTTGAATTCGTCGTAAGCGCCTATGCCCGGCTTCATCATTTTGGAAAGCGGGCCGTTCTCGGTGTGCTCGGGGGCAATCTTGAGGTAGCCGCCGACATGGTGCGTTACAAGCTCCTTCACATATTCCGGTGAGCGCACGGCGAGGTCATAGCGCAGGCCGGAGCCGATGAGGATTTTCTTCACACCGGGAATCTTGCGTGCCTTGCGATACAGATCAATCAGCGAGGAGTGATCGGTGTTGAGGTTGTCGCAGATGCCGGGATAGACGCAGGAAGGCTTGCGGCAGGCTGCTTCGATTTCCGGCGATTTGCAGGCGATGCGGTACATATTGGCGGTGGGGCCGCCGAGGTCGGAAACCACACCGGTAAAGCCCGGGGTTTCCTTCATCTTTTCGATTTCACCCAGAATCGATTCATGCGAGCGGTTCTGGATGATGCGGCCTTCATGCTCGGTGATGGAGCAGAAGGTGCAGCCACCGAAGCAGCCGCGCATGATGTTCACGGAAAAGCGGATCATCTCGTGCGCCGGAATGCGGGCGCCGCCATAGGCCGGATGCGGTACGCGGGCATAGGGCAGATCGAAAACGTAATCCATTTCTTCGGTGGAGAGCGGAATCGGGGGCGGATTCAGCCAGACATCACGGTCGCCATGACGCTGCACCAGGGCGCGCGCATTGCCGGGATTGGTTTCCAGATGCAGCACGCGGTTGGCATGGGCATAGCGCACCGGATCTTCTTTCACGCGCTCGAAGGATGGCAGCCGTATCACGGTTTTTTCACGTGGCGGCAGGCGGTTCTTCATGGCATTGCTCAAGCGCAGGGAAACTACCTGGGCGCCATCGCTGCCGAGATTTATCGGGTCGGCGCTTTCTGCGTTCTGCTTTTCCACTTCGCAGGCCGCAGGATCGGCCGTATTGATATAGGGATTGATCATCTTGTCGATGCGGCCCGGCGCATCGACTTGCGTGGAGTCGATTTCGAACATGCCTTCGGGCGTATCGCGACGTACAAAGGCGGTGCCGCGCAGGTCGGTGATGTCGCGTATGTCTTCGCCGCGATTGAGGCGATGCGCGACTTCGACAATGGCGCGCTCGGCATTGCCGTAAAGCAGCAGATCAGCTTTGGCATCGAGCAGGATGGAGCGGCGTACCTTGTCCTGCCAGTAATCGTAATGTGCAATGCGGCGCAGACTGCCTTCAATGCCGCCGAGTATCAGCGGTACATCCGGATAGGCTTCGCGGGCACGTTGTGCATACACCACGCTGGCTCTGTCGGGACGACGGCCGCCTTCGTCATTGGGCGAATAGGCATCGTCCGAACGGATTTTCCGGTCCGCGGTGTAGCGGTTGATCATGGAATCCATATTGCCGGCGGTGATGCCCCAGAACAGGCGCGGCTTGCCCAGCACCTTGAAGGGCTCGGCCGACTGCCAGTCGGGCTGGGCAATGATGCCGACACGATAACCCTGCGCTTCCAGCAAACGACCGATGATGGCCATGCCGAAGCTGGGGTGGTCGACATAGGCATCGCCCGTCACCACGATGACATCGCAGACATCCCAGCCGAGCTGGTCCATTTCCTCCCGGCTCATGGGCAGGAAAGGCGCAGGGCCCAGACACTCCGCCCAGAATTTCTCGTGGCTGAAGAGCGCCGGGGCGGCGGGCATGGTGCGGGAAGGGCTGGCAGACATCGGGCTTACCTCGGATTGGCTGCGGATTGTACAGCAGCCGGCAAATCCCGCAGAGCGCTACGTTCGTCGGGCATGTATTTCTGAGACGGCTGTGCTCGTGTAAACAAGCGAATGGCCAGTCACGAAAGACCCGCATTCCTGCATGAGCTCCCCCACGCCTCTCCTTGCTGACAAGACCGTGCGCGATATCCGCAGCGCGCTCTCGGGCCGCATCTTCTGGTGTTTCCTGCCGGATGCGGTGAAGGGGCATTTCGACCAGCGCCGGCAGCGTGAGTTCGATGTGCTGGTGAGACTGGGCTGGCCCCTGCTCCTGCTGCTGGTGGCCGGCGTGGCTGTGCTGGGCTGGAACAATTTCGGCAATGGCGACATGGGCAGCCGCGACGGGCTGCTGTGGTGGCGGGTGATGCTGCTGCAGTTCTTCGGGCTGGCCGCCTTCATGGCCGTGATACGGCATCCGCGCCTGCTGCCGCACTACCAGCGCCTGATCATCTTCATCGGCATGCTGAATCTGGGTGTAGTGGTGTTTGGCGGCATCGTCATCGACAGCATCCGCCTCGCGCAGTCACTGACCTATGTCAGCATGCTGGTCATCACCATACAGGTGCTGGCCCTGCGTCTTTCGCTCTGGACCTCGGGCATCTGCGGCTTTCTCGGCATCGCTTTTGGCGTCGGTCTGGCCTGGGCCGGCTGGGATCGGCATCCGGACTGGCCCATGCTGCTCTGGTCCACGCTGGGCAGTCTCGTGGTCACGCTTTTCGTGGGCGCCATCCAGGAAAGACAGGAGCGCATCAGCTATCTGCAGGGCCTGCTGCTGGAGCATGAGGCGCAGGAGCGCGAGCGCCTGAATCAGGTGCTGGAGCAGATGGCGCATCAGGACGCCTTGTCGGGCCTCGCCAACCGCCGCTATTTCGATGTGCTGCTGGAGCGGGAATGGGAAAGGCTGCGCCGCGAGCAGCAGCCCATGGCGGCCCTCTTCATCGATGTGGATCACTTCAAGCTCTATAACGACACTTACGGCCACTCCGCTGGCGATGTCTGTCTGGCAGCAGTGGGCAAGACCCTGGCCGAGGCCGCTTGGCGGCCGGGGGATGTGGCCGCGCGCTATGGCGGGGAGGAGTTCGTCATCCTGCTGCCGGCCACCGATGCCGATGGCGCCTCCGAGGTGGCAGAGCGCATCCTGGCTGGCGTGGACATGCTGGCCATTCCCCATGCTTCTTCCCCGGCCTCCGGGCATGTCACGGTGAGCATAGGTCTGGCTGTCCTCACGCCGGATGGCCGCAATACTGCCCATGCCCTGCTGGATATGGCGGACCAGGCTCTTTATGCGGCCAAGCATGCGGGCCGCCACCGCATTGTGGCGCATCAGGGCGGGGTGCCGGTGCGGGTGGCCGGTTAGCGACTTGCCGTTGGTCGCCAGCAACTGACGATCAGTTCACACAATGTGGCGCCAGCCCTGACTCCGGCGGATAACTGCCCAAGCGCCACAACAAAACAAGAAGAAGGGCTGTGCCGATTTCTGGCTGCTTGCCTTGCCACCCGTCAGCATGACCGGCAAGTTCCTGCAACCTGTCAGAATTTCATGGTTTTTCCCGGATGCTTGCGGTACTTGTGCGTGCGCCTCGACCAAGCAGTTCCGATACTCGCCGGCCATGAATAAAAACCATACCGCCCAAGCCTCTCTGGCGAAGCCCGAAAATGACAGTCTCCCTGCCGGTGTACAGCTGCAGGAAGTACAGCGCATCGTTGCGGACTTCCCCTTTGTGGTGCCCCTGCCCGGACCGTTGCGTCGCATGTTTGCGCAGCAGCGTCAGCAGGAGTTCGAGCGCGTCATCAAGGTGGGTGCCCCGGCGGCCGTAGCTTTCTGTCTCCTTATCCTGTTTGCCGGCCAATACGGCTTTGGCAACGAGTTGGCCGGTGATGAAGGCCAGCTCTGGTGGTGGACGGCTCTGGCCAATACCGGCACGGTCATGATGGCGGCCATCTGCTTCCAGTTTCAGCGCTGGCGCGCACGTTACCAGGGGCTGCTGGGGACGGTGGGCGTCTTCATCATGATCAATGTCATGCTGCTCAGCATCGTGCTGACCAGCCCGCGTCTGGCCCAGACCATGACCTATGTGGTGATGCTGCTCATCACCATTGTCACCCTGGCATTGCGACTCAGCGTGATCACTGCCGCGGTAAGTTGTGCGCTGGGTGGGGTGGTCGGCATCGGCTCGGCGCTGGTGATGGGCTACAAGCTGGACTGGTGGCTGCTCTTTTTCTATTTCTTCGGCTCGCTCAGTGTCAGCCTCTTTGTGGCCTGGATGCTGGAGCGTCAGGAGCGCGTCAGCTTCCTGAAATCCCTGCTGCTCAATTACGAATCCACCGAGCGTGAACGTCTGAATCGCGAGCTTGCCCGGCTGGCGCGTCAGGATGCCCTGACCGGCCTCGCCAATCGCCGCAGTTTTGATGAGCGTCTGGTGCAGGAGTGGGAGCGCTCACAGCGTGGTCGTCATGAGCTGGCACTGATTTTCATCGATGTGGATCATTTCAAACTCTACAACGACACCTATGGTCATTCCGCGGGTGACGATTGTCTCGCAGCCGTTGCCGGGGCCATACACAGTTGCATGTTCCGCCCGGCTGATCTGGCCTCGCGTTATGGTGGCGAAGAATTCGTTGTGCTATTGCCGGAAACCACGGTGGAGGGCGCGCGCGAAGTGGCCGAGCGTATCCAGGAGGCTGTGGACAAACTGAATATGCCGCATGCGGCATCGCCGACGGCAGGGCATGTCACCATCAGCATGGGCTTGACGTCCTGTGTGCCGCAGTCGGGGCTGGCACAGGCGCTGGTGGATGCGGCTGACTCTGCGCTGTATCAGGCCAAGCATGCTGGTCGCCATCGCATTGTCAGCACCAGCCCGGATAATTACGCTGTGGCAGCTTCTTGAGGCGCAGACAAATAAACGTTGCATAAAAAAAGCCGGCATCTGCCGGCTTTTTTTATGCGCTGAAAAAATCAGAAGCCCAGCATGGGCAGCATGCTGGTGATGAGGGCCGGGTCCATGCCCACTTTGCTGGCAACACCATTGGCCAGCGAGGTCTTGAGGCTGTCCAGCGAATTATTGCGCAGGCTGTTGGCCGCTTTCACACCGCTGCTCTGCATGAAGCCCAGCTTCTTGCCCAGTTTGCTTTCCAGCTTGCTGGTGAGATCGGAATTGCTCACCGGCTTCGTGGCGCTGGGGATGATGGCGCCTATGGTGGCGGCATCCAGGCCGGTTGCCGAGGCAATGCCGCCGAGGAATTTGTTCTGTATGCCGTTGACGGTGTTGTTGCCCTGCGTGACGGCCTCGGTAACGGTGGCTTTTTCCGCAACGGTAAGAGCCGTGCCGCGCATGGCATCAAGCTTGGTGAGGAAAGCCGGCAGCTGGGCCAGCATGCCCATGGCGGTGGTACCGGTGCTGGCCGTAGCTGGTGCGGCTGTCGTAGTGCTCGCTGCAAAAGCAGGCGCAGCCAAGGCGCCGGCAAGAACGAAAGCGGTCAGGACGCGAGATGGGAGGCGCATGATGAACTCCTGTGAGTCTTCCTTGTTATGGGCTGGCCCGCTTTGCGAGCGGGCCATGAAAAAAGCCGTACTGTGATAGCACAGATACGGCTTTTGTGTAGTGATGTCTGTGGCTGCCCGGTTCAGGCAATACGGTTGCGGGCACGGGCGCAGGCGGCTTTCACCTGTGCCGGGGCGGTGCCGCCGATATGGTTGCGCACATTCACCGAGCCTTCCAGTGTCAGCACGGCAAACACATCGTCCGTGATCACAGAGGAAAACTGCTGCAGTTCGGCCAGCGACATTTCCGCGAGGTCCTTGCTGCTCTGCACGCCAAAGCCCACGGCCTTGCCGACAATTTCATGCGCATCACGGAAGGCCACACCTTTCTTCACCAGATAGTCGGCGAGGTCGGTGGCAGTGGCGAAGCCGCGGCGTGCCGCTTCACGCATGTTTTCGCGACGCGGCGTGATGGCGGGCACCATGTCGGCGAAAGCACGCAGCGAACCACGCACGGTGTCTATGGCGTCGAACAGAGGCTCCTTGTCTTCCTGATTGTCCTTGTTATAGGCCAGTGGCTGGCCCTTCATCAGGGTGAGCAGGGACATGAGGTGGCCGAAAGCACGACCGGCTTTGCCGCGCACGAGTTCGGGCACGTCCGGATTCTTTTTCTGCGGCATGATGGAAGAGCCGGTGCAGAAGCGGTCGGGCAGATTCACGAACTGGAATTGTGCCGAGGCCCAGAGCACCAGCTCTTCGGAAAAGCGCGAGAGATGCATCATGATGAGCGAGGCGGCGGCGCAGAATTCGATGGCGAAATCGCGATCGGAAACGGCATCCAGCGAATTTTCGGAAACACTTTCAAAGCCCAGCAGCTCGGCGGTATAGGCACGATCAATCGGGTAAGTGGTGCCGGCGAGAGCGGCTGAGCCCAGAGGCATGCGGTTGATGCGCTTGCGCAGATCAGCCAGGCGCTCGTCATCACGCTTCAGGTTTTCAAACCAGGCCAGGAGATGATGGCCAAAGGTCACCGGCTGGGCAGTTTGCAGATGTGTGAAGCCGGGCATGATGGTGGCGTGTTCTTTTTCCGCGAGATCAATGAGGCCGGTGAGCAGGCGCTTGAGTTCGGCGCGTATGGCATCGACTTCGTCGCGCAGGTAGAGGCGCACATCGGTAGCCACCTGATCATTGCGTGAGCGGCCGGTATGCAGCTTCTTGCCGGCGATGCCGATGCGGTCGGTCAGGCGGTGCTCGATATTCATGTGCACGTCTTCAAGATCAACGCGCCATTCGAACTGGCCGGCTTCGATCTCGGTCTGGATCTGCTGCAGGCCTTTGACGATCAGCTCGCGCTCGTCCGCCGTCAGCACGCCGACCTTGGCCAACATGGTGGCGTGGGCGATGGAGCCCATGATGTCGTGACGGTAAAGGCGTTTGTCGAAGTTCACGGAGGCGGTGAATTCGGCCACGAAAGCGTCGGTGGCTTCGCTGAAACGACCGCCCCACATCGAGGATGCGGAGGGCTGGGAAGGCTGGCTCATGGAGGGCTCTGCAGTCATAAGAGGCCGTCGTTCCTGAATTCCGGCAGACGGCGCAAAACGGGGGACGGCGCGCAGTATACCGGCAAGTCAGTACCTTTGCCCGTCTTGCCGTCCGTCGGCCTTGTGGGCAGACTCCGATACATGCGCCACAAGAAAAATAACAACCAGGTCACAGAAGCGGGCGCCGAAGATTTCTTCCTGCCGGATTTCTGTGCCACCCAGCCCCTGCTCATGCTCATCCTCGCGGCTGAGCTTTTGGCACTTTTGCTGGTCCTGGCCGGCCTGCAGCAGCTCACTCCGTTTCCCTGGGATCGCCTTGCCCTCATCTCCTTCCTGGTGCAGTGGATTGCCCTGGTGAGCGCAGCCCTGCTCTGCAATCTGCGGCCCTGGCTGCAACGCCTGCCCAGTTCCACGGCGGCCGGTCTCTGCTTTGTCGTAGTATTGGCCCTGGTGGCCTTCTTTACCTGGCTGTCCGGCCCAGTGCTGCGCTTTGCCGGCCTCAACCCCTTCTACGAGACGGTCAGCCTGCAGGATATGGCGCGCAACCTCATGATGGGCGCCATCATCGTCGGCCTCATCATGCGTTACTTCTATCTGCAGGAGCAGTTGCGCGCCAAGCAGCGCACCGAGCTCACAGCCCGCCTGCAGGCCCTGCAGTCGCGTATACGCCCGCACTTCCTCTTCAACTCCATGAACATCATTGCCAGCCTCATCCATGTCGATCCGGACAAGGCGGAGCGGGCCGTGGAAGACTTGTCCGAGCTCTTTCGCGCCAGCCTCAAGGCCGAGGGCGAGATTGCCATGAGTGAGGAGCTGGAGCTCTGCCAGCACTATGTGAATATCGAGACGCTGCGCTTGGGCGACCGTCTGCAAGTGGAGTGGAAGCTGGAGGCGGTGCCGGAGGGCTTGCGCATTCCTGCGCTCACCCTGCAGCCCCTCATAGAAAACGCGATCTATCACGGCGTGGAACCACGCTTTGAGCCGAGTGTCGTACGCATCACGGTGAATTACGATGGCAGCCATGTCGGCATCATCATCACCAACCCGGTGGCGCCGGCCAGCAGCAATACCAAAGGCAACCGCATGGCACTGGCCAATATCCGCCAGCGCCTGCTTGCACATTATGGAGAAACGGCCCGCCTCAGCATGAGTGCGGACAAGGATGTGTTCACCACTCTGGTGTCTTACCCCCTGCCACAAGGGGGAAGACCGGTGGCTATACAGACAGAAAAAGAAGAAGTAGAAGAACAGGCTGAAGGAGTATGAGATGAAAGTGCTGATTTGCGACGATGAAGCGCTGGCTCGGGAGCGTCTGGCCCGCTTTCTCCGTGAGATGGAAGGCTATGAGCTGGTTGGGGAAGCCGAGAATGGCGAAGACGCCCTGAACCAGGTGACGCGCCTGCAGCCCGATGTGGTCTTGCTGGATTTGCGTATGCCGGTCATGGACGGCCTGGCCTGTGCCGAGCGTCTGGCGCAATTGCCGGAGCCGCCTGCCGTGATCTTCTGCACGGCCTATGACGAGCACGCGCTGGCCGCTTTCCAGGTGCAGGCTGTGGGTTATCTGCTGAAGCCGGTGCGCCGCGAGCAACTGGCGGAGGCGTTGGAGCGGGCCACCCGCATCAACCG
>JAVHYE010000017.1:0-14280 GCA_031119295.1 Pedobacter sp. | reverse complement strand
ATCAAGGGCATAGAGGAGCGTCTGGTGGTCAGTCGCCGCCATCTGCCCGATCTGCGCGAAACCATGCAGAAGCTCTGACGCCGCCAGCCCTCCTTCTTCTTCCGGCCATGGCAGCCGTCCGGAGCCGGTCTTTCCCAAGGCCTGGCTTCAGGCGGCTGATGCCGCCGGCGCCGCTTCGCAGCGGCCCACTTACTTGCTAGAGTCGGCGCTCAGCCGCGCCAGTCCGAGAACAGCGGCAACCAATAACAGCGGTAAACAATAATAAGGAGCCTTCCATGAAGCGCCTGCTCGCTGCCAGCTCTCTGGCTTTTGCCCTCTCCGGTTGCGCGGTAGCCACTGCCCCCGTCAACGGTTTCCTCTATTCCCATGTCACAGCTCCGGTCGGTATCACCGGTTCGGCTGACAAGCCCACCAAGGTGGGTCGCTCCTATGCCCGCTCCATCTTCGGTCTCTATGCCACGGGCGATGCCAGCATAGACACGGCTGCCAAGAACGGCGGCATCACCAAGATTCACCATGTCGACCACGAAACCCAGATCATCCTGGGCGTGATTGCCGACTACACCACCATCGTTTACGGCAACTGAAAAACGATGCAGAAAAAACGGGGCCTTGTGCCCCGTTTTTTTTATGCCCGCTATCGCCACGCAGACAGGACTGATAAGTTCCTCTCATTGTTTTGTCCGGGATGACATCATGAAGAAAATGCAGGGGAGCCGGCTGGTCCGGGCCTTGGGGTTGCTTGCAGGCATGGTGCTGGCAGCGCCGGCCCTGGCGCAAACGCCGGCAGCCGCAAAAGGTTTTGTCTGGCTGGATTGTTTCAGCGCCGACCCGGCTGCCAGCTCGCGCTTTTATACGCAATGGCTGGGCTGGAGTGCCGATGCGCCGGCGGCGGATGGCAGCATCATCCTGCGCCGTGTTGATGGCCGTCCTGTCGCCGGCATCATGAAGCGGCCGGCCCGCGAAGGCAGTGCCAGCAAGGCGGCCTGGGTGGGCTATCTCGGTGTTGATGATCCGGTGGCCACGGCCGCAATGGCCGTCACCGCGGGTGGCCGCCAGATGGCACCACTGACCGATCTTCCCAATCGCGGCAAGGCCGCACTGATTGCCACGCCTGATGGTGTGCCGCTGGGCCTCATGGCCAATGCCGGCGGTATCGGTCTGCCCCCCGGCACCTGGGTCTGGGGCGAATATTTTGCCGCGGACACCACGGTCGCCGGCCAGTTCCTGCAGCAGGTCCTGGCTTGGGAAAACAAGCCGGACGAACGCACTCCGCGCACGGATGATTTCCTGCTGGCTGCCAATGGCCAGCCGCATGGTGGTATGGCGCTGGTGCCGGCTGGTCGCAAGCCGACCTGGCTGGGCTTTCTTGCCGTGGACAAGCTGGAGCCTTTTGTTGCCCGTCTGAACGAGCTGGGTGGCAAGGTCTTGTTGGGCCCCAAGGCTCTGGATGAAGAGCACCGCATACTCATCGTTGCCGATCCTCTGGGCGCCACTCTGGCCCTGATGGAAACCGCACCGGCGCCGGAAATTGAAACGCCGGGGGTGACGAAATGAAGCGCTTGATGCCTGCAGCCGGCCTGCGCCGGATTTTCCTCGCCATTCTGGCTTTTGCTTTCGTGCAATTACTGGGCGCCTGCTCTTCCGCCAATGTCAGCGGTGGTGTCAGTGTCAGCAGTGGCTGGTATGGCCCCTGGGGCTATGACAATTACTGGTATGACACGCCCGGCACCGTGATTGTCGGCCCGCCCATACACCCGCGTCCCTTGCCGCCAAGGCCAGGCCCCGGTCCCGGTCCGGGCCCAGGTCCTGGGCCGGGTCCGGGTCCGATCAAGCCCATGCCGCATCCCATGCCACACCCCATGCCGCGTGGTGGTGGAGGCCGTCGTCGTTGATGGCTCAGGGCAGCCGGCGACCGGCTGCCCGAATCCCGATACACTCGCTTTTTTCCTGAACAGCCCGTCTGCGTGATGTCCCAGTCTTCTTCGCTCCGTATTGCCACCCGTAAATCCCCGCTTGCACTCTGGCAGGCTGAATTCGTGCGTGCCGAGTTGCAGCGTCTGCATGCTGGTCTGCAGGTCGAGCTTGTCACCTTCACCACGCAGGGCGACAAGATTCTTGATACACCGCTGGCAAAAATCGGCGGCAAGGGCCTCTTCGTGAAAGAACTGGAAGTGGCGCTGCTGGATGGTCGTGCCGATATTGCCGTGCACTCCATGAAAGATGTGCCCATGGAGTTTCCGGAAGGGCTGGGCCTGATTGCCATTGGTGAGCGCGAAGATCCGCGCGATGCTTTTGTCTCCAATACCTATGCATCGATTGATGTGCTGCCTGCCGGCGCCGTGGTGGGAACGTCCAGCCTGCGTCGCCAGTGCCAGCTGCGCCACAAGCGCCCGGATCTCGTCATCAAGGATTTGCGCGGCAATGTAAATACGCGCCTGGCCAAGCTGGATGCCGGTGAGTACGACGCCCTGATTCTTGCCAGCGCCGGTCTCAAGCGTCTGGGTTTTCATGCGCGCATACGTGCCGATATTGCGCCGGAATTTTCATTGCCGGCTGTGGGGCAGGGCGCGCTGGGCATAGAAGCGCGTGTGGGCGATGAACGTATTGCGGCACTACTGGCACCTCTCAATCACGCCGAAACATCGGCACGTGTGCGTGCTGAGCGCGCCATGAACCGTCGCCTGCAGGGTGGTTGCCAGGTGCCGATTGCCGGCTTTGCCGAAATTGAAAATGGTGGCCTGCGTCTGCGTGCTCTGGTGGGCAGCGTGGATGGCGCTGAAATCATCACGGATGAAATCCATGGTGTTGTTGCCGATGCGGAAAAAATCGGTGAGGCGCTGGCGGATCGTCTGCTGGCGGCCGGCGCTGGCCGCATTCTGCAAGCTGTTTACGGAAACTGAATCCGCCTGCTGCGTTTTTGAAGAGCACTATGACCACGGGCCGTCTGCACATCCTCAATACCCGCCCTGCGCATCAGGCCGCCGAGCTGACGTCGGCTCTGCGCGCGGCCGGGCTGGCTGTCACTGAATTGCCCTTGCTGGATATTGTCGTGCGCGAGCTTTCCGCCGCTGAGCAGCGTCTGCTCATGGAAATGGATCGCTACGACGGCGTGTTCTTCATCAGTGCCAATGCTGCACGTTTCGGACTGGATGCTGCCGCCAGCTACTGGCCGCAATGGCCTTGGCGTCTGCAGACCTATGCAGTGGGACATGCCACGGCAGAGCTGCTGGCGGCTGCCGGACTGGATGTCGCCATTCCGGCAGACCGTGCTGACAGCGAAGGCCTTCTGCAATTGCCGGCCTTGCAGGAAATTACCGGCAAATGTTTCCTGCTCATGCGCGGTGTCGGTGGTCGTGAACTGCTGCGCCGCAGTCTGGAGGCGCGCGGTGCGCAGGTGGATGTGCTGGAGCTCTACCGGCGTGAATTGCCGCCTGCTGCTGCACAGCAATGGCAGGCGCTGACACAGGTGCCCGACATTGTGCTGCTGACCAGTCCCGATGCCCTGCGCCACTGGCAGCAGGTGGCGGGTGCAGGGGCACTGCAGCCGGCCTGGCTGGTGGTGAGTGAGCGCATGGCAGAAATGGCGCGAGCCAGTGGTGCGCGTGTGCTGCAGGCGCAGGGTGCCGACAAGCTCAGCCTCCTGCATGCGCTGGAGGATGCGGCCGGCGCGCACTGAGCGGCTGTTTGCCGGCCCGTTTGCATTGATAACTGCGGCGCGCTTCTTTATTTTGTGAGCCTGTTTCTCTGGCTCTTTGGCAACGGCTGCCGACAAGGATTTTTCATGACGCCCGACAAGAAAAACACCGCCACCCGTGTGCCTCTGGTTTCCACGCCCGTGCTCGCCATACGTTCGCGCCCCTGGTTTTCCTATGTGCTGGCGCTGCTGGCCGTGCTGATCGCGGCTTATGTCTGGAAGATCGCGTCTGATGACAGCGAGGCCCTGCGCAGTGAGCATGAAAAGCTGGTGCAGCTGGAAAGCCGTTTCGCCGATGCCCAGCGCCAGCAGCAGCGTCTCAATGACGATCTTACCCTGCGTGGCCGTCAGCTGGATGTACTGAATGCACAGCTGGCGAAATGGAATGACACGCTCAATGCCGACCAGCGTCGTGCCTGGCTGCTCAATGAATCCGATCACTATCTGCGTCTGGCGCAGCAGCATCTGCTGCTGACACGCGATGTCGTGGGTGCACGTACTCTGCTGGATGTGGCGGATCGTCTGCTCGCCGCACACGGTGACAACAAGCTGCTGGGCCTGCGTCAGGCCATTGCGAAAGACAGGCTGGCTTTGTCCGCGGCACTGAATGTGGATGTGGCCGGTATTTATCTGCGTTTGGGTGCGCTGAGTGAGCATGTGGCCACGCTGCAGCTACCCATTGTGGCCAGCGAGCGTTTGCGTCGTGAAGAGGTGGTGGCGCCGCCGACGCCTGCGCCGGCGACAGACAGCCTGCTGGACTCCGGCTGGCAGAAAATCCGTGACCTCGTCACCGTGCGCAAGCATGAAGAGCCGGTAAAGCCACTGCTGCCGGAATCGGATCGTGCTCTGGTGCGTGAAGCGGTGCGTCTGGATCTGGCCCAGGCCCAGCTTGCCCTGCTGCGCGGTGAGCCCGCCATCTACAAAGCCAGTTTGACGACGGCCAAGAATCGCCTCGCGCGATATTTCCCGCTGCTGCCGAAAACCGAATACAACAGCCTGCAGCAGGAGCTGAATGCACTGGCGGCCGTGGATATCCGTCCGGCCCTGCCGGATCTGGCCGCCTCCATCAAGGCGCTGGACGCGCTCTCGGCTTCTGCTTCGCGTGTACCCACGGCCCTTTCCGGAAACGCTCCGTGAAGCGCGGCCTGCTGCTCATCCTCATCCTGCTTTGCCTGGGCGCTGTGCTGGGCCTGTGGCTGCTGCACGACCCCGGCTATGTGCTCGTGAGCTGGCGTCTGACGTCCATAGAAATGAGTCTTTGGGTGGCAGGTCTGGTCTGGTTTGCCAGTCTGGTAGCGGCGGTGTTTCTGCTCGATCTGCTGATCGGCCTGCTGGGCGTCAATCATCTCTGGGAACGCTGGACGCGCTCGCGCAATCTGGAGCGCAGTGCGCGCGCTTTCCATGAAGGCAGTGTGGCGCTGGAACAGGGCGAGTGGCGTCGTGCCGAGCGTCTGCTCTTCAGTGCCGCGCGACTTTCTTCCGAGCCGCTGCCGGCTTATCTCGCAGCGGCACGCGCGGCTGCGCGTGGTCAGGATTTTGATCGTGCCGAGCAATATCTTGTGCTGGCCGAAGAGCGTGGCAATCGTCTGGCGGTTGGTCTGGCGCGTGCGCGTCTGTTGCTCGCTGCGGGTCGCTGGGAACAGGCCGCTGCGCTCTTGCTGCGTCTCTCCGACAAATACCGCAAGGATGATCAGGTGCTGATGCTGCGCGTGGAAGCGCTGACGCGTCTGCAGAAATGGGGCGAGCTCGCGGAAATCCTGCCCGGTCTGCAAAAGCGTCTGGGCACGGATGATCCGCATTACGAAGCCCTGGAAAAACGCGTGCATCGTGAAGTGCTGGCCTGGATAGCCATTACCGGCAGCCGTGCTGATCGCGCTTTTGCGGCCCGCAAGCTGCAAAAATACTGGGATTCCCTGCCGCGCCGTTTGCGTGCCGATGATGATCTGCTGGCCAGCTATGCCAGCGAGCTGCTGCAGGTGGGAGCGGATGACGAGGCAGAGGCTTTGCTGGCCGATGTGCTGGAGCGCAACTGGAGCAATGCCGCGATCGAGGTCTATGGCCGCACGCGCAGTACCCGTCCTGATCAGGCGCTCACGCGGGCCCTGGGCTGGAAGGATGCGCATCCGCACAATCCCGCGCTGATGCTGGCGCTGGGCCGGCTCTGTCTGCAGAACCGCCGTTGGGAGGAGGCCCGTCATTATTTCGAGGCCGCCGTGGAATTGCGCAAATCACCTGAAGCCCGCGCCGAACTCATACGCCTGCTGTCGCGGCTGGATACGGCTGCGACCGGCCAGCATGTGGCTGAAATGACCGAGCCGCATGCGCCGCGTCTGCCGGATCTGCCCTTGCCCTGAGATTGCCGCCTTGTAAGGCTTTTGTGTCGCTCGGACGAGCGGCCCGGCAAGCTTGTTTGCTACTGCTAGTCTCCTCTTGGGCCTGAGAAAAGCTTCAAGAAAAAAGCTCAAGAACAACGCTGGGCCATAACAATAAAAAAGCCGGCAAGGAGCCAGGCATGAGCGAAAATCCCGCACGTCACGATACCGTCCGACCTTATGCGATCGAAGTCGAGCCCGGGCAGACCTACTGGTGGTGCCGTTGCGGCCGCAGCCAGTCCCAGCCCTTTTGCGATGGCTCCCACAAGGGCACGGAATTCACCCCCGTGAAATACGAAAGTCAGGCCACCCGCATCGTCTGGTTCTGCGGTTGCAAGCAGAGCGCGACGCCACCGCTTTGCGATGGCAGCCACAAGAAGCTGTAGTCCGTTACTGGGGGCGATGGCTGCTGCGGAAGCGTCTGATTTTTCGCTAGAAACGCATGTTTTTCGCCTTGACGCCCGGGGAGGTCGCGGGTTTAATACGCGCCTCGTTTGGCCCGGTAGCTCAGTTGGTAGAGCAGCGGATTGAAAATCCGCGTGTCCCCAGTTCGATTCTGGGCTGGGCCACCATGTATTCCCCCCAAAACGCCGGCTTCTGCCGGCGTTTTGCTTTTCAGCCTCCCCTCTTTATTTCCCGAGTCTTTCCTCGAGCTTCCTGCCAGCCACGCGCTGCAGATAGTTGTTCATCGTCTGCATCACGACATCGAAGGGCCAGGCGAACTTGCGCTGCCACCAGTGGCCGAAGCGTATGTCGAAGGAGGTGTAGATGAAGTAGTCGCCGGCCTGCATGCCCTTGAGGATGGCGGCGGCGGCTTTTTCCGGTGTGACAGCATGCTTCTGGAAGCGCTGGGTCAGCGCCTGTATATCGGGGTCGCTCTTGTCTATGCCGGCAATCTGTATGGTTTGCACAAGGCCGGTGTCCACGCCGCCGGGGCAGACCAGATGTACCTTGATGCCATAGCGCTTGAGGTCGTAACGCAGTACTTCGGAAATGCCGCGCAGGCCGAATTTGCTGGCGCTGTAGGCGGCATGCCAGGGCAGGCCGAAGAGGCCGGCGGCGGAAGAGACATTGACGAGATGGCCGCCCCGGCCGCTCTGCATCATGGCCGGCACCAGGCTTTCGATGACATGGATGGGGCCCATGAGGTTGACCTCCACGCATTGCCGCCAGTGCTTCACCTCCAGTTTGTCGACGCGGCCCCAGATGGAAATGCCGGCAATATTCATCACGATGTCGGGGGCGCCGTACTCCCGGATGATGCTGTCGGCAAAGTCTTTCACGGCGGCGTGGTCGGCTATGTCCAGGGCGCGGAAGGCGCTGACCTGACCACCTTGTTGCCGGATGTGGTCCACCGTGGTGGCCAGGGCCGTGGCATTGATATCGGTGAGGAAGAGCTCGGCGCCTTGGGCGGCAGCGGCGATGGCCGTGGCTCGGCCTATGCCGCTGGCGGCGCCGGTGATGAAGCATTTCTGCTGGTGCAGGCTGGGCATGGGCGGTCTCCCCGGAGATTGAGGCCTGTCATCGTGGTAGCCGGGGCGGCCAGAAACCAGTTTCCCGGACGGCCAGATGCTGTGCCTATTCCGGCCACGGCCTTGTCTGGCGGTCTTGCTGTGACACCATGAGGCTGTTTCCGTGGAGGCCTTCCATGTCTTCAGCAGCCCCCTTGCCGGCCTGGATTTCGGCGCGCCATCTGCAACTCATGAGCCATCGCGGCGAGGCCGCCGGCCTGCCCATGCCGCTATTGCTGGAGGAGGCGGGCATCACGCCGGCCCTGCTGGCTGATCCGGACGGACTCGTGCCCATGGCCCTGATCGAGGCCCTGCTCAGTGCGGTGCTGCAGCGTTATCCCGAGGCGCTGCCCGGCCTGCGTCTGGCCCAGGACCTGCAGCCTGCCAGCTTCGGTGTGCTGGGCTATATCCTGCAAAGTGCAGCCACGCTGGGCGAGGCGCTGGAGGTGCTGGTGCGCTTCAACGGCCTGCTCAGCAATGTCGGTCGCACCTCCCTGCGCTTCGGGCCGGGAACGGTGGAGGTGGTGTGGGATTGCCTTGCCGGCAGTGAAGCCTTGCGGCGTCAGGCAACGGATTATGTGCTGGGTCTTTTCGTGACCATGGCGCGCCTGCTGCTGGCAGAAAACGCTGAGCTGTTGCGCACAGTGAATTTCGCGCACGCACGACCGGGAGCGGCGGCGCAGATCAGGGAGTATGCCGACTTCTTCCGCCTGCCCGTGTATTTCACGCAAGAGCATTCTTCCGTAGTGCTGGCGGTGGAGGCTCTCAAGCAGAGGCTGCCGCATGGGGATGCGGCGGTACATGATCTGATGCAGGCCCATGCCCTGACGCTTTTGCGCCGGCGCAGCGACGAATATTCACTCGTGGACGCCGTGCGCCATCTGGTGCAGGCCATGCTGCGCGAAGGCGTGCTGAGCCGCGAAGTGGTGGCCGCGCAGTTGGGCTTGAGCGAGCGTAGCCTGCATCGGCATCTGCAGGTCCTGGGCAGCAGTTATCGCGGCATTCTGGATGAAGTGCGCATGGATGTGGCACAAGGCCGCCTGCAGGACGCCGGCGCTTCGGTGAGCGAGATCTCCGACCTGCTGGGCTTCAGCACGCACCAGGCCTTCCTGCGCTGGTTCCGGCAGCAGACCGGCATGACACCGGCGGTTTACCGCCGACAAAAGCCTGGCGTTTTTCAGGAGAAATCCTCGTGAAAGAGCTGATGCCCGAGCAGGGCTGGATGCATTTGTCGCATGTGCGTTTGTCAGCGCCGGCAGTCGCGGAGCGTGGCCTGCTGTTTCGCAGCCTTTCGGGATTTTCCCGTCTCTTTGGTCGTGCCGAGATGCCGGATGTGCTCACGGTGCTGCATCTCAATCCCCGTCTGTTCTGGGCCTGGCTTTTCTTTGCCTCTCGCCTCATGCCTTACGGCCGCCTGCCGGCTACGGAGCGCGAGAAAATCATCCTGCGCACGGGCTGGAATTGCCGCAGCCGTTACGAGTGGGGTCAGCATGTGGATATCGCGCTTGGCGCCGGCGTGACGGATGAGGAAATCCGTTGCGTGGCCGAAGGTCCTGCCGCCTGGTCTGAGCCGCGGGCGCGCGCGCTCATGCTGGCCTGCGACGAGGTACATCGCGACAAATGCATCGCCGAAGCGACCTGGCAGATATTGGCCGCTCACTACAGTGAAAAGCTGCTGATCGAGATCGTCATGCTGATCGGGCATTACGAGATGATTGCCGGTTTCCTCAATAGCAGCGGCATTGCACTGGAACCGGCCATGGAGGAAAAGCTGCAGGCTTTTCACCGCCGCCTCGGTCTCGGCTGAGGCGACAACGCCTTTTTTACTTGCCAGTCAGCCCGTCAATCTGCTTTCCTCGCTGCTTTGTGGCGGGCCTTTCCCGCTCTGTCTTTTCAACCAGGGATGTGCCGGCTGGCACAGGTGCGCACAGGGGTGCGATTGAGGTTGCGATGTCCAGATACTCCATTACCTGCTCGGGCATGAACGAGCGCGATGTGGCTTTGATCAAGTCCCTGATCGGCATAGTCGGCAAGAGTCAGGGCGCAGAGTGGGTGTATAGCGAGGAAGATGGCGCCGATGTGGTGATCATCGATACCGATGCCCACAAGCCCGGTGCCCTCAAGGTCAAACCCCGCGCCATTGTTGCCTATGCCTCGCCGGACAAGACCCTGATTCCCAATACCTATGCCCTGGCCAAGCCGGCCCGCGCCCGTGATCTCATGGAAGTGCTGGCCAGTATTCACGGTAGTCTCGCCGGCTGAATTGCCGCTCATCTGCCGGGATTGGCCGTCCATATGTGATGGCTCATCCCTCGCAAGTGCGCAGGCTGTCACAGAGTGAGAAAACATGACGAAAATTGTCATGTTCGCCGGTGGTTTCAAGCAAAGGCCTTCATACAATCAGCCTCATTGAATGCGGTTTCGAGGTTGATGCCATGTCCCCTTCCTTCTCCCTGTGTGCGGCCCTCGGTCTTGCCCTGCTGCTCTCGGCTTGCGGTACCGAGCAGAAGATTGCCCCTGCCGCAGTTGCAGTCGCCCCCGTCATCAAGGACGGCAGCCTCATGACTCCCGGCAAGCCGCAGATATCCCCCGTGCGCGGCCGCGCTGTCCCCGGTGCCCAGCCCATCACCTGGAATATGTACTGGGGTGAAAATGGCCGGCACTGGGCGGTGTATGTGAACGGCAAGGAAGTGCAGTCCGGTGATCTGGCGCTGGAGACGCCCAAGCAGCAGCAGGCCACGGTGGAAGTGCCTATGGAGCAGCCCGGCACCTATGAAATCAAGGTGGCGCTTTGCAATGATCACGGTTGCTCGGAAAGCGAGCCGGCCATGGTGAATGTGGGCGCTGGCTGATCACCCTAAATGCAAAATAAAAAGCCCGCTGATGCGGGCTTTTTCATTGGAGCCGGATTCAGCGGCGTTCGTAGACCACAAAGCTGTAGTCCAGCGCTCCGGGCTCATAGTGATGATCCTGTCGCGCCACTTCCTGCCAGCCTGATTTATCCCAGGCCGGGAAAAAGGCGTCGCCTTCCACTGTCTTTTTCACTTCCGTGAGATAGAGGCGGTCCGTCTTCGACAGGGCCTGACCATAAATCTGCGCGCCGCCTATCACCACGATTTCTTCATCGCCATTGATATGGGCAACGGCTTCCGCAACGGCGATGGCCTCATCCAGCGAGTTCACCACACGCACACCTTCCGGCGCGGTAAAGGCGGCATTGCGGGTGATGACGATATTCGTGCGGTTGGGCAGGGGGCGGCCCAGCGAATCAAAGGTGGTCCGGCCCATGATGATGGCCTTGCCCGAGGTCACTGCCTTGAAGTACTTGAGGTCTTCCGGCAGATACCAGGGCAGCTTGTTGTCCACGCCTATGCAGCCGTTTTCAGCCACAGCAGCAATCAGTGCCAGACGCGGCTTTTTTTCCTCACGCAGATCAGCCACTGCACTCATACCGCAACCGGCGCCTTGATATGGGCGTGGTGTTCATAATCTTCCAGCGTGAAATCCTCGTATTTGAAATCGAAGATGTTCTTCACGGCCGGGTTGATTTTCATGGTTGGCAGCTTCAAGGGCTCGCGCGAGAGCTGCAGATCGGCCTGCTCGAGATGATTGCTGTAGAGGTGGCAGTCGCCACCGGTCCAGACGAAATCACCGGGCTCGAGATTGCAGGCCTGCGCCACCATCAGGGTGAGCAGGGCATAGCTGGCAATATTGAAGGGCACGCCGAGGAAGATATCGGCGCTGCGCTGATAGAGCTGGCAGGAAAGTTTGCCGTCAGCCACATAGAACTGGAAAAAAGCGTGGCAGGGCGGCAGGGCCATATTCTGGATTTCACCCACATTCCAGGCTGAAACAATCAGGCGGCGTGAGTCCGGTGTGTTTTTTATTTGCTCAATCACCTGCGTGATCTGATCGATATGGCGGCCATCGGCGGCGGGCCAGGAGCGCCACTGGTAACCGTAAACCGGGCCCAGATTGCCTTGCGCATCAGCCCATTCATCCCAGATGGAAACGCCGTTTTCCTTGAGATAGCTGATATTGGTATCGCCTTTCAGGAACCACAGCAGCTCGTGGATGATGCTCTTCAGATGCAGTTTTTTCGTAGTGAGTGCTGGGAATCCCTCGGCCAGATTGAAGCGCATCTGGTAACCGAATACCGAATAGGTGCCGGTGCCGGTGCGGTCGGATTTGAAGGTGCCGTGTTCGCGCACATGGCGCATGAAGTCCAGATACTGTTTCACGAAGCCTGCACTCCCCTGCTGTTATTGAGACGCTCATTGCGATAGGCCAGCAGCATCAGGAACAGGCCGCCGAGTATCATGGGCGTGGTAAGGATCTGGCCCATGGTCATCCAGTCGAAAAGGATGAAGCCCTTGTCCGCATCCGGCATGCGGAAGAATTCCACGGTGAAGCGGGCGGCGCCGTAGCCGATCAGGAAGAGCCCGGATACTGCCATGCGCGGCCGTGGCTTGCTGGAAAACCACCACAGCACGATGAAGAGCAGCAGCCCTTCCAGTGCCGCTTCATAAAGCTGGGAAGGGTGGCGGGGCACCATATCGACATGCGGAAAAATCATGGCCAGCGGGTAGCTGGTGTCGATAACAGGGCGTCCCCACAACTCACCGCCTATGAAATTGCCGATACGACCGAAGAAAATCCCGGGCGGTACGAAGGGCGCCACGAAATCCATCACGTCCAGCCAGTTCTTCTTGTACTGGCGCGAGAAAATCACCATGGCCACCAGCACGCCGAGCAGGCCGCCGTGGAAACTCATGCCGCCTTCCCAGATACGGAAGGCCCAGAAGGGGTCATTGAGAAAGCGCGGGAAGCCGTAGAACAGCACGTAGCCGAGACGGCCGCCGAGAATCACGCCAAGCGCGACATAGAACACCATGTCGGAAAGCATCTCGTCGGTCCACAGGCCATTGCTGCGCCGTGCGCGCCAGAGGCCGAGGCCGTAACCGGCAGCAAAACCGAAGAGGTACATGAGGCCGTACCAGTGGACCTTGAGAGGGCCCAGACTCACAGCGACGGGATCAATATGCGGATAGACTAGCAATGCCTTTTCTTCCCTTGGGGCCGCGGCCTGGCGATATATGCAGGTCGGGGCATGACAACAAGCCCGGCATTCTCCCATGGCCGGCGGCCCTGATGAACTCTCCATTGCAGAAAGCCCACACTCCATGTGTCTGATCGCCCTGGCCTGGCAGGCCCATCCGGATTATCCCCTTATCGTCATGGCCAACCGTGACGAGTTCTATCGCCGCCCTACCACGGCTGCCCGTTTCTGGCCGGAGGCGCCGCAACTATTGGCGGGCCGTGATCTCGCGGCGGGCGGCACCTGGCTGGGGGTCACCCGGCAGGGACGTTTTGCGGCGCTGACCAATTACCGTGATCCCGCAGCTCCCTTGGGCGAACGTTCGCGTGGCTTGCTGGTGAGCCATTTCCTGCAGGGGCAGGAGTCTGCCTGGGAGTATGCACAGGCTGTGGCCGCCGAGGGTGAGCATTACGGTGGCTTCAATCTGCTGCTGGGTACGCACGAGGAGCTGGTGGTGGTAAGCAATCGCGGCATGGCGCCCACGCGTTTGCAGCCCGGCGTGCACGGGCTCAGCAATCATTTGCTGGATACGCCCTGGCCCAAGGTGGAAAAAGCCAAGGCCGGTATGGCGGCCGCTCTGGCGCAGCCGTCTTCTGAGGCCTTGCTCGGCATGCTGGCGAATGACAGACAGGCCGAGGACGCCGCCTTGCCGGAAACCGGCGTGGGTCTGGCCATGGAGCGCATGCTGTCGCCGCTATTCATACGCTCGCCGCAATACGGAACACGGGCCTCGACGGTGCTGTTACTGGGGAGCGAGCGGGTGCAATTCCTTGAGCAGACTTTTGATGAAAACGGGGCCGGCGAACGCTCACGCTTTGCCTTTGATCTTTTGCCCGCATGAATCAAGCTGTATTGCCCGCGAGTTTTTATCAGCGTGATACCACGCTGGTTGCGCAGGAGTTGCTGGGCATGCGTTTGTGCCGGCGTCTGCCGGATGGCCGCCTGCTCTCCGGACTCATTGTCGAAACCGAAGCCTATCTGGGTGTGGATGATCCGGCAGCCCACAGCTTTGGTGGACGCCGTACGGCACGCACGGAAACCATGTATGCCGAGGGCGGCGTGGCCTATGTGTATTTCATTTACGGCATGCATCATTGTCTGAATGCCGTCACGCGTCATCGTGACCAACCGGAAGCGGTGCTGATACGGGCGTTGTCGCCCGAGCATGGCCATGAGCTCTGGCAAGAAAAGTTTCTCCGTCTCAAAGTTGCGCAGTGGCTGAGTGGGCCGGGCCGCTTGTGTCGCGCAATGCAAATAGACAAATCCTGCGATGCCATGTCGCTGCAATCGGATGAGCTATGGATAGAGCGCGCAGAAGTCGTGCCCGAAAGTGAGCGCGTGGCTGCGGCGCGTGTAGGTGTCGATTATGCCGGAGAGGCAGCGTTGTGGCCGCTGCGCTTTTACAAGCGTGGAGATGCTTCCGTATCGCGGCGCTGATGCATTGCTGGCAGCTGCTCAGGCGGCCTTGCCAAAGCTGATGCGATTGCGGCCATTATTCTTGGCGACATAGAGCGCGGCATCGGCGGCGCTCAGCAGTTCCTGTATCGTGCGCGAATCGCCGGCATGCAGGCCGGCGATGCCTATGCTCACGCTGACCGGAAT
>JAVHYE010000016.1:19057-29487 GCA_031119295.1 Pedobacter sp. | reverse complement strand
GGCCCGCACTATGAGGGGGGGCTGAGTATTGATAACTACGGCAATAGCTATAACGGCGCCTGGCGCCTTAACGCTGATCTCGACATCAATAATCCGCTGCAGGCGGGTGATCGCCTCAGTCTGCGCGCACTGGTTTCTGATGAGGCCCAGCATTATCTGCGCGGCCAGTATGAATTGCCGATGGGGCCATGGGCTACGCGCGCCGGTGCGGCGTATTCCTGGATGGATTACGAGCTGGGCAAGGATTTTGAAGTGCTGGAATCCACCGGTACGGCGGGTATTGCCACGCTCTATGTGGTGCAGCCCTGGTGGCGTCAGCGCCAATACGGTTTCAGCACGCAGCTCGCTTTCGACAACAAGCGATTGCAGGATGAAACCGGACTTTTTGGTCTGGACAGTCAAAAGTCCCTGAACAATCTCAGCCTGCAATTCAACGGTTACTGGCGTGATCAGCTTTTGGGCGGTGCTTCCACCAGTTATTCCCTGGGCTGGACGGCGGGTGATCTTTCTCTCGACAGCCGTGATGCCGAAGTGCAGGACGTGCTGCTGCGTAGCGCCGGAAAATTCCAGAAATGGGCGCCGGCGCTTTATCGCCAGCAATTGCTGGCCAGCAATCTCACCCTGCTGCTGCAGGCGCGCGGCCAGATCGCCAGCGGCAATCTGGATTCAGCAGAAAAAGTCAGCCTGGGCGGCGCTTATGGCGTGCGCGCCTATCCCGAAGGCGAAGCTTCCGGTGATGAAGGCTGGGTGGCTAATGCCGAATTCCGTTACGCGCTGGATGAAGTCTGGCAGGCCGGATTTTTCCTCGATGCCGGTGGTGTGACGGTCAACAAGAACCCGGTGCCGGGGGCGGGTGATAACCATCGCCAGCTCAGTGGTCTGGGTCTCGCCGTTTACTGGCAGCCCGATATGCACTGGCAGGCCACGGTGAGTGCCGCCTGGCCCATCAGCAATGACGATCCCACAAGTGATACACCGCGTGGCAATTACATCTGGGGCCAGTTGGCCTGGCGTTATTGAGAATGAAAAGGGCCAGCCTGCATCCATGCGGCTGGCTCTGTCGTACATGCACGGTCCTGCAAGAAAAGCAGGCTTGTGAAAAAAACAGCAAAGACAGGCAGTAGTTTTTCAGGGGTGCAAGGAATGTTGCTGAGATGGAAAGGGGCGCTGGCCGCCACCGCAATGCTGGCTTTCACCGTGGGTGCGCATGCGCAAACGCCGCAGGATGTGCTGCGGGCCATCGAGCAGAACAATCGCATCCAGCAGGAAAATAATGAGCGCCTGCGCCGCGAGCAGCAGGAGCGCCTGAATCAGCCGCAGGCTGTACCGGAAATCAATGTGCCTGAAGTGCCAGCTGTTCCGATTGCTGAGCCTAAAGGCAATGAGCCCTGCCAGGATGTGAAGGAAATCGTGCTGCAGGGTGCGAACAATCTTGATGTGGATGAGCAAAAGAAGCTGACGGCGCCGTTTACAGGGCGTTGCATCAGTCTTGGCGATATCAATTCCCTGCTGGCCGTGATTACCAATGCCTATGTGGCCAAGGGGCTGGTAACGGCGCGTGCCTATATCGCACCGCAGGATATGTCTTCCGGCAAGCTGGAAATCCTGGTGGTGGAAGGCCGCGTGGATAAATTGCTGCTGGAAGACGGCAAGAAAAACAACAGTATCAATCTCGCTACTGCCTTTCCCGGGGTGAAAGGCAAGCCACTCAGTCTGCCGGATCTGGAACAGGGACTGGATCAGGTCAATCGACTCGCTGCCAATAACGCCACCATGGATATACAGCCCGGCAATGGCATCGGCTCCAGCACCGTACTCATCAAGAACGAGCCGCGAAAATCCTGGAGTGCCGGTGCCAGCGTGGACAATTACGGCAGCAAATCCACCGGCATCAACCAGCTGGGGGTGAATGCCTCGCTCTACAACCTGAGCCGGCTCAATGACCTGATCAATCTCAGCCAGAACCGTTCTTTTCCCTACTCCAAAACCGGCATAGGGCAGGTGGCAAACTCGGCCAGTTATTCCATTCCTTACGGCTATTACACCTTCACGCTGTCCTGGAGTGGCTCGGAATACGACAGCCAGGTCACGGGTACGGCTGGTGCGTTTGAAACCACGGGCACCACCGGCCAGACCACGCTGAAGGCGGATCGTGTGATTTATCGCGGCAAGGCAGGACGTGCGGCCCTGTCCATGGACATCACCACCAAGAAAACCCGCAACTACATCCTCGGCGAGCTGATTTCTGCCAGCAGCCGTAATCTCAGCATTTTCAATTTTGGCGGCAATTTCGTGAGCAGCTTGTGGGGCGGTGGCCTCACGCTGGAGCTGGCGTATTCGCAGGGCCTGAAAATTCTGGATGCGGAAGAAGACCGCAGTGATCTGCCGGACTTTGCACCGCGCGCGCAATTCCAGCGCATCAATTACGGCTTTACCTGGAACAAGCCACTTTCACTGCTGGACCAGTCGCTGACCTTCAGCTCGCAGCTGCAGGGCCAGTACGGGCTGGATGCGCTTTACAGCTCGGAACAGATTTCCGTGGGTAGTTTCTACAGCGTGCGTGGTTTCCGTGAAACCTCGGTAGCCGGCGATCGGGGCCTGTATGTGCGCAATGATCTTTCGCTCAACCTGCCGCTGGATATGCGCGGCCGTCCATTCCTGCGCCCCTATCTCGGGCTTGATGCGGGCAGTGTGAATGAGCGCTATGTCAGCACCGGCGGCACGCTGGCGGGCATGGCTCTGGGCGCCAGTCTGAGCCTGGGCGGGGCCAATTTCGATGTGTCCGCAACACGCTCCCTGCATGTGCCCAACGATCTGCCGCGCGAGAAGGGTTATCTCTTCCTGCGCGCTTCCTATTCGCTGTAAGTGCTGGATGAATGAAAGAGGGATATGACATGAGCCATAACAACAAGTCTTCCTGCCGCAGCCGTTCTGCCATTTTGCGACGCAAGCCGCTGGCCGCTGCCATCGCCAGTTTTTTTGCCGTAACGCCGGTGTGGTCGGCGGATATTGCTCCGGCCAATGGCAATACCACGATGTTCAACCATCCCACGGGCGTGCCGGTGGTGAATATTGCCAAGCCCAATGGCGGTGGTCTTTCGCATAACCAGTACACGGTTTTCAATGTGCCCACGCAGGGCGCCGTGCTGAACAATGCCACGCAGGTGACGATGTCGCAGCTGGCCGGTTCAGTGCCGGTGAACGTCAATCTCGGTGGTCGTGCCGCCAATACCATTCTGAATGAAGTGGTGAGCGTCAATCGCAGCCAGCTCAATGGTTTTCTCGAAGTGGCGGGCCAGCAGGCCAATGTCATTGTCGCCAATCCCTACGGCATTACCTGTAATGGCTGTGGCTTCATCAATACACCGCGTGTGACGCTCACAACAGGTGCGCCGACCTTTGCCGGTGACGGCAGTCTTTCCGGCTTCCTCGTGAATGGCGGCAATGTGCTGGTGAATGGTGGCGGCCTTAATGCCACGGCGCAGGACATTCTGGATCTGGTGGCGCGCTCGGTGACGCTGGATGGCAAGGTCAATGGCAAGGACGTGCAGATCACGGCGGGTGCCAATGAGTTTGATTACACCGCACGCAGTGTGAGCGGAAGTACGGCAGGCAGTGGCGCTACGCCGGCTTATGCGATTGATTCCACCGCGCTGGGCGGTTTGTATGCCAATCGCATTCGTCTTGTTGCCACTGACAATAATGTGGGCGTGCGCATGCTGGGCGAAGCCGCGGCCACGACAGATGATCTGGTGTTGACTGCTGCCGGGAAAATCGAGCTGCGCAATAAAGCCAGCTCGGCGCGCGATGTGAGTGTGACTTATAACGGCAGCACGCCGGCTGATGTTGATGCCATCACCATAGGCGGCAGCGGCAATTCACTTTCGGCCGGACGTGATCTGGTGGTGAGTGGCGGCGGCCTGACGCTGGATGGCGGCAAGCTGACCGCCAATGGCAATCTCGATCTGGATGTGAATTCCCTGACGGAAACTGGTGCTGCCGGTCAGCGTGCGGCTGCCGGCACAGTGACGGTGGACAGCAGTGGCGCTGCCAACCTGAATGGCGGTAGCTGGGATGCCGGCAATAATCTTTCCATCACAGCCGACAGTCTGAGTGTGGGCAGTAGCGGCGCCAGTTTCTTTGCCAGCCGCAATGCCACCGGCTCCTTGGCCATCACCACGGTGACCGGTGCTCTCGATCTCGGTACCAGCACGCTGAAAAATTCTGATGCTATCAATCTGGCCTCTGCGTCTGCTTTGTCGCTGGCTGCCGGTGGCAGTGTGCAGGGTGGCAAGAACATCAATCTGACCGCGATTGGCAATCTGCAAAATGGCGGCACATTAAAGGCACAGCAGGACATCGTGCTGCGTGCCGGTTCTGCCGCCTTGCTGGAGATCAGTCTGGGCGGTGAAGTGCGTAGCGGCGGCAGTATTGATATCGCCGGCTTTGGTGCTACGCCCGGCAGCAATATTGATCTCGATGTCAGCGGCACCGCCGTCGCAGGCGATCAGCTCAAGGTGAAAGCGGCTGATGTGAGCGTGAGTGGCCTGCTGCAGGGCTCCAATGGGACCAGCCTCAGTGCCGATACGCTGACGGTAAGTGGCAGCTCGGCCAGATTGGTGACATCCACCAGCACGGCTGCATCAACTCTGGCGGTGGACACGCTGAATATCGGTGCGCTTGCACCCGCGGCCAGCGGCACCCTGCAAAGTCGTGGCAAGCTCAATCTTGATATTGGCAATGCGCTTAATAATTACGCTGGCAGCAAGCTGCTGGGTGCGGACGATATCGTCATACGCTCCAGCAATGCCGGCAGCGCCATCTCGGTTTACAACGCCGGTGATATGCAGGCCGGCAGCCCTGCCACGGGCACCACGCCGATAGCGGGCAAGACTCTGGATATCGCGGGTTATGACAGCGGCGCCGGTGCCAATAGCGCTGTGAATTTCAGCAATATCGGCAATGTCTATGCAGACATCCTGACGCTGAAGCTGAATACCTTGGCCAATGGTGTGGCCACTGGCAGCAATACGGCTGTTATGGCGGCAAGCAGCAGCGCACTCATCAATGTGGCGGGAACGCTGAGCAATTACGCGGGCTCAAGATTGCTGCTCAGCAGCAAATCCACGGGCACAGGCACGCTGAATCTGGATGCCCTGCTTAATCGCGGTTCACTGGAATCCGCTGGCAGTCTTGCCCTGACTGCTGTCAGCAGTATCGACAATAATGGCGGCAAGCTGCTCAGCAATGGCGATATGACCGTGCGTGCGGGCAGCGGCTCTACGCTGGGTGTCACGAATCAGAATGGCGGCATTGTGCAGGCTGGTGGCCTGCTGGATATCGCCGGCTTTGGCGCCACACCCGGCAGCAATGTCAATATCACGAATTCCGCAACGATTACCGGCAAGCGTATTCAGGTGAAAGGCGGCACGGTCAGCAATAGCGGCACCATCCAGGCCGGTACGGTGAGCAATAACAGCTATAGCAAGACCAGTGGTGATGCTATCAATCTGGATGTGCTCTACGTTTACAACCTGCTGCCAATGTCCGCCATCATTGGTGATGATGTCACGCTCAATGTGGCGACGGCTCTGGACAACAAGGGCGCTATCCATGCTGGCAGCGATCTTGTCGTCAATTCCAGAAGCGTCAGCAATAGCAGCACGGCCGGCATGTCCGGTCTGGCCACAGTGCGCATTGATGCGAGAACAGGGTATGCAGGCAATGAAGGCAATATCAATAATGCCGGCCTGATTTACTCCAACGGTACGCTGGATATTCTGGCGCTCAATAACATCAGCAATACAGCCGACAATATCAATGGCTTTTATGCCGTGGGTAATCTGAATATCACGGCCAAGAAACTCACCAACCAGAGCAAGATAGAAAGCAAGGGCGATATCGTCGTCAGCGCCGCCACTATCGAAAACAATATTGCCAATCCCGGCAAGCATTGGGTAACGGTGGGCGACCAGCGTACCTATGAAGGCTACTCGGGGCGCTATGACACAGGCAGCTCGCGTGACAGTCGCTGGGGGGATACGGACGAGGGTCGCGAGATTTTCCCGGGCATGTACCACATCCTCGGTCGCACCTATCGCGTTTATGTGGACTATCGCGGCAGCTTCCAGCGTTATGAAGTATTCGATAATGCGATTTCCGGTCTGCGCCCGCAGATGATCGCGGCCAATATCACCTGGAATAATTTCGATACGGCCAATAACACCGGCGGCCTGGCTTCAGCTACCGGCAATATCCGCCTGAACGGCAATACGGGCTCCTCGTTCACCAATGCCTCCCTGATTCTTTATCGCGAGTACTACAGCTATAACGGCCGCCGTGTTTACGACTGTGATTTCCTGGGTGATGCCGCCTGTGCGGACACGCATCCGGCCGCGGATGACCGGGTTTATATTGGCGACGAGTCATACAGCCAGTGGGTCACCAATACCACGACCGAGCCCGGTAGCATCAATTCCGGCCTGCGCGCTGGCGGCACCATACAAATCAATAATGTTGCCCATATCGATAACAGTGGCTCGGTTTATCCGGTGACCACGAGTGTGGGTACGCCAGAAGGCCTGGATAATTGTGGCAGCACCTGTACCACTCCCGGCGGTAGCAGCAGCAGTGGCTCGGTAGGTAGTGCCGGTGCCGTAAATCTGGGGGGTGTGGATGGTGCCGGTCTCGGCCTCAGCCTGACGCTGCCCACCAATCCCAATGGCATTTTTGTCATCAGCAAGAATCCGGATTCCGGCTATCTCATCCAGAGCAATCCGTTGTTCGGCCTCGATGCCTCCTATCTCGGTTCTGAATATCTGGCCACCAAGCTGGGCATTCCCACTGACACCTTGCAGCGACGTCTCGGTGATGCGGCTTATGAAAATTATCTGGTGCGCCAGCAGCTGATTGCGCAAACCGGTCTCAATATCCTCGCCGGTCTCAAGAGCGAAGCCGAGCAGATGCAGAAGCTGCTCGACAATGCGGCCTGGGCAGCCGGTGAGATGAAACTCAGCTTTGGTGTGGCACTGACGCAGGAACAGGCCAATGCCCTGAAGCAGGACATTGTGTGGATGGTGGAGCAGGAAGTCGCCGGCCAGAAAGTTCTGGTGCCCGTGGTCTATCTCTCCAATGCCACGCGTGCCGGTATTACGCCGGGCGCACAGCTGGTGGCCGACAATATCGCCATTCAGGGCGCGGAAACTTTCACCAATACCGGCGGCACGGTGCAGGCCGGCAATAATCTTTCCATAGAAACCTCGGGCGATATCACCAATACCAGCGGCACGATTTCCGGCGGCAATGTCAGCCTGACTTCCACCGGCGGCAATATCGTCAACCAGACCTTTGTTTCGGGCAGCGGTGACGACAAGAATTACGCCACCACGCTGGGCAAGACGGGCACGATCAGCAGCACCGGCACGTTGGCACTGGATGCCAAGGGCAATATCGTCAATCTCGGTGCGGATATGGCAGCGGGCGGTGATGCCAGTCTCACTGCCGGTGGCAATATTGTTTTTGATACCGTGCAGAACAAGAACACCACGACCACCACGACTGCGGGTGGCAATGGCATGACCTCCAACTCCTACAGCAGCACGACCACGAGCACGGTGCAGCAGGTGGGTTCGGGCCTGACCGTAGGCGGCAATCTTAATGCCAAGGCCGGCAATGACATCACCATTGCCGGTTCCACTGTAAATGTAACGGGCAATGCCGGGCTGGATGCGGGTAATAACGTCAACATCATTGCGCGCGAAAATACGACCACCACGCATAGCGAAAGCCATGAAGAGGGCTTGGGGCGTAATGGCGCGCTGTGGTCGTCCACTGACACTACCACTGACAGCGAGTCCGTGCGCAATGCCGGCAGCAGTTTCAATGTAGGTGGCGATGCCTCGCTGAAGGCGAAAAACGACATCACCTTCCAGGGCTCGGATGTGAATGTCGCCGGCAGCGGCGAGATTGATGCCGGCAATAATGTGAATGTGCTGGCCGGCCGTAATTACGACAAGAGCGAAACCACCAAGAAAGACACTGGCGTGTTCCAGGTGACCGGCTCCAATCAAGCGGATGGTGATGCCACCAAGGCCGGTACGCGCAAGAGCACCAGCAGCGAGAAGAGCGCCTCTGCTTCGGCCAGCAATGTTGATGGTCATGCGCATGCACAGGCCAGTGCCGGTGCCAGTGGTTCGGCCAATGCACAGGCTTCGGGTGGTCTCGCGATTTATGGCAGCACGACAACCAATACCTCGACTGAAGACCTGACGCATGTCGGCTCCAATCTGAATTTCGGCAAGAACGTGAAAGTGAAGGCCGGCAATGATGTGAATCTGCAGGGCTCCACGATTGCGGCTGGTGGTGATGCCGATATCGCTGCCAAGAACGTGAATCTGCTGGCGGCAGAAGACAAGCACACCAGCAGCACGACTTCTTCCACCATGAATATCGGTTTCATGGCCAGCACCGATAACACGGTGTCCGGCGGAGCCAGTGCCGGTGCCTCGGCGTTTGCTGGCAAGGGCCTGCCCAATGCCAAGGCCAATGCCGGTGTGGAAGGTGCGGCGTCGACGGAAAATCGCGTGGCCCTGTTTGAAAAGACGGACAAGAGCACGACGACCACCGATATCACGCATCAGGGCTCGGCCATCAAGGCCGGCGGCAATATGTCCATCAAGGCGGAGAAAACACTGAATGTGGAAGGCTCCAGTCTTGAAGCCGGCAATGACATCACGCTGCAAGCGCGCGACATGACGTTCAAGGCGGTGCAGGACTCCAGCGTAACGACATCGAGCAGCAGTGCCACCTCGGTGGGCCTGTATGGTTCGGGCGAAGCCAAGGGCAGTGCCAATGCTGGCGCCAATGTTGGTCTCGGTGCGGTGGCCGGAGCCAGCGCAGGAGGCGAAGCCAAGGTCGGTGCCGGTCTTTACGGCACCAATACGTCGGGCACGGCAACTGAAGGTTCGACCACAGCCGTCACCTCCAGCATCAAGTCCGGTGGCAAGCTCACGCGCAAGGCGGAAAACAATATCACTGATGTCGGCACGCAGATTGATGTGGGCGATCTCGAGCAGAGCTCGGCGACTTACACCAGCCAAGCCGCGGCCAACACTACCTGGAGTTCTTCCGATACGACGACGCATGAAGCCAAGCTGGGCGCTTTTGCTTCGGCTGAAGCCAAGGCCGGTGTGAGTGCTGCGGCCGGACCGACCGGCGTGCATGCCAATACCGTGACCAGCGCCGGTGCGGGCGCCGGTGTTGAAGCCTCGTACAACTACGAGAATGAAAAGAACAGTGCGAGCAGCAGCACCGCCGTGGTGTCCAATATCAATGTGCGCAACAAGGCCAGCATCACCACGACCGGTGCCACCAGCCTGGAAGGCACGAATATCACCAGCGGTGGTGACACTGTGCTCAATGTGGGTTCGCTGGATTACAAGGCGGCAAAAAATACGGCAACCAGCACCGATACCACCACCAAAGGTGGCGGAGGTGTGTCCGTGGATATCGTCAACAAGACCGGCAGCCTGAGTGGCAGCGGCGGTTATGAAACTGCCACCGAGAGCAGCAGCACGGCGGTGGTGGGCGGTATCAAATCGGGCGGCGCCCTCATCGTGAACAGCAAGGGTGATGCGCGTTTTGAAGGCACGCAGCTGGAAGCGCAGGGGCCAGCAGCTGTCGCTGCCGGTGGCAATCTCACTTTCGATGTGGCGCATGACACCTCCAGCGCCAGCGGCATGAATGCCGGCGGCTCGCTGGATATTTCGGCTGGCAAGAAAGAAGGCAGTGCGGCGGTGGAAGCCAGTTACGGACGCTCCAGCAGCAGCAGCGATCATGCTGTTGTGGCCGGTATCAAGAGTGGCAGCGGTGCAGTGGTGCTGGCTTCCGGTGGCGATACCAAACTGGTGGGCACGCAGGTGTCGGCACAGGAAGGCATTGTGGTAGCCGCGGGCGGCAATCTCAGCATTGAAGCCGCGCGCGACAAAGATACGTCCAGCAGCATGAATGTGGATGTGGCGGTGTCCGGTGGCAAGGGCGAGGTCAAATCCAATGGCAAGAAGTCCATGCAGTCCGGTGGCGGTGGGAGCTTGTCCGGCGGCTTCCGCGAGACGGAAAGTGATCAGGCCAAAGTGGCCACGCTGAATGCCGGCAGCGGCAATCTCGCGCTCTATTCGGGCGGCAATACCACGCTGGAAGGCAGCAAGCTGCAGGGCAATAACCCGACCGTGGTCGCTGGCGGCCAGGTCATCCAGAAAGAGGCAGTGAGCACTTCTTCCGACAAGGGCTTCCAGGGCTCGGTATCGGCTTCCGGCTATAGCGACAAGCCTATCGGCAAGAAAGGCGGCACTGGCGGCAGCACAACCGGTGGTGGCAATTCCGGCAGCAGTACGACAGGCAACAAGAGCGGCACGGGCTCGACTACCTCTACG
>JAVHYE010000016.1:0-18957 GCA_031119295.1 Pedobacter sp. | reverse complement strand
AAAAAGCCGGCGACTTCTGGCGGCAGTGGTATTGCCGAGCTGGAGGTATTTAACGAGAGCAAGAGCTCCAGCCAGAAAGTCACCACTTCACCGGGCCAGACCCTGAAGGTAGTGCAGGGCGCACCCGCCGGAACGAATCCGCAGGCGGCCATCAGTGCTGCGGTGGGCTCAGCAATCAGCTCGAATATTCCGGCTAGCGCCGTTGTGGGTGCCGTCGCACAACCTGAAGTGCAGAAGACGCTGGCCGTGCAGAGCAGCCTGGGCAAGCTGGACGCGCAATACGGTGGCCGCGACAAGATTCCCGATGCTGTGAAACAGCAGACCCTGCAAGCCGCTGGTGTGCAAGTACCGGCGGGTACTACGCCGGATCAGGCCCTGAGTGCCTTGCAAGGCAATGCACGTGATCGTGTGATTGCGTCGGCCAAGGCCAATGGCGGCATGAACGACAAACAGGCGGGTGAAGTCGCGCGCATGGTGGGTCTCGGCGACTGAGTCATTAATTACAAGAAAAAAGTTTTACCCTGTGCGTTGCTTGGCCGCCTGCGGGCGGCCTTTTTTTGCCCGGCGTTTTTGCAGGTCGGGCTAAAGCCTGACCTGCAAAAAAGTCCTGCCTGAAACGCCTCACAAGGGCTTTGCTTTTTCGACAAAAGCTTTCAGCACGGTGGCGCTGTTCTGTTGATCACTGGCCGCATACACAAAGGTGATGACGGGGTGCTGCAGGATGAGTTCACGCAGCATGTCCAGACTCGGACTGGCGCTGATTTCTTCGCGGTAGCGGCGACGGAATTCCTGCCATTTCTCTTCGTCGTGCGCGAACCATTTGCGCAGCTCGGCGCTGGGGGCGATGTCCTTCATCCACAGTGCTACGGCGGCCTTTTCCTTGGTGATGCCGCGAGGCCACAGCCTTTCCACCAGCAGGCGGAAACCGTCGCTTTCATCCGGGGTTTCGTAGACGCGTTTGAGCTTGATCATGATCTGCCTCCTGTCATGCGCTTCCTGCCAATCGGGGATCAATCCGGCCACTGCACAGGCCGGGCTGTCTGGGGCAGACTCCGTGACCCGTCAGCCATAACAAGACCTGCACAGGACGACAGCATGACTGCTTCCACCTCTCCCTCCCAGATTCTCGTGACCGGCGGTGCCGGCTTCATCGGCTCCAATGTCGTGAAGGTGTTGCGTCGTCGTTATCCCGACGCCAAGGTCCGTGTACTGCACCTGCCCAAGGAAAACCTGCTCAATCTCAAGGATGTGCAGGGCATAGAGCTCATGGCCGGTGATCTGCTGAATCCTCTGGATGTGAAGCGTGCCGTGGCTGGTTGCGATACGGTTTTTCACCTCGCTGCCATCTATGCGCTCTGGCTGCCGGATATGGGTCTGCTGGATCGCGTGAATGTGGACGGCTCGCGTCTGGTGCTGGAAGAGTGTCTGCAGCAGGGGGTGAAGCGTGTGGTCTATACCAGCTCCTTTGCCGTGTTTGCCGGCCAGGGCCTGGACAAGGCCTGTGACGAGCGCTCGCCCTTTGCCCTGGCGGAATCGCATTACAGCCGCACCAAGTACGAATCACATCGCCTGGCAGAGTGGTATGCCCGCAAGGGTCTGGACGTGGTGATTGTCTGCCCGGCCTGCCCGCTGGGTCCTGGCGATGTCGGCCCTACGCCTACAGGCCGTCTGGTGAGCGATATGTTCGGCGCGCCCTTTGCGCTGGCCGTGGTCACCGAATCCAATTACATCGATGTGCGCGACTGCGCCATGGGCCATGTGCTGGCACTGGAAAAGGGCCGTACCGGCGAGAGCTATATCCTGGGCGGCGAGAACTACACGCATGCCGATATCGTGCGTCGCGCGCTGCGTATCACGGGTGTGAAGCGTCGCGTGTTCGTGGTCAAGCCGGATGTGCTGAAGCCGCTGGCCTATGCCATGACCTTTGCCGCCAATTTCACCAAGAAAGCGCCGGCCACCACGCCGGTGGAAATCGAAGTGACCAAGAAGGGGCTGGTGGCGGATGCCAGCAAGGCACGCCATGAGCTGGGCCTCACCGTGCGCCCGGTGGAAGAAACCCTGCGTGATGCCATCGCCTGGTTTGTCGAGCATGGCTATATCACTGATGCCGAGGTGGTGGAGTCGGTGCGGGGCTACGAGCCTGCACTAGCCTGAGAGCGCACATAAAAAAGCCGGCATCTGCCGGCTTTTTTGCTCTTGTCTTGCAGGCGGCCTTAGCCGAAGAGATTGCCCTTTTCATAGCAATCATCGAGGGCCAGCAGGTAGTACTCCATGCCGCGGGTCGCCGCTGCATAAGCACGCTCCTGCAGCACGGCATCCTCGCCACAGAGTTTTTTCACCAGCTCCATGGCCTCGTAGGGGTGGGCATCGTCGTAATGCGCGTGGGCGCGCAGCCAGGCCATGCTGCGGCGGTCGATACGGGCGTCGCCGCGCTCAGCATAGATTTTCATGCCGCTGACTACGGACATGGTCCAGTCACCCGTGGCCCATTCGATGGCGAGATTGGTGGCGGCAATGCCCTCGGCAATGCTGCCGCGCTGGTTGATATGCCAGAGGTAGTGGTTCACGGCATCCATGGCAGCGGGCGGTGTGACGGTATCCAGCATCTCGGCGGTGATGCCGAAGCCCATGGCCCAGTCGCGATACCAGTAGAGATGGCGCTGCTCGATCTTGATGTTGTTGATCAGCCAGTCGCGGGTTTCCAGCACGCCGGGCACGCTGGTCTGGTAGGACTTGGCCAGGGTCAGGCCCATGTAGTGCGGGAAATTGCCAACCAGTGGATAGAAGTTGAGCAGGGCGTGACGGAACCTCGCCAGCGACAGATCGCCCACGGCCATTTCACTGAACAGCGCATGCTGGGCAATACGGTTCTTGAGCGGCATGAGGCCGTCCCAGAAAGACTGGGCCCAGGCGGGATGGGGGGTTACCTCGACATGTCCGTAATGTTCTTCTTTTTCTCGAGCGGTCACGGCAGATCCTCTGCGCTGTTTTTCTTATGGTAAAGCGGTGCCAACAAGGGTAGGCCGGCCACCTCTTCAGAGGGGGGTTGTAACCCGGTCGGCGACGAACGGCAAGTCACTGTCGCAAACTACAGCATGTTCTAGGCTAGTGCTGATTGTGTCCGCAGGATGACCGGCAAGGGATTGCAGGAATAACAAAAAGCCCCGGAGGGCGTGGGATGTTGTACCCGGACAATACAGATCAGGCGGAAATCGAGGCTCTGGTGCAGCGGCGCAGCTGGAAGCTGGGCTTCGGCGGCAGTCTTGAGTCTGCCTATGACGTGGATCACCGCAAGCGGGCCGTGGGGGCCTTCAAGAACAGCGCTGTCTTCATTCTCGTCCTCTATCTCCTGCTCAGCTCCGGCATCTATCTGCTGATGCCGCCGCACGAGCTGCTGAACTGGCTTTCTCTCTACGGTCTGGTCGGCGTCATCATCGTGCTGGCCGGGGTGTTTGCGCGTATCCATACCCTGGACCGCTGGTTCGAGATTTATGCCGGCGCGGGCAGCTTTGGCGCTGTGGCCCTTTCGGTGGCGGTGACCGGCGTGGTGGTGGACCCGGTAGCTGGCCAGCTCACGCAAGCGGCCGTCATGTATGCCATGGTCATCATCTACAGCGTGGTCGGCCTGCGCTTCAAACATGCCCTCTATGCCGGCTGGCTGGGCGGCCTGGCCGGTACTGTGCTGGCGCTGGTGCTGGGCGGCGAGGTGGACTGGGGCCTGCTGCACCGCACCTATACCGGCAGCAGCCTGCTGGGCATGTTCATCGCCTATTACGCCGAACGTCGTGACCGTGATCTTTATCTGCAGGCCCGTCTGCTGCGTGCGGCGCAGGAACGCACCGAGGAATATGCGGGGCGTCTCGACCGGCTTTCTCGCCAGGATGCGCTGACTGGCCTCGCCAACCGCCGCCATTTCGACGAGGAAATGCAGCAGGAGTGGCGCCGTGCCACGCGCCAGCAGAGCTCGCTGGCCGTGCTCATGATCGATATCGACCACTTCAAGCATTACAACGACACCCTGGGCCATGTGAATGGTGATGGCTGCCTGCGCCGGGTTTCCGCCCTGATTGCCGCGCATACGCGCCGTCCCGGCGATATCGCCGTGCGCTATGGTGGTGAGGAATTCCTGCTGCTCTTTCCGGAAACCGATCGCGAGACGGCCTGCCAGCATGCCGAGCGTCTGATCGCCAGCCTGCGTGATGCCGGCATTCCCCAGGCCCCGGGCCTGCCGCGTGAATTCGTCAGCATCAGTGTCGGTGTGGCGGTGGCCATTCCCGGCGTTTCCATGCTGGCGCCGGGCGAGCTCATCTGCGCTGCTGACGATGCGCTCTATGAGGCCAAGCATGGTGGCCGCGATACCTGGCGTTATGCCGCCGGCCTTGCCGGTCCCGGCAGCAGCGGCCAGGCCGTGCGCGAGCACGAGTCGGTATAGCCCTTCCGCGTAATTTCCCTGTCGCAATCCCGTGGCACAAGTCTTGCTCCGCTCCTTGTTGAAGTGCACTTCAACAGAGCATTTTCCAGCGGAGGGTTTCTGTGTCGATTCATGTTGCGCTCAACCACATCACGGACTACCGCTACGATCGCCCCATCAATGTGGGGCCACAGGTGGTCAGGCTGCGGCCTGCACCACATTGTCGCACGCGCATACTTTCCTACTCGCTCAAGGTCACGCCGGCGGAACATTTCATCAACTGGCAGCAAGACCCACAGTCCAATTATCTGGCCCGTCTCGTCTTCCCGGAAAAGACCTCACGCTTTCGCGTGGAGGTGGATCTCGTGGCCGAGATGTCGGTGCTCAACCCTTTTGATTTCTTTCTTGAGCCCGCGGCCGAGAAAATTCCCTTTGTGTATGACGCCTCACTGGAGTCGGAGCTGGCTCCTTTCCGCCAGACCCTGCCACTGACGCCGCGCCTGAAAAAATATGTGGAGGCCATTCCGCGCAAGCCGCGGGCCACGATTGATTTTCTCGTCGACATCAACCAGCGCCTCTACAAGGACGTGAGCTATCTCATACGCATGGAGCCCGGTGTGCAGACGCCGGAGGAAACGCTGGAAAAAGCGTCCGGCTCCTGCCGTGATTCAGCCTGGCTCATGGTGCAGGTGCTGCGGCATCTCGGCCTCGCCGCCCGCTTTGTCTCTGGCTATCTCATACAGCTCACCGCCGATGTGAAATCACTGGATGGCCCTTCCGGTCCGGAAGCGGATTTCACCGATCTGCATGCCTGGTGCGAGGTCTATTTACCTGGAGCCGGATGGATAGGGCTTGATCCCACCTCCGGCCTTTTTGCCGGTGAAGGTCATCTGCCTCTGGCCTGTTCGCCCGAGCCTTCGTCAGCAGCACCTATCTCGGGCTTGATTGATGAGTGTGAGTGCGAGTTCGAGCACAGCATGAGCGTGCAGCGCATTTATGAAGCGCCGCGTGTGACCAAGCCGTATACGCCTGCGCAGTGGGAGGCCATCGTCAAGCTGGGGCAGGACGTGGATGCGGATCTCGCGGCCATGGATGTGCGCCTCACCATGGGTGGCGAGCCAACCTTTATTTCCGTTGATGATCCGGATGGCGCAGAGTGGAATACCGCTGCGCTGGGGCCGACCAAGCGCCTGCGCGCGGCCGAGCTGTATCATCGCTTGCGTGATAAATATGCGCCCTTGGGCCTCACGCATTTCGGGCAGGGAAAATGGTATCCGGGCGAGCAATTACCGCGCTGGTCCCTGAACTGTTTCTGGCGCAAGGATGGAGAGCCCATCTGGCTGGATCCGGAACTGATAGCCGACGAGAAAAAGAATTACGCCGTCAATGCCGTGCTGGCAGCAGAATTCCTGCACGGTGTGGCGCAAAGGCTGGGCCTTTCCAGTGATTTCATTTTTCCCGCCTACGAAGATCTTTTCTATTACATGTGGCGTGAACGCCGCCTCCCGGAAAATGTGGACCCGCTGGATTCACGTGTCAGTGATCCGCTGGAGCGTGAGCGCCTGATGAAGGTGTTTGCGCAGGGCCTGGATAAAGTTATAGGGCATGTGCTGCCGCTGTCCCGCAATCCGGCGGGTAATGCCTGGCAGACCGGGCCCTGGTTTTTACGCAGCGAGCACTGCTATCTCGTGCCCGGTGACTCACCCATAGGGTATCGCCTGCCGCTGGATTCCCAGCCCTGGGCCAGCCAGTCCGATCATCCCTATGTGCATGCACCGGACCCTTCCCGGAATTTCCCGCCACTGAAAACCCATGCCGACATACGCCGGCAGATTGCTGGTGTAAAAGCCGCCCCGGTTGTGAATGCCAAACGCCCGGCAGCGGGTGAATCGGCCTCCTGGCTGACGCGCACCAGCCTTTGTGCCGAGCCGCGCGATGGCAAGCTCTATCTCTTCATGCCACCCTTGTCGGAGCTGGATGATTATCTGGAGCTGGTGACGGCCATCGAGGCCACAGCCGCTGATTTGCATACGCCGGTCTTGATGGAAGGCTATGAGCCGCCTTCTGATCCGCGCCTTACGAATTTCCGTGTGACGCCGGACCCGGGCGTGATTGAAGTGAATATTCATCCCTCCGCCACTTGGGACGAGCTTGTCGACAAGACCACGCATCTGTATCAGGTCGCGCATGAAACCCGTCTCAGCACGGAAAAATTCATGGTCGATGGCCGCCATACCGGTACGGGCGGTGGTAATCATTTTGTACTCGGCGGAGCGACACCGAATGATTCGCCCTTCCTGCGTCGCCCTGATGTGCTGCGCAGCCTGATTGCCTACTGGCATAACCATCCTTCGCTGTCCTATTTGTTCTCCGGCCTGTTTATCGGCCCGACCTCGCAGGCGCCGCGTGTGGATGAGGCGCGCAATGATTCGCTCTACGAACTGGAAATTGCTTTCAAGCAGATTCCGGATGCGGGCACAGCCAATCTGCAGCCCTGGCAGCTGGATCGCATCCTGCGCAATCTGCTGATTGATGTGACTGGTAATACGCATCGCTCCGAGTTCTGCATAGACAAGCTTTATTCGCCGGATGGTGCGACCGGGCGTTTGGGCTTGCTGGAGTTGCGTGCTTTTGAAATGCCGCCGCATGCGGAAATGAGTCTGGCGCAGCAGCTTCTGCTGCGTTCCCTGCTGGCTCGCTTCTGGGAGCAGCCCTACAAGCCGGCGCGCCTCGCGCGCTGGGGCACAGAGTTGCATGACCGTTTCATGCTGCCCTATTTCGTGGAGCAGGATTTTGCCGATGTCATCACCGAGCTGAACCAGAGCGGTTATGAGGTGAAAGCGGACTGGTTTGCCCCGCATATGGAATTCCGTTTTCCGCGCTATGGCGATTTTTCCGTGAAAGGCGTGGATGTGGAGTTGCGACATGCGCTGGAGCCTTGGCATGTCACAGGCGAGGAGGGTTCGGCCGCGGGTGCCGTGCGCTATGTGGATTCCTCGGTGGAGCGCATGCAGGTGAAAATCAGTGGCCTGGCGCCGGACCGTTACCAGCTTTCCTGTAACGGCCTGCCTATACCCCTGCAGCCCACCGGCAATGTCGGCGAGTTTGTCGGCGGTGTGCGTTATCGCGCCTGGCAGCCGGCGGCTTGCCTGCATCCCCTGATCGGTGTGCATTCGCCACTGGTGTTTGATCTGGTGGATACCTGGATGCAGCGTTCGCTGGGCGGCTGCCAGTATCACGTCATGCATCCGGGCGGACGCAATTATGGCGGCTTCCCGGTGAATGCCTTCGAGGCGGAAAGCCGGCGTCTCGCGCGCTTTTTCCGTATGGGGCATACCCCGGGCAAGGTCATGCCTGTGGCCTCTGTCCCGGTCAGTCCGGATTATCCCTTCACCCTGGATATGCGGCGGCGCTGACCGGCCACCGGCTGTAATGGCCGCTTCGGCGGCCTGATTGCCTGCCGTTTCATGGCGACGGCTCTGCTACCATCACGCCACCTGAACCGGGCCGCATGACCCGCCTCTTGTGCCAGCTTTTCTCTTGCCATGACCGATCTTTTCACCAGCTATCCGCATGATCCTGCCCGCTACGATGAAATCCGTGGCGCCGACGGGAATTTGCATGCGCACTGGGAAAAATTCGCGCGCCAGCTGGGCAGTATGAATCCGGCACAGATGCAGCAGCGTGCGGATCTCGTCAATCGTCTCGTGCACGAGAACGGCATTACCTACAATATTTACGGCGAAGAGGGCGGTCTCGACCGGCCCTGGCGTCTCGGGCCTGTGCCCAATCTCATTCCTGATGCAGAGTGGCAAACACTGGCGGCCGGTATTGCCCAGCGTGCCGAATTGCTCAATCGCATTCTGGGCGATGTCTACGGTAGCCAGAGCCTGCTCAAATCAGGCCTGCTGCCACCTGAACTGATTTATGGCCACAATAATTTTCTCTGGCCCTGTGTGGGTGTGCGCCCCGCAGGCGGCACCTTTCTGCATATCTATGCCGCCGATATTGCACGTGCACCGGATGGCCGCTGGTGGGTGATGGCCGACCGCACGCAAACGCCTTCCGGCATGGGCTATGCGCTGGAAAACCGGCAAATCATTGCGCGTGCTTTTCCGGTGCTTTACCGCCAGCTGCGCGTGCAGGCTTTGACCGGCGCTTTCCAGGCCTTGCAACAGGGGCTGGCGCGACTGGCTCCGTCTGCCGGTGAGCCGCCACTCACTGTTCTGCTCAGCTCCGGCCGCTACAACGAAACCTATTTTGAACACGTTTATCTCGCGCGCCAGCTCGGCATGCCGCTTGTGGAAGGCCACGATCTCACCGTGCGCCAGCCCTATGTGTTTTTGAAAACACTGAATGGCCTGAAGCGCGTGCATGCCATCCTGCGTCGTCTCGATGATGACTTCTGTGACCCGCTGGAATTGCGCAGCGATTCCGCGCTGGGTGTGCCCGGCCTGCTGGAAGCCGTGCGTGCCGGCACCGTGGTGATGGCCAATGCACTCGGTAGTGGTGTACTGGAAACGCCGGGCCTGCTCGGCTTCCTGCCGAAAATCTGCGAGCAGTTGCTGGGCCAGCCTTTGCAACTGCCCTCGATTGCGTCCTGGTGGTGTGGTGAAGAGCCGGTGCTCAACGATGCGCTGGAAAAACTGGCGGAACTTGTCATCAAGCCGGCTTTTCCCTCGCAGGGATTCGAGCCCGTGTTCGGGCCCAGTCTGGATGTAGAAGGACTGGCTGCATTGGCCGGGCGTATACGCCGGCGTCCGCAGGCCTATGTGGCGCAGGAGCGTGTGCAGCTGGCGCGCTCGCCGGTATGGAATCCCGAGCCCGGCACTTTTTCCGGCCATGCCACCGGCATGCGCGTTTATGCTGTCGCCACTGACAAGGGCTATATCGTGATGCCGGGCGGACTCACCCGCGTATCCAGCGAAGACACGGCCGATGTGGTGTCCATGCAGCGCGGCGGCACCAGCAAGGATACCTGGGTGTGCTTCAGCGATAGCCGTCGCACCGAAGCCCTGAGCAGCCGCATCATTGGCGTGAGTGAATTGCTGCGGCAGGACCCTTATCTGCCCTCGCGCGTCGCGGAAAATACGTTCTGGCTGGGGCGTTATGCCGAGCGCTCGGAAAACCATGCCCGCCTTTTGCGTTCGGCCTTGTCGCGTGATGTGGAACAAAGCAATGAAAGTGATACGGCGCTGACACTGGCGCTGTCCTGCTGCCGTTTCTTTGGCTTGTTGCAGCCGGAAGAAGAGGCCGATGCCGGCTTGCTGGCAGCAATTTGCGACAATGAAAATCCTGCCAGCCTGGCCAGCCAGCTGCGCGCGCTGATCTGGTCGGCTTCGCAGGTGCGTGGCCGTCTTTCACAGGAAAACTGGGTGGCGATTACCGGCCTGCAACAGGAGGCCGATGCCCTGCATCCGGAAAGTCTGGAGCCGGCCGATGCCCTGTCTTTTCTGGATCGCCTGCTCATGTCGCAATCCGCGCTGGCCGGTTTCGCTCTGGACAATATGACGCAGGACAATAGCTGGCGCTTCCTCATGATAGGGCGCCGTCTCGAGCGTCTGCAGTTCCTCTCCGATGTGATTGCGCAGGTCATGAGTTCCAGTCAGGGCAATGACAGCATCGCCCTGACCTGGCTGCTGGAAATGGCAGACAGCTCGCTGACCTATCGCAGCCGCTATCTTTCCAGTGCGCAGCTGATTCCGGTACTGGATCTTTTATTGCTGGACCCCAGCAATCCGCACTCCCTGGTTTTCCAGCTGCAGGCGCTGACGCAGGCGCTCAGCCATCTCGGGGATCACCATGATTACGGTCTGGGTGACATGAGTGAAAAGCTGCAGACCCTGAATCTGTCCGTGCTGGAAATCGAAATGCTGTCGCCGGTGCGCTTGCAGCGTGCACTGGACCTGCTGGCGAATCTGCTGCATGAAGTATCAGGACAGTCGCGCCATCTTTCCGAAGAGCTGGGCCTGCGCTATTTCGCGCATATCGATGCTGTCAGCCGTACCACGGCGTCGGCCTGAGTCTGCCTATGGCCATCTACCGCATCAGCCACGAAACCGATTACCACTACAGTGTGCCGGTGCCGCATTCGCAGCAGCTCCTGCATCTGCAGCCGCGTGTGCTGCCCTGGCAGAAAATCGTGTCGCACTGGTTGCATATCACGCCGCCGCCCACGCGTGAAAAGCTCATGGATGATTTCTTCGGCAATCCCTGTTCCTTTCTCGAATTCACACAGCCGCATCTGCGCCTCTCGGTTTCTTCCGAAACCCATATCGAGGTAAAGCCGCGGCAATGGCCGGATTTTTCGCAGTCTCCGTCCTGGGAAAGGGTGGTGCAGCATTGCCGCTATGCCGGTCATGCCATTGATGAAGAGTTGCTGGCGGCGCTGGTGTTTCGCCAGGAGTCACCTTTCGTGCGTATCAAGCATGTGTTTGCCGATTACGCCGCCGACTGCTTCACGCCGGAGCGGCCGCTGCTGGAGGCTGCCCATGCCTTGATGCTGAAAATCCACGAAGAATTCACCTTTGATGCCGAGGCCACGCAAGTGGCAACACCGCTTTTGCAGGTGCTGGAAGAAAAGCGCGGCGTCTGCCAGGACTTTGCGCATCTCATGATTGCCTGTCTGCGTGCGCTGGGTTTGCCGGCACGTTATGTCAGCGGCTATCTGCTCACCGAGCCGCCGGAAGGACAGGAGCGCCTGATTGGCGCCGATGCCTCGCATGCCTGGGTGTCGCTGTATGCGCCGCGCCATGAGGCAGGCGCCGTGCAGGATGCCGGAGCAAGCTGGGTGGATTTTGATCCCACCAATGCCGTGCTGCCCGGCGAGGGACATATCACGATTGCCTGGGGACGGGATTTCAGCGATGTCTCACCCTTGCGCGGTGTGATACTTGGTGGCGGCCAGCATGTGCTGGATGTGCGCGTGACGGTGATGCCGGCCGATTGAGGCCGCTGATTTGATGCGGCTAGTTACCACATCAGGTCATCCGGAATCTTGTAGTCCGCGTAAGGATCGTCTGCTCCCACTTCTTCCGTGACCTTCCGGCTGTTCAGCAATACCACGGCCTCGGCATCGCGCTGGCGGATTTTTTCGGCCACCACCGCGGGGACCAGCTCATGGCCATCGCCCAGGCGCACGATGCCAATAAGGCCGCGTGTCAGCTGATCCTGTTGCGCCTTGGTCACATAGAGTTTCTTGATCTTCCTGGCATCGGTGAACTGCCAGCTGATATCGCCACCCTTGCGGTCTATACGGTTGTTCTCGATCAACTGGCGTATCTGCGCAGCCACCGCCTTGCGCTCCATTTCTTCCTGACGCTGGCGATTGAGCTCGCGATCCCGCTCGGCTTTTTCGGCCTGGGCTTTCTGGGCGATTTGCTGCGCACTTTCCGCATTGGGATCGCGCGCTTGCTGGCGCTTTTCATGCTCGGCCTTGCGCGCCTTCTTGGCATCGGCAAGGCCGGCCTTCATGAGCTGGTCTTTGAGGGACATGGGGAGGCTCGGTATTCGGGAGTGCGGCTATTCTAGAGGGCCATGCCCTTGTGCAAAAGGATTTGCATCATGGAAAGGCAGCCTTGCGTGTATCTCATGGCCAGTCGACCTTATGGCACTTTGTATATTGGTGTGACGTCTGATCTGGTGCAGCGGGTTTGGCAGCATAAGCGCGGCCTGGCTGACGGGTTTACGCGACAGTATGGTGTGCATTCACTGGTCTGGTATGAGCAGCATTCAACGATGGAGGAGGCGATTCGTCGTGAAAAGGCATTAAAGGAATGGCGGAGAGTATGGAAGATTCGTCTGATTCAGGAGGCCAATCCTCATTGGCGGGATTTATATCCCGATATTCTCTAAGTTCTTCATAAAGGCCATCGTCACCCCGGCGAAGGCCGGGGCCCATACGGCAGTGCAATAGCAGACGAATTATGGGTCCCGGCCTTCGCCGGGATGACGATGAAGTAGAGGTAATGGCCTTAGCGCGACAACAAGTCCTTCGCTATCGCAATAACCTGCATCTCATCCGTACCGGCATAAATCTGCAGGATCTTGGAATCGCGCATGAGCTGTTCCACGCGGGCTTCACGCATATAGCCCATGCCGCCGAAAACTTGAACGGCTTCGGTGGTGACTTCCATGCAGGCTTGCGCGGCATAGAGCTTCATGGCCGAGGCCTCGGCCAGCGTCATCTGCTTGCCCCAGCCTGTGAGCTCGATATAGCGGAACACCATGTTCTGCAGATTGGTGCGCACCACTTCCATCTTGGCGAGCTTGAGCTGTATGAGCTGGTTATTGCCTATGGGCTGGCCGAATTGCACGCGGGTTTTTGCGTATTCAATGCAAAGCTCTTGGGCGCGCTCCACCATGCCCAGCGCCATGGCGGCCACACCGGCACGCTCCTGCATGAAGGTGGATTTGGCTCCGGAACGGCCGTAGGCCGTTTCGCTGCCGCCGATCAAACGGTCGGCGCCTACTTTCACATCACTGAGAAAAAGTTCGCCCGTGGGCGAGGAGCCTATGCCCATTTTCTTGAAGGGTTTGCTCTGTGTGAGGCCGGGCATGCCGCTGTCGAGAATGAAGGAAACGATCTTGCGGTCCGCTGCGGCCACGCCGTCTTCATCCAGCTTGCAGATGAGCACGATGGTGTCGGCATAAGGGCCATTGGTAATCCAGGTCTTGGCGCCATTGATGACATAGCCGCCATCATCCGTGCGCTTGGCCAGTGTCTTCATCTGTCCGAAAGCATCGGAGCCGGAGTTGGGTTCGGAGATTGCCCAGGCGCCAACTTTTTCCAGGGTCAGCAGGGGCAGGGCCCAGCGCTTTTTCTGTTCCAGCGTGCCCTTGCCCATGATGGCACCGCCAGCGAGTCCCATGGACACGCCCATGGCGGTCACGAGACCTTGTGCATGACGGCAGATTTCAATAATCGGAATCATGCGCATGGCGGCCTGTTCGGCGGCACCGGCATTGAATCCTTCTTTCTTTTCTTTTTCCGGCTGGGCTTCGCCGCGGGCGATGGCTTCTTCCAGTGCGATCTGTTTGTCGAACTGCATTTTTGCCATGGCATCCATGCCGAATGTGCTGATCAATTTGCGCAGCACGTCGTAGGGTGGTGTGCCCTCGTATTCAATGGCGTCCAGCTGCGGCACCACTTCTTTTTCCACGAAACCGCGCACCATATCGCGGATCATGCGGGACTGTTCACTCCACTCGATCATTGCCTGCTCGCTCTTGTTGTTGGATGCAGAAGGAAAAACCGGCCTAGCCTGTCATGTTTTGACCGGCAAGTCAGTGTCTGGATGGGCCAGAAAGCAACTAGCTCATGGCGCTGCGGACCGGCGGGGCGAGGCCCAGATCGGGCACAGGAAAGGGATGTTCCAGAAAGTGCCGGCATGCGCTGGCCGGTACCGGTGGGCTGAAATAATAGCCCTGCACATGGCGGCAGCCGGCCGCCGCGAGCAGGCGCATCTGCTCCACGTTTTCCACGCCCTCGGCAATGATTTCCAGCTGCAGCTGGCGCGCCATGGCGATGATGCTGCGGGCAATCGCTAGATCGTCGGCGTCTTCGGGAATTTCGCGCACAAAAGCCTGGTCCAGCTTGAGCCTGTCCACCGGAAAGCGTTTGAGATAGCTGAGATTGGAATAGCCGGTACCGAAGTCATCGATGGACAGCGTGACATGCAGCTGCCGCAGCCGCGTCATGATTGCGATATTGCTGTGCGGATCTTTCATGGTGGCGGATTCGGTGAGCTCGATTTCCAGCTGCGAACCATCCAGACCGAATTCCTGCAGGGCGGTTTGTACCTGGCTCAGCAAATCCGGCGAGGAAAACTGGCTGGCAGAAACATTCACCGCCACGGTAGGTGGTGTGAGGCCCTGTTCCTTCCATTCCAGCAGCTGCTGGCAGGCCTGGCGCAGTACATGCTGGCCCAGCTCGCGCATGAGGCCACAGACCTCGGCGATATGCATGAATTTATCCGGCAGCAGCAGGCCCCATTGCGGATGCTGCCAGCGCACCAGAGCCTCCAGTCCTATCACCTCGCCATTGTCTATATCCACTTGTGGCTGGTAATGCAGCAGCAATTCATTGCCGGTCTGCAGGGCGCGGCGCAGATCACCTTCGAGTTGCAGGCGCTGGCGCGCTTCATGGGAAATCAGTGAGCGGTAGACGGCATAACCCTGCTGTGAGTTTTCCGCACTGTGCAAAGCAGATTCGGCGGCCTGCAAGAGCTGCAGGGGATCGCTGGCATCGCGCAGCCAGATGGCGGTGCCGCCGTAAGCCTTGAGCACAAAATGATTGCTCTCGAATTCCACGGGCTTGCGCAGCATTTCCAGCAAGGCCGGCACGAATTCGGTGAGCTCCTTGTCATCGGCCAGCTCCACGGCCAGGGCAAAGGTGTTTTCCGCGATATGACCCAGCAGATGTGAATGCTCCTGTGACTGGCGCAGGCGCTGCACCAGCACCGTCATCACCTGGTTCATCACGTCTTCGCCATAGCTGTCGCGGATATCGTGGAAGCGCGGTATGCCGATCAGGATGACGGCCAGCAGGTTTTTCGTAGCGCCTTGTGCGCTGCGCTGGGTGATCTGGTGCAGGAAGAGATGACGGTTGGGCAGGCCGGTGATGCTGTCGAAGTTGTCGAGGAAATACGCTTTTTCTTCGGCTGCCTGCTGATCGGTGATGTCTATGCCGCAGAGCACGACGCGACTGCTGCTGCCGCTTTCCAGACTGCTGACCGACCACATCACGGTACGGCTGTTGCGCGTGCGTGCGCGCCAGGGCTGGTTGGCCAGGCGCGGATTCTTGAGTGCCATCTGCACCTGATGGCGCATGTTTTTCACATGATCACTGGCAATGCAGCTGGTCCAGAATACGGAGCCGAGCAGGCCGAGGCGCGGCTGGTCCAGCACATGTGCGGCTTCGGGATTGAGATGCACGATATGGCCCTGTGCATCCAGCATGATGATGAGGGCGCGTGCCGTATCCTGCAGGGCACGCATGAGTTTGCGTTCGGCATCCAGTTCACCGGCAATGCGTGCTTTTTCTTCGCGCTCGCGGCGATCCTGCATGGCGCGCGCCACGGCCGCCGGCAGGCGTTGCATACGGTCTTTCAGGATGTAATCGGAAGCACCGGCGACCAGGGTGGCCACGGCGCGCTCTTCGCCCAGTGAGCCCGAGACAAATATGAAAGGAATGCCGGAGGCGCGTTTGTTGCGGATATCGAGAGCCTTCATGCCATCGAAGCCGGGCAGGGTGTAATCGGCCAGGATGAGATCGGGGCGCAGCGATACCAGCGAGGTGAGATAGTCCTCTTCGGTTTCCACACGGTGCAGGCTGCAGGCTAATTCGCCGCTGTCCAGACAGGCCTGTACCAGTTCAGCGTCGGTGGGAGAGTCTTCCAGCAGCAGCACGCGCAAAGATTTCATGACAGTGCTCTTGGGGGGTCAGTTATTGAGGGGGAGACGGTTGGTCAGCATCCAGTAGAAGCCCAGCTTGGCGATTTCCGTGGAGAAATTTTCGAAATCCACGGGTTTGACCACATAGCTGTTGACGCCGAGCTGGTAGCTGCGCAGCAGATCGCTTTCTTCGGCAGAGGAAGTGAGCATGACCACGGGAATGCGGCGCAGCTCGCTGTCTTCCTTCATCGCTTTCAGTACTTCCAGTCCGTCCACCTTGGGCATCTTGATGTCGAGCAGTACGAGACGTGGCGGGCCCGGATGGCGCCCGGCATGGCGCCCGCGGAGGAAGAGATAGTCGAGGGCTTCGGCGCCGTCGCGTATCCACTCGATATGGTTGGCAATGGCTGTGCTGTGCAGGGCATGCAAGGTCATTTCCGCATCCAGCGGACTGTCTTCGACCAGCAGGATTTCAACGCAGTGCATGGGTGCGCTCTCCATACGACAGTGCAGTTTGCTTTTCGCCGGGCAGGGAAAAATGGAAGCAGGCACCCTGGTCCGGCACACCTTCAGCCCACACGCGCCCGCCGTGCCGGCTGATGACGCGCGCAACAATGGCCAGGCCTATGCCGGTGCCCTGGAAATCGCTGCTGCTGTGCAGGCGCTGGAAAACCTGGAAGAGCTTGTCGACATAGCGCATGTCGAAGCCGGCACCGTTGTCGCATACGTGGTAGACGGGGCCGACATCGTCTTCATCGGCAGAAACGGTAATGCGCGGCTCGGCCTGTCGTGCGCTGTACTTCACCGCGTTGCCGAGGAGATTGATCCATACCTGGCGCATGAGGGCAGGATCGCAGCTGGCAGCAGGCAGCGTTTCCAGCACGAGTTCCCCGGGAAAGTCCCCGCAGACTTCCTGCCAGGCGCTGTGCACCAGTGCTTCCATATGCGTGCTCTGGCATTGCAGGGTGCTGCGGCTGACGCGGGAAAAATGCAGCAGGTCGTCAATGAGGCGCCCCATGGTGACGCTGCTATTGCGTATGACCGAGAGCAGGCGTTTGTCTTCCGCATCAAGCCGCGCACTGGCACGTGTCTCCAGCATGCGTGAAAAGCCGTCGATGGCGCGCAGGGGCGCGCGCAGATCGTGGGAGACGGAATAGGAAAAACTTTCCAGTTCGTGATTGGCGCTTTCCAGCTCGGCGCTGAGCGCCTTGAGGCGGAAATTGGCGTCGGTGATTTCCTGGGTGCGCAGGAAAAGTTCCATCTCGCGCTTTTCCCAATCCACGCGATCAAGATTGTTGCGCTGGCTTTCGAGCTGGCGCTGGAAGCGCACGAAGTCGGTGACGTCTTCGACACGATGGATGATCCAGCAGAGATGACCGGCTGCATCCAGCACAGGTGAGTTGACCGGGCTCCAGTAGCGTTCCTCGAAGCCACTGCCTTCGGATTCCGGACGGCGGATATCGTATTTCTGCAGCGGCATGGTGTCCGGCACCTTATGGCGCAGAACGCGCTCCAGGGAGGCACGCAGATTACGGCTGCCAGTGGCCTCCGGATCGTCGGGATTGTCGGGAAAGACCTCGAAAAGATGACGCCCCATGATGGCCGTGCGCTCGGTCATCGTGGCGGCGAGATAGGCGTTGCTGACAGCCGCAATATGCAGGCCGGGCGTGAGTACCAGCAGCAGGCTGGGTGCCGACTCGAACAGCAGGCGGAAATCCGGTGCGGGCAGGGCCGCGGTCATGGTTGCCTCCCTCCCTGGGTGCGGACCCTGTCTGTCTCGTCTGAGACGGGTCTGTCCATGCATGCCTTCGGCCCAGTCTAGGCAGGGCCTGCAGATACATTGTTGGTTTTTCTATGGGGCTTGGCAGTGGTTCTGCTGTATGGTCCGCAGGGCCTGCCTGCGCTTTGTCATGGTCACGTGACGCGATTTTCCTATAATGGCGGCTCTTTTGGCTGCCTGTGCCGCCTTGTCCTGCAGCTGTTTCCGGGGCTTTTCCTGAATGATGTCCATGCGCTATTCCCTTGCCCTGCTGCCAGTGCTCTTGCTGGCTGGCTGTGCCTCCACTCCCAAGGCTCCACCGAATAATCCGGTGCCGGTGCTGCTGCCCGTGCCTGAGCCTTCGGTCATCAGCGTGCCGGTGACCATAGATCTCGAGCAGTTGCGTGCCGAAGTGCTCAAGCAGTTACCCAGCCCCGTGCTTAGCGGCAGCCAGACGCAGGTGCTGCGTGTACGTTTCAATCCGGCCCGCAGCAGCACCGAGCCCGAGCCTGGCTCCTGCAGTATCACGGCCCTCAATTGCCTGACGCAGAAAGCCGGCAAATCCATTGCGGTGGATTACACCGCGCCCGTGGAAACCGTGATCAGCCACCAGATGTTCGTGCGCGATCTCGCCATGAGCATGAACGGCAACCAGTTCACGGTGGTGAGCCAGATCGAATTCTCGGTGAATACCCGCGTGCGCTCCTCGCTGGCCCAGTTCGGCATTGCCAGCTGCGGCATCAACGAGGCCATGCCGCGTGTCGAGTTCACGCTGAGTGGTACGGTAGGCTGGAATGCCGCTGGCGATATACAGGTCACTCCCAAGCCTTATGAAATGAAGTGGCTGCGCCCCTGCACCATCACGGCCTTCAAGCTGGATGTGGAGTCGCTGCTGACTCTGCCGGTACTGCGCGACAAACTGCAGGGCACCATACGTTCTGCGCTGGCCGACGGCCTGCGCCAGGCCAGCCTGAAAACCCAGTTGGCCAAGGCCTGGCCGGAGCTGAATGCGCCGCGCGAAATCCAGCCGGGTCTCTGGCTGCTGCCGCGCCCGGAAAAAGTGTCTTTTGCCGAGCCCACGGGCAATGGCCGTTACGTCAACACGGGCGTGCTGGTGCGTGCTCAGCCTGAGGTAGTGAGCGGCACCAAACCCGTGCTGGTCTTGCCGCCGGTGCCCGAACCCGAGCGCGGCATCAATGGCGATGCCGTGCATCTGGCCGTGAAGGGCGATATTGCGCTGGCAGATGCGCAGAAACTGCTTGAGCAGAAACTGGCCGGCAAGCCCTGGCCGGTGAGTGGCCATGAAGTGCAGGTGGATTCCATACGCCTTTATGGCAGCGGTGAAAATGCCGTCATCGGGCTGACGCTGAGCAAGCCCGTGCATGCGGAAATT
>JAVHYE010000015.1 GCA_031119295.1 Pedobacter sp. | reverse complement strand
TCAGACAATTTGTTGCGCTTGTGTGAATGGTCGGGCAGTCATGGAGTAAGCGGTTCAGTCATCAGTCCGGCAAAGGTTCAGGCAACAAAAAAGGCAGCTTTTCAGCTGCCTTTTTCATGTGTGCTCTACGCCATAAGGCTTGCCCAAAGGTGAGCGAGCTAGAGTAGAGCGAGGCAAAAAGTCGGCAAAGAAGCGGAGTTTACTTGGTGTAAATGAGCATTCTTTGCCGAATTTTTAACGAAGCTATGCCGACGCGCAGCCAGCTTTGAGCTTAGTGGTGGTGGCCACCGACGCCGTGTACGTGTCCATGATCCAGCTCTTCCTGCGAAGCCGCGCGGACTTCCACAACCTTCACATCGAAGTGCAGGGTCTGGCCAGCAAGAGGATGGTTACCGTCCACGGTGATGTTGTCGCCATCGACCTTGGCCACGGTGATGACCTGCATGCCGTGGTCGGTCTGGGCATGGAACTGCATGCCGGCTTCGATCTGGTCCACGCCCTGGAACATGGACTTGGGCACGACCTGCAGCAGGCCTTCGTTCTTTTCGCCATAGCCGTCGGCCGGGGCAATGCTGACCTTGAAGGCAGCACCCACAGTCTTGCCTTCCAGTGCGTCTTCCAGGCCGGGGATGATGTTGCCAGCGCCGTGCAGATAGGCCAGCGGCTCGCCGCCCACAGAGGAGTCGATCACTTCGCCTTTGTCATCAGTCAGGGTGTATTCGATGAGGGCGACGACGTTGTTTGCGATTTGCATATTGGAAAACCTTTGATTGGGATACTGGTGCTGGGTAAGTCGTGAAAGCGGGGGCGCTAGCCCGTGGGACAGTGCCGAGGGCGGCCATGATACCGAAGTCATGGCATGGGGTCTTGCACAATTGCTGGGCTGGCCGGAAGCGTTGCAGCCCAGCTGCTGCGCCGCGGTTCAATCGAAGAAGTGGCGCCAGCCCAGGCTGATTTCAAGTGGCGAGTCAGCACCGGCATCACGCCAGAAGTCCTGTTTGGCCTCCAGACGCAGGGCGTTCTGGCGGCCTAGCGGGACATTGACGCCGGCCTGGCCGCGGTAGCGGTATTCGCCGTTCTCGAAATAGAAGCCGTCGGCCTGCAGATTGATCTGCACGGCAGGGCTGTACCAGAGCAGGCCCAGGCTGCTGCCGGCGCCCAGCTCGATAAAGGGTTTGTAGGCTTCGTCGTTTTCTGCGCGCAGCATGGCCAGGGCATAGGGCTGCAGGCCGTCCCAGCGCCAAGAGAAGCCGGCACCGCCCTGCACATAGGTCACCATCTCGTGCTGACCATAAACAGGGGCATGTTCCCAACCCGCCTGCACCGACCAGGACAGGGGCTTGATGAAGGCATTGCGAGGTGAGAGCGAACGGATATTGATGAGCTCCAGGCTGTCGATATCCAGCGAGTCCTGCTCGTCATAGCGCAGACGCAGATCCAGCCCTTCAATCTGGGCGCCTTCCAGAAAGCCTTCCGGATTGTCGATGAGATCGTGATAGGTCATGCGGTAACGCAGCTCGCCAAATCCTTGTGCGTCGCGTTGTCCGCCCCCGAGGCCGAACATCTGGGTGCTGTGTCCGGCTTCCGGGGGAGCTGGCTGCGGGATTTTTACCGTTTCTGCCGGATTGGCCTGCATCACATAGAGCAGTTGTATGCCGCGCTCGGCGACCGACTCGGTACGTTCGTTCTTGCGTTCCTTGAAGCGCAGGGTGCGCAATGCCGTGCGTGCCATGAGATGACGCCGCTCCGGTGCACTGGCCTGGAATTCTTCGCTTTTCGCAAAAGCGGGGTCTTCAAGGAGACGCTTGGCCATGGCCTGTTCGTGAGTGCTGAGGGCATTCACATCCGCCTGCAGCTCGGAAGCTTTTGAGGGGCGATACACCAGCTCTGTCACCAGCCCGTGCCGGTAAAGCGTGCGCACGGTATTGACCGGTTCTTCGGTCATGCGGAAGCCTTCGATGATGTTTTCACCCGGGCGTGCGACTTCGATCAGCTCCAGCAGACGGAAAGAGCAGTTCTCGTCAAAGAAGTAGTAATCAAAATTGATATTGCGCAGTTCCCAGAGGTGATCGATCAGCCGGGAAATCTGCTCGGGGTCCAGCTTGAGGCTGTATTCCCAGATGTCGCGGTTTTCCAGATTGGAGTATTCCTGGATCTTGTTGACATAGGGAACGATGGCAAAGTGCCCGGGATAGCCGCCGGCGAGACCGCGCCAGACATAGAGTATCGAGTTGTCTTTTTCGGTGGTCATGGCCCCGAAATTCACTGCCCAGGAATTCCAGACATTTTCCGGTGCGCTGCTGGTGTCGAGGCGCATCAGTGTGTGCCCGAACATGGACGAGGGACTGTTGAGATAGGAGGCTGGAAACACGAGTACGGCGCGTGCAGAAGGAATCTGTTTGCGCCATTCATTGTATTCAGTGCAATGGGCAAAGGGCTGGCTTTCCGCCCATTCCAGTTTGCGGGCCAGAAAGGCGTAGCGGGCAGGAAAACGGCAGCGCTCGGCTGATTGTGTCGCAGTAAGCGCAGACACTGTGGCTTTCAGTTCAGCCAGTGCATCGCTCTTGCCATTTTCGGCCAGAAAGAAATTCTTGTCGTCCACATAGCTTTTGTCCCTGTCATGCAGGGTGGCGCCGCGATTGACGTGCAGGAGGGCAAGCCATTCCGGATCGTTTGCCAGGGATTCCACTTCCATGCCCTGTGCGGCAGATACCGCAAGCAGCAGCAAAAGGCTCAACAGGTTTCGCATCGGGCGGAGGCTACGTCAGGCAGACTGTGAGAGGACGGGAAATAAAAATGCCCTGCTGCCGGAGCAACAGGGCATTGGACGAAACCGGCTTAGATGAACTTGGCCAGCTTTTCGTCTTTCTGCATGACAGCAGTGATGTTGTCAGCCACTTCGCCAGCGGTCACATCCTTGGAGGTGAAGATGGCGGAGAAGTTCTGGTGCATCACGGCATTGAAGTGTGTGCGCTCTGCTGTGGGGATGCCCATGGAGACGGACAGTGCAGTCAGGGCTTCGCCCTGGCCGGCAGCCATGTCCTGTGCCACTTCTTCCAGCACGCCGGTCATGCCCAGCAGGCTCTTGCCGTTATAGGTCAGGTTGCCGCTGGTGGAGCAGCCGTTGGTGCCGGTGGTCATACCGAAAGTGGCATTACCGGAGGTGCCGTTCACCAGCGTGGCCAGCAGGTGGATGGGCAGGCCGTTCTGACCTTTGAACAGCAGGTTACCCCAACCGCAGCCGGGGCCGCCCGGTGCTTCAGCGAATGCAGTGACGGAGGAGCCAAGCAGGGCAGCAGCGAGAATCACTTTTTTCATGATTAAAATCCTTGTTTACCGTGTGGGGCTGCTTCTTCCAAGCAGTCGGCCGAGTGTAGCCGGTCTGGCTGCCTTGTACAGATACCCCGAAGTGGGGTTGTCGGTCTTGAAGCCTGCGTCACAGGCCTTATATCTGGGCCAGTTCCTTATCTACTGAAAGCTGAGTAAAAAATGACCACACCCCATTCCGGGCAGCCTGATATGACGAAGAAAGAAACCCGCGGTTTTGAGACCGAGGTCTCCCGCCTGCTGCAGCTCATGATCCACTCGCTCTACAGCAACCCTGAAATCTTCCTGCGCGAACTGGTGGCCAATGCTTCTGATGCGGCTGACAAGCTGCGTTTCGAGTCTCTGGCCCAGCCTGCACTGCTGGAAAATGATGCCGAGCTCGGCATCTGGATAGATGTGGATGCTGCGGCACACGAGATACGCATACGTGACAACGGCATAGGTATGAGCCGTGACGAGGTGATTGCCAATCTCGGCACCATTGCACGCTCCGGCACGGCGGAATTCATCAAGGGCCTTTCGGGTGACCAGAAAAAAGATGCCCAGCTGATCGGCCAGTTCGGTGTGGGCTTCTATTCCTCGTTTGTGGTGGCCGATCGTGTGGAGGTCTTTACCCGTCGCGCTGGAGCGACAACGGCTGAGGGCGTGCACTGGGAGTCGAAGGGTGAGGGCGAGTTTACGGTGGAGGCCGTTGAGCGTACCCAGCGCGGTACGGAAATCGTGCTGCATCTGCGTGAAAGTGCCCATGAGTTCGCGGATGCCTGGCGCCTGCGCAATATCATCCACAAATATGCCGAACATATTTCCCTGCCTGTGCATATGCGCAAGCAGGATGAAGAGGGCAAGTCTGGTGAGTACGAGGTGGTGAACAAGGCGACTGCCTTGTGGACTCGTCCCCGTACCGAAGTCAGTGAGGAAGACTACAAAGCCTTCTACAAACATATTGCCCATGATTTCGAAGACCCGCTGGCCTGGAGCCACAACAAGGTCGAGGGCAAGCTGGAATACACCTCCCTGCTTTATGTGCCCAAACGCGCACCGTTTGATCTCTACCAGCGCGATGCGGCGCGCGGACTCAAGCTTTATGTGCAGCGCGTTTTCATCATGGATAACGCCGAGCAGTTCCTGCCGCTTTATCTGCGCTTCATCAAGGGCGTGGTGGACTCGGCCGACCTGCCGCTCAATGTGTCGCGTGAAATCCTGCAGCAGAGTGATGCCACGGACAGCATGCGCACGGCGCTGACCCGTCGTGCTCTGGAAATGCTGGGCAAACTGGCCGAGGACAAGAAAGAGGATTACCAGACGGTCTGGAAGGCGTTTGGCCAGGTGCTGAAAGAAGGCATGGCAGAAGATACGGCCAATCGCGAGAAGGTTGCCAAACTCTTGCGCTTTGCGTCAACCCAAGCCGGTACTGACAGCCAGGATGTCAGCCTGGCTGACTACGTGGCGCGCATGAAGCCTGAGCAGAAGAAAATCTATTACGTCACGGCCGATAATTTTGCGGCCGCCAGTCAAAGCCCGCAGCTGGAAATCTTCCGCAAGAAGGGCGTGGAGGTCCTGCTGCTGGGTGATCGTCTCGATGAGTGGCTAATGAGCTATCTCACCGAGTTTGACGGCAAGGCCCTGCAGCATATCGCCAAGGGTGAGCTGGATCTGGGCGAGCTGGATAGTGCTGAAGAAAAGGCCGAGCAGCAGGCGCAGGAAGAGGCGGCCAAGCCTTTGCTGGAGCGTATGCAGAAAGTGCTGGAAGGGAGTGTCAGCACGGTGCGCGTGACGCACCGTCTTACCGATTCGCCTGCCTGTCTGGTGCGTGAGGAATATGATGCGGGCCACAGCCTGCGCGAGCTTATGGCGGCCGCGGGCCAGCAATTGCCGGAATCAAAACCGCAGCTGGAGATCAATCCGGAGCATGCCCTGATCCGGCGTCTGGACAAGGAAGCCGGTGAAGCGCGTTTTGCGGCGCTGGCGGCGCTGGTGCTGGATCAGGCCACGCTGGCCGAAGGCGCGCCGCTGGCTGATCCGGCCGCCTATGTGCAGCGTCTCAACAGTCTTTTGCTGGAGCTCTTGCCAGCCTGATTCAGAACTGGCCGGGCAGATGCCGTATCTGGTCGATCATTTGCTGCTGCTGGGGCGAGAGCGCCGGTGGCGGCAGTTGTGAGGGCGGAGGCAGGGCATCCGGGTTATTGAGGTTGGGGTTCTGCAACTGCTGTTGCACGTTTTGCTGTTCGGCATCACGCAGGACCTTGTCTTCAAGCGCACCGACGGGGGCTTTATTGCAGTCCTTGTTCTTGGCTTTGTCCGGCAGGCAGGGCGTGGTTTCCGGAATATAGGTCCGCTCCAGTGCCTTGTTGTTCAGGGCCTCGGCCCCCACGGCGGGAAGCGTCAGCAGGGCTGAGGCCAGAAAGAGCAGGGAGGCTGGGCGTATCATGACGATCTCCACATTCATGCGTTTGCCACTCGTAGACGATACTGTCCGGCCTGTCCAGTCTGGCGGCCGGGTGCCGCCCCGCCCTTATAATCGGCGACCTATTCAGCGGAAATCATAATGACAACTCCTTCCCGCCTGCGGGTTGCCGTCCTTGGTGGCGGCAGTTTCGGTACCGTGCTGGCCAATCTGGCCGCCGAGAATGGCCACGACACCACCCTCTGGCTGCGTGACGAGGCCCAGCTTGCTGACATGAATGCGGGACGGGAAAACACCCGTTATCTGCCGGGTTTCCGCCTTGCAGATGGTCTGCAGTTCAGCTCCGATCTCGGCGCCACCATTGATGGGGCTGATCTTGTCTTCGTTTCCATTCCCAGCAAGGCCTTCCGCTCCGTGCTGCAGGCGGCCAAGCCGCATCTGCGCGCCGATCACATTCTGGTCAGCACCACCAAGGGAATAGAAAAAGACAGCTTCACGCTGATGAGCGAAATCCTGCGCGAGGAGTCCGGGCTGAAGCGCATAGGTGTGTTGTCCGGCCCCAATCTGGCCAAGGAAATTGCGGCGCGCATGCTTTCGGGAACCGTGATTGCCAGCACCAATCCGGAAGTGCGCGAGAAAGTGCATCTGGCCCTGTCCGGAAAATATTTCCGCGTCTTTGCCAATAGCGATGTCTATGGCGTCGAGCTGGGCGGTGCGCTGAAAAACATCTATGCCATTGCTGCCGGTATGGCGGGTGCTCTCAAGCTCGGCGAAAACTCCAAGAGCATGTTGCTGACGCGCGCGCTGGCGGAGATGAGCCGCTTTGCGGTGCAACTGGGCGCCAATCCCTTGACCTTTATTGGTCTGGCCGGAGTAGGTGACCTGATTGCCACTTGCTCGTCGCCCTTGAGTCGCAACTATCAGGTAGGTTTTGCGCTGGGTTCCGGCAAGACCCTGGAAGATGTGATCGAGGATCTGGAGCAGACGGCGGAAGGTGTAAACACCATTCATATCGTCAAACACAAGGCGGATGAATTCGGTGTGCATATGCCGATAGTGAACGGGCTCTATGAAATCATTTTCAATCAGAAGCCCATGCCGGAAGTGATGGCCTCCCTCATGCACGGTGGCCAGTCCAGCGATGTGGAGTTCGTATTGCCCAGGCCACAGTCATGAGGCTGGTGCTGATACGGCACGCCGAAGCCGAGGGTATGCGCACCTCTGATGCCGAGCGTGCGCTGACCGCGCATGGTCATGAACAGGCGGCTCAGACAGCGGCCTGGCTGGCGGCAGCGCTGGGCAATGCAAAGCCACAATTACTGGTGAGCCCGTATAAACGTGCGCAGCAAACGGCCGCAGCTATTACCCAAGCTTTGCAGATCGAGTCTTTATTACTGGACGAGATCACGCCGGATGTGGATCCGCGGCGTGCATTGCGCGCGATAGAAGAGTGCGTGAAAGCGGATACGGTGATTGTGGTAACGCATATGCCACTGGTAGCGGCACTGGCTTCATGGCTGGAGTCGGGAGCCTTGTCCGCCGGACGGGGCTTCATGCTGGCGGAGGCGCGGGTGCTGGAGGCTGAAGTGCTGGGAGCGTCTACCGCGCAGTTGCGCGCGCATTATTTTCCGGGCATGGAATGAAAGGCATCAGACGCTGAAATGGCGCCTGATGCTGATGCCGCCAATGCTGGCCATATTGGCACGTATGCCGCGCTTTTCGAATTCTTCCTTCAGCTCATTCATGATGATGCGCTCGACTTCGCCTTCGACATCGCTGACCAGCTTGCCGAAGAGGGCCGAGAGCGGGCCGCGGTGTTCCTTCACCAGTTCGTCCAGATTGGTAATTTCAATGGTGATCATGGCCGTCACTTCTTCTTTGGGTGCCGGCATCATACTGGCCCGCCTGCCGACCGTATAGCGCAGACTCATGACAGCCGGGTCTGCGTTTGTCCGGCAAAGACTTGCCGGATTGCAGGGCCTGCTTGCTAGAATCGGGGCCGTTGCCAAAGCAGGGTTGCGATGGCAGAGGCAGGCTGTTACTGACGACTTGCCATCAGGATCGGGACGATCCGCGAAGAGAGCCATTTTCTTGAACATGTCGGGACAACGAGGTCTCCATGCTGCAGCCCATCATCGTGATCCTTGCCACGGCCCTGCTTTCCAGTGCCATTACGCTGGCCTGTGCCTGGCTCTGGTTGCAACGCAGCTGGCGCAAGGAAATGGAGCAGCGTTTGCGTGAGCTGCATGACGATATCGGTCATACAGTAGAGGTGCGCACGCGTCGTGCCGTGGCAGAAGCACTTGCGGATATCAATGCGGGTGATGTGCTGCGTGATGCCACCTGGAAGGCGGCACGTTCCAGCTCGGATTTTCTGAGTGAGGGACTGACGGCCATATTCGGCAAGCGTCGTCGTACTGAAAATGAAATTGACGGATAGTTTTTTGTGAACGCCGCTTACTGACGCAGGCGCGACAGTATTAGTACCAGTCCCATCACCAGCAGCAATATCCGTTCGCCATCCAGCTGTGACAGGGCCTCGGCAGAAAGTCCGCCACCCAGGCCGCCTGCCAGCGCGACAAATGCCAGCAAAAGAAAGACCATGTCCTGACTGCGTTGCTGGCGTGTGCTCTGGCGATAACGCTCGAATTCTTCCTGTTGTGCGCGCAGGTTCTGGTTGAGCTGCTTGAGCTCATTCAGTGTTTCCCGCATCAGGCCGGGCAGGGGCAGGAAATCCTGCAGCCAGCTTGGATCGTGATTGCGGATTTTCTGCCACAGCACATCCATATTGAGATGTTCGCGCAGCCAGTGCTGGGCACGCGTGCGCAGATTGAAATCCGTGAGCAGGGCTTCCAGCTCGGCCACGCTTTCCGCATCGCCCCATACACGCACACGTGGTCGCCCAGAGGCAGATACCGGTGTGGTGCCCAGCAGGGTGCGCATGAGATCGAAGAGTCTGGCATTCACGCGCACATGCGCAGGTGCAGGCGCGACTTCGGAGACTTCTATGCCTTCTGCCGTGAAATAGAGATAGAAGGGCAGATAGGGGTCCATGACCTTGACGCGGACGACCAGTCCGTCAAGCGACAATACGCGCGCACGCGTCGGCGCATCCAGATCAACAAAGGCATTGATCAGGGTTTCAATGGCACCCAGCCAGAGATACTGGGCCAGAGGGCGCTCATGTGCGGGATTGTCGCCGTAATTGTCGTAAGCCGACATCATCGTGGTCATGCTGCTCAGGAGCCGCACCGGCATGGCGCGGAAAGCCGATTCTATAGAGCCCGCATTCTTGCACAATGCACTGTTTGGCATCGTGGGCATGTCAGTCGGGCCAATTGTCTTTCTCTACGAGCCTTGCTGTCACGACTGCAAAGACCGTGGCGGGAATATCTGGTTATACTCGGCCCTCGTCAAATTTTTCTCCGGCCCTCATGCCTTTGATTCCCGATGCCCCTGATTCCTGATGCAATGGCCCAGCGCCCGGACTTCTGGTTCCTGCTGACTCTGCCTCTGGTCACGGCAATTCTGGGCTGGGTAGTCAACCGCCTCCTGCTTTTTTTCCTTTTCGGCCCCTTGCCGGTGCAGGGCGTATGGCAGCAGGGCCTGCTTGCTGCGCGCAGCAGTGAGGTCGCCGCCAATGTGGGTGGGCAGCTTGCCCGTCATCTGGATATGTCCGAGCTTTTTCGTCTTATGGAGCCGGAAAAGATCGCAGCCTACCTGAGTCACTCGGTGCAGGGTCGGCTGGAAGAGTATGTGGACGGCATCATGTCCGAGCGCCACGCCGTTTTCTGGGACAATCTTCCTTTCATCATGCGTGAGCGCGTTTACCGGCGTGTGCGGCGACAGCTGCCCTCCGTGCTCGACAATATGATTGACGACATGGCCGAGAATATTGATGCCATTGTCGATGTGCGTGCACTGGTAGAAGAGGCCATGGCGCGTGATGCCGGTCTCTTGCCGGCTGTATTCAAGGAAGCATTGCGACCGGCGCAGGCTTTTTTGCTGCGTGCCGGTGCCTGGGCGGGCTTTGGTGCAGGCCTGTTGCTGAGTCTCTTCTGGGTATTCTGGTCACAGCCTTATCTGCTGCCTGTTCTGATGGCGGCGGCCATGATCCTGGCTGTCTGGTTGCCGCGTGAGCTGCTCTTGCGTTCACGGTTGCCCTTCGGAGTGGAAGGACAACTGCACCAGCAATCACAGACTGTGGTCAAAGTGCTTGCTCACGAGTTGTCGGAGCGCGTGCTGAATTTGCGCAATCTGATGCAGGCCTTGCTCACGGGCAGCCGGGCTGTACGCACACGCTCCATGATACGACGGCATCTGCGCCCCTTGCTGGATGCCGGCATGGTGCGTACCACCATACAGTTGATACTGGGGGCCCGGGGCTATGCCGATATCAAGCAGGTTGCGCTGGAGCGCACCGTCAGCCTGACCATGGGCTCGCTCTCGGATGCCGGCTTCAGTCATGACAGGTCGGGAGAGGTACAGCAGGCCTGTATCGGCCATCTCCTTGTGGTGTCATCTGCTGATCTGGAGCGCCTGCTACGTCCGGTCCTGCAGTTTCGCTGGGGCTGGCAGCTCATGATGGTCGCAGGCCTGGGTTTGCTGGCAGGGCTGGAGCAGATGCTGTGGGTGGTAATGGGCTGAGGGAGACTGTCGGACAGGGATGCTGGCTCGCTGGCAGGCCCCCCGCTAGAATCCCCGGTTTCGTGATGTCCCTTGACGAGGCAGTGCAATGACTGGTGCCAGAAAAACAACTGAAAAGAAGCCCAAGCTCGCTCCTTCACGGGACCTGCGCAAATACACCCAGCAGATTTGGCTGGCTGGCCTTGGTGCCTTCTCCCGTGCCGAGGAAGAGGGTGGCAAGCTCTTCGACAATCTGGTCAAGATCGGCGAAGACCTCGAAAGCAAGACCCGCGAAACGGTTGATACCGCGGTAGGCGAGGTACGTGGCCGTGTGCTGGAGCGTGCCAGCGACACCAAGGAAAAGGTCGAAAAGGCCTTTGACGACCGTATTGCCAATACCCTGACTCGCCTTGGCATTCCTTCCCAGCGCGATATGGACCAGATCAACCAGCGTCTGGATGTACTCACCGAGGTACTTCAGGAGATGCGTCAGCATCTGCGTTCGGGCAAGTCCTGAAGCCCTGTTTCCCCAAGCATCCCCATTTATGTGAACCCTGTCGTAAATCCCTTAAAAACAGAGGGATCAGGATTCACTATTGCCGGGGCAGCATGTAAAAAGCCAGTAAGTGACAAAGTTTGTCAGCTTTGAGGCGCATACGCCGGAGCAAAGACATCATGGCCGTAGAACAAAAAACAATGCTGGTTGACCAGCTGCAAGTCGGCATGTACGTAGCCAAGCTGGATCGTCCCTGGATAGAGACGCCATTCCCGCTGCAGGGCTTTTATGTCAAGGATCTCAGTGACATAGATACGCTGCGTCGCTATTGCCGCGAAGTCACCATTGATACCGTGCGCAGTCGTATTGCACTGGAGCCGGCTCAGCATGAGCTGGGGGCTCCGGCACGCCGCCCGCAACAAGATGTCGTTGTTCAAGCAGCGACTGCCGCTGGCAATAATGCAGTTGCGGCTGCCAAGCCGCGCCGCCCGACCTATCAGACTACTGTCTCCATGCCTCAGGAAGTGATGGCCTCCCGTGAGCTGCATCGTCACTTTGCAGGCTCGGTTGAGGGCATCTATCAGAAGCTTGCTAGAGGCTCCAGTATTGATACGGCTGCTGTAAAAGACGTTGTGTCGCACGTTGTGGACAGCCTGATTCGCAACCCCGATGCCATGGTCTGGCTCTCCCGTGTGCGCGACAAGGACAGCTACAGCTATCACCACGCCTTCCGTTGTGCCATCTGGGGTACGGTCTTTGGCCGCCATCTCGGCATTTCCCGTCAGGCCTTGGAGAATCTGGCTTTTGGCATGACCCTGATGGATGTGGGCAAGGCCCGCATGCCGGATGGCCTGCTGAACAAGCGCGGCCTGCTGACGCCGACCGAGCGTGTCGAGCTGCGTCGTCATGTGGACTACAGCCTGGAAATCCTGGCTGGCCTGCCCGGCATTCCTTCCCAGGTCATGCAGATGGTGGCCGAGCATCACGAACGATATGACGGCTCCGGCTATCCCAACCGCCTTATTGGCAAGGCCATTTCTCCTCTGGGCAAGATGGCGGGTCTGGTCGATACCTATGACGCTATGACCTCGGATCGTCCTTATGCCCGTGCCATGACCTCGGTCGAGGCTGTGTCCAAGCTCTATGAGCTGCGCAATACCGAATTCCAGTCCCAGCTCGTGGAAGAGTTCATCCAGGCCATTGGTGTATACCCCACGGGAACGCTGGTGCACCTCAGCAATCAAGAAGTGGGTGTGGTTATTGCCCAGAACCCGGAGCGCCGTCTGCGCCCCAAGCTGCTGGTCCTGCTGGATGGGGACAAGAAGCCGGTGGCCCGTCCGCGTTATGTGGACATGCTGACCACCAGTCATGACAGTGCTGGCGAGCCGCTGCGCATCATCACCAGCCTCTTGCCTGGATCGTTTGGTGTAGATCCGGCCAAGGTCCAGCTGGCCGCCTGAGTCGTTTTGCCTGTTGAAAAAAGCCGGCTTTGCGCCGGCTTTTTTCATGGCGCGGGCTGCGGCGGCAAGCCAGGTGTTCGAATGCTGTTTTTCCGTACAAATACAGGCGTGTGACCCGGTTTCCGACGTTGACACTGCCTGAGTGGCTCCCTAGAATGCGCCCACTTTTGCGGGAATAGCTCAGTTGGTAGAGCACGACCTTGCCAAGGTCGGGGTCGCGAGTTCGAGTCTCGTTTCCCGCTCCAGATCAAGAAAAAGGCCGGTTATCCGGCCTTTTTTCATGGCGCCAGATCAGGTCTGCCGCATCGGCGATACCTGGCTTCCGGGCCTAGTTGCTGCACGGGAACGACATGTCCAAAGCCAGCAGTCCCATAGGTGTTTTCGACTCCGGTATCGGCGGGCTGACTGTCGTGCGGGCGCTTATGGAGCGTCTGCCTTTCGAGGACATCATCTACTTCGGGGACACGGCCCGTGTGCCTTATGGTGTGAAATCGCGCGATACCATTCGTGCCTTTACCCGCCAGATCACCGAATTCCTCCTGGCCCGTGATGTGAAGCTGCTCATCGTGGCCTGCAATACCATGGCTGCTGTGGCGATAGATGAGGTCCGCAGTCTGTCCACGGTGCCGGTGCTGGATGTGATTGATGCCGGTGCGCGCACCGCTGCCGATATGGCCTGCAAGGGTGTGGGCGTGATCGGGACTCCCACCACCATCAACTCCAATGCCTATGCCCGCAGCATCCATGCGCTGAATCCGGCCATGCATGTGCATTCGCAGGCCTGCCCACTGTTTGTGCCGCTGGTGGAAGAGGGCTGGCTGGATAACGAGGTAGCCCGCCTGACGGCGCGCGAATACCTCAAGCCCGTCTTTGTCGAGCAGATCGATACCCTGGTGCTGGGTTGTACCCACTATCCCTTGCTCAAGCCTTTGCTGCAGGAAGTGGCCGGCCCCGGCATACAGCTGGTGGATTCGGCTATTACCGTGGCGGAGCAGACAGCCGAGTTGCTGGACAGATTGAGTCTGCACAACCCGCAGCGTGGGGCGCCGGACTACCAGTATTTCGTGACCGATGTACCCTTGCGCTTCCAGACCATAGGCAGCCGTTTTCTGGGCCGCGAGCTGACCCGTCTGGAGCAGGTCCGCTGGCCGGGTTGAGCACACCAAGGCTTGGCGCGGCGGCCCCTGTCGGTTATTGTCAGCGCAAGAAAAATCCATGCGGCATCAAGGGGCTTTTGCCCCTACTTTAGGTAATCTGGCAGGTAATCCGGCAAAGAGTTGCCGATGATGCAAGTTGTTTGAGACGGGGCTGCAGTGAGCGATAAGCGCTACCAGGTTTTTGTCAGTTCAACCTACACCGATCTTCAGGAAGAGCGCTCCGTGCTTACGCAGGCGCTGCCAGCATTGGGCTGTCTGCCCTGCGGCCTGGAAGTGAATCCGGTGGGGGCGGCGGCATGGACCTCCATCAAGAAACTGATCGATGAGTCTGATTACTATCTGCTGCTCATAGGCAGTCGTTACGGCACGCTGTCTCCCTCCGGTGTCAGCTACAGCCATATGGAATATGTCTACGCGGCCACCAAGCAGAAGCCCATTCTCGTGCTCATGCATGAGTCTCCGGAAACCCGTCCTGCCCAATTCCAGGAAAAAACACCGGAAGGTCGTCGCCAGCTCAATGATTTCCGCAATCTCCTTATGAAGGGATTTGTGGCGCGATGGAATGATGGTCGCAGCCTGGATACCGCTGTGCGCCAGTATCTGCCCCAGCTCATCAAGACTCGCCCCACCAGTGGCTGGGTGCGCTCCACGGCCTTGAGCAGCCCTGAGCAAAGCCGCGAAATCGAAATGCTCAAGCAGCGTGTCAACGAACTCGAGCAGGAACGCGAACAGTGGTTGACCAAGCAGGCGGACAATCTGGGCACACTGGCTCAGGGCAATGACATTTTTGATGTCATGTATCGCTGCAAGGCCTATGCAGCCGGTAATTGCGAAGATGTGCCGGCGCGCAGCCAGCTCAGCTGGAACCAGATTTTCACCAGTTTTGCGCCACATCTCAGCCAGCCCCAGCACGAAGATTTCATCGCGGCAAAAATTGCCGAGCGCCTGCAGGAAACGGCACTCAAGGATGTGCAGGCCTCGCGCCCGAAAACCCATGCTGTCACCGACATCGTGATTGCACCGCTGGGCTTCAACACCATCAAGATACAGTTCCGTACCCTGGGACTGATTCGTCGCGTACCACGCGATGACAATCGTACCTGGTGGCAGCTGACTACGGCGGGTGAACAGTATCTGGCTTCGCTGATGACGGTGCGCCGCGCGACAGCTCGTCCGGCCTGATTTTCTGTCTGTCCTTTTTTGTGATGCGGCCGTCGTGCTACGTCATCGCGCCCCTGTTTTTCCCTGCTAGCCTATCCGCCTCTTCTGGCGAGGTATGTCATGCGCAAATGGAATGGCTGGGGGGATGAGTCCACGGACTTTCCCGCAAGCACAGCAGTCACGGTTTTTCTGAAAAAATTGCTGGGCGAGGCCAAGTCCTTGCCGGATGCCACGCATGCCGACGTTCTGGCACGCGTACCGGCTTCCCGCCTGCCTGCACATCCCTTGATCAATACTGATGCTGCCATACGCCTCATGCACGCTCGCGGCCAGAGCCTGCCGGACTGGCTGGCGCTGCGCTCGGGTGATATCGGTATTTTTCCCGATGGCGTAGCCGAGCCTGAGTCCGCGGCAGAAGTGCGGCAGTTACTGCAGTTTGCACAGCAGCATGATGTGGTGCTGATTCCTTATGGCGGCGGTACTTCGGTGGCAGGCCATATCACGCCACTGCCGGATGCACGCCCGGTGCTCACGCTTTCGCTGGCAAAACTGAACAAATTGCTGGCACTGGACAAGCAATCGCAAATTGCCACTCTGGGTGCCGGTGCCAATGGTCCGCGTGTGGAAGCCCTGCTCAATGCCCAAGGCTATACGCTGGGACATTTTCCACAGTCCTTCGAGCTTTCCACACTGGGGGGCTGGGTGGTAACGCGCTCCAGCGGCCAGCAGTCGCTGCGCTACGGTCGTATCGAACAGATGTTTGCCGGCGGCACGCTGGAAACGCTGCAAGGCACACTGGACTTGCCGACCTTTCCGGCCTCAAGTGCCGGTCCTGACCTGCGTGAAATCGTGCTGGGCTCCGAGGGGCGTATAGGCATTCTCACTGATGTCAAAGTCCGTGTGACGCGTTTGCCGGAAGCCGAAGAGTTTCATGTCTTTTTCCTGCCGGACTGGGAGCGTGCCAGCGCAGCCATGCGTGAAGTCGCGCAGCAGCGCCTGCCGCTTTCCATGATGCGTTTGAGCAATGCTGAAGAAACACGCACCCAACTGATTCTGGCGGGCCATGAACGTGCCGTTGCCGTGCTGGATCGTGTGCTGCGCCTGCGCGGGGCTGGCGATGGCCGTTGCATGATGACGGTGGGCCTCACCGGTTCCAGAGACGGCATCAGTTTTTCACGCCAGCAGCTGAAGAAAATCCTCAAGGCTCATGGTGCGGTTGCCACCGGCCAAATGCTGGGCAAGAAATGGGCAGCCAACCGTTTCAAAGCGCCTTATCTGCGGGAGTCGCTGTGGAAGCTGGGCTATGCCGTGGATACGCTGGAGACGGCCGTGGATTGGCCCAAGGTCACTTCGACTGTTGCCAATATCGAAGCCGCACTGCGCAATGGCCTGAAAGAAGAGGGTGAGACTGTATTGGCCTTTACCCATCTTTCCCATCTCTATGCGCAGGGCTCCAGTATTTACACCACCTATGTCTATCGTGTTGGCAGCGATTACGCAGAGACATTGGCGCGCTGGAAGAAGCTCAAGGCAGCAGCCTCCGAAGAAATCGTGAAAGCCGGTGGCACCATCAGCCATCAGCATGGTGTAGGCCGTGACCATGCGCCTTATTTGCCGGCAGAAAAGGGTGAGTTGGGCATGAATACCTTGCAGGCCCTGTGCCGGCATTTTGATCCGGACGGACGCCTCAATCCGGGCAAGTTGTTGCTGGATGAAAAAGCATGAAGCGTGATCGCCTGAGCCGGGCTGCTGCCTGGGAACGCATCAGTAAAACAGAGTGGGATGTGCTGATCATCGGTGGCGGCATCACGGGCGCTGGTGTTGCCCGTGAAGCGGCTCGTCGTGGTCTCAAGACTTTGCTGGTCGAGCAGCGTGACTATGCCTGGGGCACCTCCAGCCGTTCTTCGAAAATGGTGCATGGTGGCCTGCGCTATATCGCGCAAGGCGATATCCGTCTCACCTGGCATTCACTGACCGAGCGCGAGCGCCTGTTGCAGGAAGCGCCGGGTCTGGTATCGCGCATGGGCTACTGGTTTGCGCATTACCGCCATGTATTTCCGGGGCGTTTCCTCTTCGGCATTCTCCTGATGCTCTACGATCTGCTGGCCGGGGTGCGCGATCATCGTTATTTCCCGCGTGCAGAATTCCTGAAGCGCATGCCAGGTTATCGTGGCGATAATCTCAAAGGTGCCTCCCGTTATACCGATGCCTTGGTGGACGATTCCCGGCTGGTCCTGCGCGTGCTGGATGAGGCCGTGGCCGACGGTGCGCTGGTGCTCAACTATGTGAAGGCTGAACGCCTCATCATGGAAAACGGTCGGGTGGCTGGCGTGCATCTGCAGGATGCTGAAACCGCATCAACACTGGCGGTGAAAGCGAAGGTGGTAGTGAATGCCACCGGTGCCTGGGCAGACCGTCTGCGTGAACCGCTGGCGGGTGAAAAGAAAGTGCGTCCGCAGCGTGGCAGCCATGTGGTGCTGGCAGCAGGGCGTCTGCCCATCACTGAAGCTGTGATCTTCATGCATGCCGAAGACAAGCGTCCTCTCTTCATATATCCCTGGGAGGGTCGCACGGTTATCGGTACGACAGATATTGATCACCGTGATGATCTGGATATCGAAGCCTCGATCACGGCAGCGGAAATGGAATACATCCTGCGCGGCGTCAATGCGCAGTTTCCGGATGAGCATCTCGTCACGGCCGACATCATTGCTACCTTCAGCGGCGTGCGTCCCATTGTCGCCTCTGGTGCCGGCGTGAATCCCTCGGCAGAGCGGCGTGATCACAGTGTCTGGAATGATCAGGGCCTGATCACCGTGACAGGTGGCAAGCTCACCACCTTCCGCCTGATTGCACTGGATGTGCTGAAGGCTGCTGCAGAAATGCTTCCCGGCAGCAACAGCGATACCCGCGCCCGTGTTTTCAGCCCGGTAGGTGTGATTGCTACCCTGCACCCCGCCGCGGACCTGCAGCGTCTCAAGGGGCGATATGGCCTGCATACGGTGCAGTTCCTTGAAGAGTCTGCGCCTGAGGAGCGCGTGGCCTTGCCTCAGCTGCAAACCTTGTGGGCCGAGTTGCGTTGGGCGGTGCGTTACGAACAGGTTGTGCATCTGGATGATCTGTTGCTGCGCCGTACCCGTATCGGTCTTTTGCTGCGGCAGGGCGGGCAAGGCCTGCTCGCAGACATGCGCAGGCTTTGCCAGCATGAGCTGGGCTGGGATGATGAGCGCTGGCAGACGGAGTGCGAGCGCTATAGCAAGATCTGGCAACAGCACTATGGCCTGCCGAGAACCGCTTCATCGCTGCGCGAAAAAGAAAATCAGGAAGTAAAACAAAAAGAGAATGCCTGATGGCTGAAACCCTGTTGGCTCTGGATAACGGCACGCAAAGCGTGCGTGCCCTGCTGTTTGATCGTGACGGTCAATTGCTGGCGCATTCGCAGATCAAATTCGATCCGGTCTATCTCTCACCCGAGCCGGGCTATGCCGAGCAGTCGGCCGATTATTACTGGGACTCTCTGGTGCTGGCCGTGCGTGGCCTCTGGATGCAGGGGCACAGGCCGGCAGATGTGGTGGGCGTTTCATTAACCACGCAGCGCGGCACCGTGGTGCCCGTGGACCGCGGCGGTAATGCCCTGCGTCCTGCGATCACTTGGCTGGACCAGCGCGAAGCGCATCGCATTCCTTCGCTCTCCTTGCACTGGCAGGCGGCGTTTCGCGCCATCAATGCCACCGATACGCTCAACCATCTTTGCCGTCAGGCCGAGGCCAACTGGTTGGCGGAAGCCGAGCCACAGACATGGCGTGAGATGCATAAATTCCTGCTGCTTTCCGGCTATCTCACGCATCGTCTTACTGGCGAGTTCCGTGATGGCGTGGCATCGCAGGTCGGCTATATTCCCTTTGATTTTCGCCGTCAGGATTGGGCGCGTGCCTGGGACTGGAAATGGCAGGCCATACGTCTTGAGCGGCATCATTTGCCTGAGCTGGTGCCAGCGGGTGGCAAGCTGGGCTTTATTACGGCGGCGGCTTCTGCTGCCACGGGAATTCCGCAGGGCTTGCCGCTTTTTGCGGCTGGTGCCGACAAGGCTTGCGAGGTATTGGGCTCGGGCTGTCTGGATTCCCGTCTCGGCGCGCTCAGCTTTGGTACCACGGCCACCATCAACACCATACGCCGCCGCTATGTGGAAGTGACGCCACTCTTGCCGCCTTACCCCGCACCGGTGCCCGGGCATTACTGCACCGAAGTGCAGACCTTGCGCGGTTTTTGGATGGTGAACTGGTTCCGCAATGAATTCGGTGCGGGTGATGTCGAGCAGGCCCGGCAGCTTGAAGTCCCCGTTGAAGCGATTTTCGAGCGGCATCTTCAGAGCACGCCGGCCGGCAATATGGGGCTGATGCTGCAACCCTACTGGTCTCCGGGTGTGCGTGATCCGGGACGTGAAGCCAAAGGCGCGCTGATTGGTTTTGGCGATGTGCATGATCGCGCCCATGTTTACCGCGCTATCGTGGAAGGGCTGATGTATGCCCTGCGTGATAGCGGTGAGAAAATCCAGAAGCGGGCGAAAGTGAAGCTGCAGCGCCTGCGTGTTTCCGGCGGCGGTGCGCAGTCGGATGCCGTGGTGCAGATTGCGGCAGATGTTTTCGGTTTGCCGGTGGACAGGCCGCACACCACGGAAACCTCAGGCCTGGGAGCAGCCATTTGCGCCGCGGTGGGCCTGGGTCTGCAACCCGATTTCCGTACGGCTGTGGCGCGCATGACGCATGTCGGCGAAGTCGTAGAGCCGGACCCTAAGCGGCAGGCCCTCTACCAGCAGCTTTTCACACGTGTTTACCAACCCCTGTATACACAACTGCAACCGCTCTATCGCGAGATACGCAGCATTACCGGCTACCCTCGCTGAATCGGTCTGCGTATCATCAGGCAGCATTTTAAGGCTGCTGCCCTTTGCAGACATGCAGACATGCAGCCTGCAAGCGACCGAGGAGGGTGAAATGCATCTAAAACCAAGAGCCTGGCAAACCCTTGCCCTCTGTCTTTTTCTCACGGCCTGCGCCAGCAGCACCCAACAGGGTGCCATAGGTGTCAATCGCAAACAGTTCATGCTGCTTTCCAGTGCTGAAGTGGATGCCGCTGCGCTGGATTCCTACAAAGGCGCGCTGGGCGATGCGACAAAATCCGGCAAGCTCAATACCGACAAGGCCAATCTCGAGCGCATACGCGTGATTGCCGATCGCCTGATTCCGCAGGTCGCCACTTTTCGTCCTGATGCGCTGCAATGGCAATGGGAAGTGAATCTGGAAACCAAGGACGAGCTCAATGCCTATTGCACACCGGGCGGCAAGATCATGTTCTACACCGGCATCATCAAGCAGCTGAATCTCAGCGACGATGAAATTGCCGCCATCATGGGGCATGAAATGGCGCATGCCCTGCGCGAGCATGGTCGTGAGCGCATGTCGCAGGCTTATGCGCAGCAGGCGCTGATGTCCGGCATTGCGGTTTATACCGGCATGAGTGCTGACAATGCCGCGCTCATGCAGACTGCGGCACAGGTGGCAGTGACCCTGCCCAATAGCCGTGGCCAGGAAGCCGAGGCCGACATCGTCGGTCTCGAGCTCATGGCGCGTGCGGGCTATAACCCGCAGGCCGCCGTTTCGCTCTGGGAAAAAATGGGCAAGGCCGGATCGGGCGGTGGTGTCACGCTGCTCAGCACGCATCCCTCCGGCCCGCAGCGTATTGCCGGCCTGCAGGCCAATATTCCCAAAGTGGCGGCGCTCTACCAGCAGGCCAAACCCGGTCTCGCCAAGACACCACCGCGCGTGGTGCCACGCAGCTGAGTGTTTGCCAAGAACAATGCGTTTACAAAAAACCGCCCTCGTGGCGGTTTTTTCTGCCCTTGAAATCAGGACGGGCGCTCCTATCTCTCTTGCACGGGCAAAGTCAGGCGCCGACCTAGCCGCAGACAATGTTGGAGCTTTACAGCTCCGCCTATTCATTCTGTATTGAGGTATGCCATGACCCAGCTGCGCAGGAATTCCTTTCGCGATTTTGAAGACATTTTTGCTCGCTACAATCGCGCCCGTTACAACCGCTTTTTCACTGTCCCGGCCTCTGCTGCAGCGCAAGCAAGTGCGCGTCCGGCACAAGCAGACTGGCTGCCAGCTGTCGATATTGTCGAGCGGGAAAATGCTTTTGCCGTCAGTGTCGAGTTGCCCGGTGTCAGCAAAGAGGATGTGAAGGTCAGTCTGGAAAAGCGTGTGCTCAGCATTACCGGTGAGCGTCGTCTGCAGGCGGAAGAGGGCGGCGTGCAACACCGTCATATCGAGCGTGCCTATGGCAGTTTCAGTCGCAGCTTCACCTTGCCGGAAAATGTGGACGAGGTTGCCATTGCTGCCGCCTACAAGGACGGCGTGCTGACCCTGACCATTCCCAAGGCCGCCAGGCCCGAGCCCCGGTCTATCGAGGTCAAGGTCCACTGAAGGGACATCTGGCTTCTTCCACAGGGCCGGCTTATGCCGGCCCTGTGCTTTTCAGCTGTTCTCTTGATCCAGGTCTGGGGTCGTGAGGGCGCAAGGCCTATAATCGCCGCCCTGTTCCAGGCCAGAGCTTGCCGAGGTAGTCATGTCATCCCGCCAGCAGATCATTGAAAGCCGTTTGCACGAGGCCTTTCCCCTCACGCATCTGGAGGTGCTGAACGAGTCCCATAATCACAGCGCCGGGCAGGACACGCATTTCAAGCTGGTCGTGGTGAGTGAGGCCTTCGGCGGTCTGCGTGCCGTGGCTCGCCACCAGAAGATTTACGGCCTGCTGCAGGATGAGATGGGGCGTGGCCTGCATGCCCTGGCCTTGCATCTCTATACACCGGAAGAGTGGGCTGCGACTGGTATCGCGCCTGAAAGCCCGGCCTGTCGTGGTGGCAGCAAACATGGTTGATAAAGCAAAAAGCCCTGATCAGGAAAACGCAGCAGGGCAGGACGTTGTTGTCGCGGCGCTGTATCACTTTGCCACGCTGGAAAATTTCCGTGAGATGCAGGAGCCGCTGCGCCAGCGCTGCCAGGAGCTGGATATACGCGGCACCTTGCTGCTGGCGGAAGAGGGCATCAATGGCACGATTTCCGGTTCGCGTGCCGGCATAGACGGCATCCTGGATTACATCCGTGCGGATGCCCGGCTGGCTGGGCTGGATCACAAGGAGTCCTTCAGTGACCGGCATCCTTTCCGGCGCATGAAGGTCAAGCAGAAAAAGGAAATCGTTACCCTGGGTGTACCCGGTGTGGATCCCAACAAGATTGTCGGCAGCTATGTGGAGCCGGAAGACTGGAATGCACTGATCAGTGATCCTGAGGTGCTGGTGATCGACACGCGCAACGACTACGAAGTGGCGATAGGCACCTTCCGCAATGCCATCGATCCCGAGACGAAAAGCTTCCGCGAATTTCCGGACTATATCCGCCAGCACTTCAATCCCGAGCAGCACAAGAAGGTCGCCATGTTCTGCACCGGCGGTATCCGCTGCGAGAAAGCCTCCAGCTTCATGCGTGCCGAAGGCTTTCCCGAGGTCTATCACCTCAAGGGCGGCATCCTCAAATACCTGGAAAAAGTGAAGCCGGAAGAAAGCCTTTGGGAAGGTGAGTGTTTCGTCTTTGACCATCGCGTGGGGGTAACCCATGGCCTTGGCGAGGGCACAGCGGAAATGTGCTTTGGTTGCGGCCATCCGGTAACGCCGGAGGAGCGCGAGCTGCCCGGTTATGAACACGGTGTCAGCTGCCCGTATTGCATAGCGACCCTCACACCGGAAAAGACGGCACGGCTGCGTGAGCGCATGCACCAGATCGAGCTGGCGCGGGCGCGTGGTGAAAGCTTCTGAGCGGAAACACCAAAGAAAAAGGCCGGCTATATGCCGGCCTTTTTTTGGCTTGAGTCGTCGGCTTAGGCTGTCTTGGGCGCGTGAAAGAAGAGATAGAGCTCGGTGAGCACATCCGGAATCTGCTGCGCCAGCTCGCGTGTGAGCTTCACATCGCGGCGGATATGCTGCAGCTCGGGATCGTCGATCAGGTCGGACAGCACCACCATGGGCAGGGTGAGGTCGGCCACATAGTCTTCGTCGCCGTCATACCAGCTGGCTTCTTTCAGGAACATGCCTTCCATGAAGCCCACGCACCAGTCATTGAGATCGGTGGATTCGGTGGCCTTGAGGGTGAGGGCGCAGGGCAGGGCGACGGGCTGGCCGTGGTAGAGCGCCGCGTGAATTTCTTTCTGCCAGGCCTGCAGGGCCTCGGTGACATGCTCTGCCTGCGCAGCATCGGCACACACGGGCTGATCATCGAAAAGGGCAGGTAGCCAGACCGCAAGTTCGGGGGCATCGGGCCCTACTGTGAGTGCGGCCAGAAAGCCGTGGGTGGCAACGTAGTCCAAGCCGTCGGCATTGTCATCGCCGTCCAGAAAATCCTGCAAGAGCTGTCGGGTTTCCGGGGGGAGGGCGTGGAGTTCGTGCATGGGAAGGCCTGTTTGTGTGGTCGGAGGTGTGAGCGTGGCCGCGATTGTAGTCGAGGCCGGGGCGCACCCCAAATGCCGATTTCTCTCGCTGACAGTCCCCCGGCCATCCCCCATAATCCCGGCCCATGAATTCCCCCCGCGACATCCTCCAGCACGTTTTCGGTTATGAGTCCTTCCGTGGTCCGCAGGAAGCCATCGTCAACACGCTGGTGCAGGGGCGTGATGCCCTGGTGCTCATGCCTACCGGCGGTGGCAAATCCCTTTGCTACCAGATTCCCGCGCTGGCACGGCCGGGCACAGCGGTCATCATTTCGCCCCTGATTGCCCTGATGCAAGACCAGGTGGCGGCGCTGGTGCAGTCTGGTGTGAAGGCGGCCTATCTCAGCTCCACGCTGGACTGGCAGGAGACCCAAGCCATCGAGTCGCAGTTGCTGGATGGCCGTCTCGACATGCTCTATGTCGCGCCGGAGCGGCTGGTCACTTCACGCATGCTGGAAAAGCTCTCGCGTGTGCAGATTGCGCTTTTTGCCATAGACGAGGCGCATTGCGTCTCGCACTGGGGTCATGATTTCCGCTCGGATTATCTCGGCCTTTCCGTATTGCGCGAGCAGTTCCCGCATGTGCCACGTATTGCGCTTACGGCCACCGCAGATCCACGCACACGAGCTGATATTGCCGTGCGGCTGGGGCTGGAAGAGGCGGAAGTTTTCATCAGCAGCTTTGATCGCCCCAATATCTTTTACCGCATAGCCCAGAAGCTGAAAGCCATGGATCAGCTCGAGGCTTTCATCCGGCGCGAGCATGCTGGTGATGCCGGCATCGTGTACTGCCTGTCCCGCAACAAGGTGGACAAGACGGCAGAGGCGCTGAACCAGCGCGGCATAAAAGCCTTGCCCTATCACGCGGGGCTCACGGCGCAGCAGCGTGAGGAAAACCAGACCCGCTTCCTGCGCGAAGAGGGCATCGTCATGGTGGCCACGATTGCTTTTGGCATGGGCATCAACAAGCCCAATGTGCGTTTCGTGGCACATCTGGATTTGCCGAAAAGCATTGAGGCTTATTACCAGGAGACCGGTCGCGCTGGCCGTGACGGTCTCGCTGCCAATGCCTGGATGGTTTACGGCATAGGCGATGTCATCAAGCTCAAATCCATGGTGGATGGCTCGGAGGCCGGCGCTGAATTCAAACGTGACGAGAAGGGCAAGGTGGATGCCATCCTGTCACTGTGTGAAAGCGTGCAATGCCGACGCCAGCTGCTGCTCACGCATTTTGGCGAGCAGCTGGCCGAGCCCTGCGGCCATTGCGACAACTGTGTCGAACCCTCACCGACCTGGGAGGCAACGGAAGCCGCGCGACTGGCGCTGTCCACGGTGTATCGCACAGGCAGCCGCTATGGCGTGGAATACATGGTGGAAGTGCTGCGCGGTGAGCGTAGCGAGCGTGTTGTGTCCAACGGGCACGATGCACTCGCTGTCTTTGGCAAGGGCAGTGATATTGCCGACAAGGATTGGCGTTCTGTTTTCCGCCAGCTGCTGGCCAAAGGCTTTTTGCAGCCGGATATCGAGGGCTATGGCGCTCTGCGTCTGGATGACCGTTGCCGGCCACTATTGCGCGGTGAAACCACGCTGATGCTGCGGCGTGAACAAAGCAAAACACTCACACCGAAAAAGACGGGTGGCAAGCCTGCGCTGGATATTGCCAGCGAAGACCGCGTGCTCTGGGAAGCGCTACGCTCCAAGCGTCGTCAACTGGCCCAGGAGCAGGGCGTGCCGCCCTATGTGATTTTCCACGACAGTACACTGATGGCCATACTTGAAGCCCGTCCGCGTAATCTGCGCGAAATGCAACATCTGGCGGGTATAGGTGAGACCAAGCTGGAACGTTATGGCGAGGCCTTCCTGAGCGTGGTGAATGAGTATGCCTGAGCGCCGTGCAGCGGCGGAGACATGGCGGGAATACCGCCATGATTCCGGCGAGGTGCTGTCTTTCCGTTTTACGCGCAGTGCGCGCAAGACCCTGGCGATTTATATCAACCGGGATGCAAGCGTTTCCGTGCGCGTGCCCTTGCGTGTTTCTCTGGCCGAGGTGGCGCTTTTCCTGCGTGAGCGCTGGAGCTGGATACAGGCCCAGCGTCTGCAATTCCTGCAAAATCCTGCGCCGGCACCTTTCCGTTATCGCCATGGCGAGACCTTCAAGCATCTGGGGCAGGATTATGTGCTGCAGGTGGAAGCAGGCTTGCGCGACCAGGCCAGCGCTGTTGGCAATCTCCTGAAAGTGCGTCTCACGCCTGCATCCATGGCGGATGAGGCCGTGCTGGAGCTGGTGATAGAGCGCTGGCAGCGTCGTGAGGCGCTCAAGCTTTTTCCGCAGCGCCTGGCGGAGTGTCATGCCCGCATGCAGGTTCTGTCCTTGCCCTATCCTGAACTCAAGATACGCAAGATGCGCTCACGCTGGGGCAGTTGCTCGCGCAGCGCCATCATCACGCTCAATCTCGAGTTGATGCGCATGCCGCTGGTGTGCATAGACTACGTCATCATCCACGAGCTTTGTCATCTCGTGGAGTTCAATCACAGCCCGCGCTTTTATGAGCTGCAGTCGCGCTTCCTGCCGGAGTGGAAGCAGCACAAGCAGCAACTGGAAATGCTGGCGCGCGCGCATTTCGGTCTTTAGCGGTTTTTTTCCAGGCTCTGGCTGGGCTGTTGCAGCGGCAGGGTGAGGATGAATGTCGTTCCCACATTCGGCGTACTGCTGACTTCAATGCGGCCGTGATGGCGCTGGTTGATGATGAAGTGGGATATGGAGAGGCCAAGGCCGGTGCCCTGGCCCACAGTCTTGGTGGTGAAAAAGGGATCGAAGATCTGGCGGCTGGTGCTGAGATTCATGCCTATGCCGTTATCCTCGACGCGGATTTCTACATGGGGTGGTGTCAGCCGGGTGCTGATACGTATCAGCGGCTCGTCGCGTCGCGCTTCCTGAATGGCTTGCGCCGCATTCTTCAGCAGATTGACCAGGACCTGCTGCAATTCTATGCCAGAGGCCGGAATGGGCGGGAGATTGGCGTCATAGTCTTCCCGTATGGCCAGTCGTGCAAAAAGGCCGGGCATGGAAAGCTCGATGGCATTACGCATGAATTCGACACTGGCATGCGCCACCACATTGATATTGGTGGGCTCCAGCTGGCGGCTGGAACTACGCGAAAATTCCAGCATATGCCGCACGATTTCTGCAGCACGGTGGCCTGCGCTTTCCATGCCGGAGAGGAAGCGATTGATATCGCGGGCTTCCAGATAGGCATGCAGCAGATTGATATCCAGTCCCAGTGCTGATGCAGCAGCGCGATTCCCGGCCTGGCCCGGATTGAGTCGGCGCTGCACGTTTTGCAGGCTTTGCAGGATGGCGGCCAAGGGGTTATTGATTTCATGCGCCATACCGGCGGCAAGCTCACCCAGCGATTTCAGCTTTTCGTTCTGCAGCATCATGCTGTCCAGCTTCTGGCGCAGCGTGACATCGTCTATGCGTATGACGGCGCCGGTCAGCTCCAGCGAGTGCAGGGGATATACCGTGATGTCGACGTAACGGATATTGCCGAGATGCTCGATTTTCACATTCTCGCGTGTGCCGGGTTCGCTATTGGCAATGGCCTCGTCAATCATGGCCGTGGTCACCGGCAATTCCTTGTAGACCTCGTGCAGCAGGAAACCCAGCGCCTGTTTTTCGCGTATGCCGGTGGAGAGCTCTGCGGCTGCATTCCAGTGCGTGACATGGCCACTGGGCGTAACACCTATCATGATGGACGGCATCGAGTTGATGATGCTGTTGAGATATTCCTTGGTCTCATTAAGCAGCGCCGTGGTAATACGATGGCGTTGTTCAGTCTGTTCCAGCGTTTCGCTGGCGTGACGCCAGGAGTCGGTACGGGCGGCGAGGCGTTGCTCCAGCATGCCCAGCGTGGCATGCAAGGAGTGCATGGCTTGTTTGCGGCGTTTGCGATTGCGCAGCAGGATGGTGATGAAAGCAGCTTCGAGAGCGGTGATGGCGATCAGCAGGGTGATCAGCATGCCGGCTTTCCTTTTCTCGCACTTTCAGAAGGGAATGGGGCTGTACAAAAAAACAAAGCAGGGCATTGCCCTGCTTTGTTTTTTTTACCGTCCGGCTTAACCGCCGTTGCTGGTCTGGCCCAGACTGCCGATATCAAAAGCTGACTCCATCCATTTCTTCACGCGATTGGCGTCACCAATACGGGTATAACGGCCAGCGGAATCCATCAGCACGATCACGACCGGCGTGGCATTGATACGGGCCTGCATGACCAGGCACTTGCCGGCTTCATTGATAAAGCCGGTCTTGGAGACTTCGATATTCCAGGTGTCGTTTTTCACCAGGGCATTGGTGTTGTGATAAGCCAGTGCGCGGCCACGTGAATACACGGTGTGTTCGGCTGTGGTGGAGTAGGCGTGAATTTCCGGATAGGCGCGGGCTGCTTTGACCATGCGCACGAGATCAGTCGGTGAGGCCGAGTTTTCGCTGTGCAGGCCGGTGCCATCCATGAAGGTGGCGTGGCTCATGCCGAGCTCGCGTGCTTTGCGGTTCATGGCGGCGACTGCTGCAGGCGTGCCGCCCGGATATGTGCGTGCCAGTGCGGCGGCAGCACGATTTTCGGAGGACATGAGGGCCAGCAGCATGACGTCGCCACGCGGGAGCGTAGTGCCCACGGTGAGACGCGAGCTGGTGTGGCGCAGGGTATCCACGTCTTCCTGGCTGATGGTGATCATTTCATCCAGAGGCAGGCGCGCATCCAGTACCACCATGGCCGTCATCAGCTTGGTGATGGAGGCAATCGGCATGGTGCGGTCCGGATTCTTGCTGTAAAGCAGCTCGCCGGTTTCCGCATTCATGACGACGGCAGCACGAGACTCCAGAAAGAGAGCAGACTGTGCGGCCGGAACCTGGAAAATTTCTGTCGGGCCGACACGGTGTGGCAGATTGGCCAGCGCAATCAGGCGCTGCCTTTCGGCGACGCTGATCTGTGGTGCGCGGCGTTTGCCATAGCGGGAAACGCGGCTGGCCGAGGAGCGCTTGCGGTTGACCGTGCTGCTTTTCTTTTTGGCAGAGGATTTGGTGGCAACCGATTTTTTCTTCTGCACGGTTGTCTTGCTGGAGTGCTCGGCTGCATGGGCCGTCACTGCCAAAGGCAGGCTGAGTCCCAAGGCAATGACGCCAAGGAGCAGGGGACGCAGGCTGAGTTTCAGAATCTGTCGCATGAGTTCGGGTCTCGGTCTGGTGGCGCCATCAACTGATTCCAGTTTCAGTGACGCATCAATACACAAACACAATCCATTGAAAAATATGAGGATGATGGTAGCAGTTCAAGAAGCCTTTGCTAATGCCCCCGGAGCCTTTTTAACAAAAATGGAGGCGGATTCCGGGTGGTGGTTCACCTTTTAGGCAAGTTATTGATATTAAATGGTTTATTATTGATCTTGCCATGCTGTCCGGCCGTTGGCCGGACTTAGACAGTCGGCTATCTATCAGTATTTCTACCTACTTCTCCCCGCCTTGGGGGCGTATTAACCTGTCGCCATGGCTTCGTTGTCCCGAAGCCGCCATTTTTGAACGGAGCAAAGCGTGATCAAGGTCCTGGTGGTCGATGACCACGATCTGGTGCGCATGGGTATCACCCGCATGCTGGCTGATGTCACCGGCCTCAAGGTTGTGGGTGAGGCTGCGAGTGGTGAAGAAGCTCTGCGTATGGCTCGTGAGCTCAATCCTCAAGTCGTCCTCATGGACGTCAAGATGCCCGGCATAGGCGGGCTGGAAGCAACCCGCAAACTGCTGCGCCAGGATCCCGATGTCCGTGTGGTGGCAGTCACGGTCTGTGATGAAGAGCCCTTTCCGTCCCGCCTGCTCAAGGCTGGCGCTGCCGGCTACCTCACCAAGGGGGCGGCTCTGGAAGAAATGATCAAGGCCATACGGGCGGTGGCCAGCGGCCAGCGTTATATCAGTCCGGAAATCGCCCAGCAGCTGGCGCTCAAGAACCTGGAAGAGGAGAAGGCTTCACCCTTCGAGGTGCTGTCCGAGCGCGAAATGCAGATCACCATGATGATCGTGAACTGCCAGAAGGTGCAGGAAATTTCTGATCGTCTCTTCTTGAGTCCCAAAACCGTCAACAGCTATCGTTACCGTATCTTCGAGAAGCTCAGCATCGACAGTGATGTGGAGCTGACGCTGCTGGCTGTCCGCCATGGTCTGCTGAGCACCGATCTCGTCTGACCAGACCCCCAGGTTTTCCCATGTCTGTTGTGCCGACCCCTGTGGTCGAAAATGTGGCTGAGCATATTGCTGCCATTCTCCAGACTTTGCCCCTCTTACCCGGCATCTACCGCATGCTGGGCAAGGATGGTGAGGTGCTTTACGTGGGCAAGGCGCGCAGCCTGAAAAGCCGCGTCAGCTCCTATTTTCAGAAAAATGTCGCCAGCCCCAAGACGCGGGCACTGGTGGAGCGCATCGCGCATCTTGAAGTCACCATCACGGC
>JAVHYE010000156.1 GCA_031119295.1 Pedobacter sp. | reverse complement strand
TGGCGCTTGGCAAAGGCATAGGAAAAACGGCGGGCCGGGGCAAGGCTGGCAGCAGCATCCGTGTGCAGCGTTTCTTCTTGTTCTAGCGTATCGGTCATGGTTTTCCCCACAGAGCGACCGAGTCTACTGGAAGGCCGTAGGCCCCTCAACGACAGGTCTGTATAGACGATGCACCAATATTCCACCGGCTACTGCATAATCGACCGGGCTTGGTCAGGGAGCGTACAGGGCATGAGTGACATGCAATACCGTCAGCCGGTCTGGTGGGGAGAATTCGACTTCGAGGCCGGCAGCAGCCGGCAATGGGAACTGGCGGGTCTGGAGCTGGCCATTACCCGGCATTCGCAGGAATGGCACTTCTGGACTCAGCGCACGGCAATGCAGTCCGAAGACAATCATGAGTGGCAGTTGCGCGACGCCAATGCCCTTGTGGAAACCCAGGCCCGCTTTACCCGCTTTGTCTTCCGGCAAACGGCCAGCCATCTGAGCCTGTTGCCGCGCATGGCCGATCGCTCCATCGTGATTCGCCCCATCACACCGCTGTTTGTGCCCGGCGGCCAGGAAACGGTTTTCTTTGTCAGTACGCCGCTCTGGATTGCCGGTTATGCCGAAGGCGTGATTGCGCCGCTCTTCGACATCCCCGTTATCGAGCCGCGTGAAACCTGGTTCGGGCCGACGCCGGCACGTGGCGAACTCTGCTATGCCACCAAGGTCACTGGCCGTACTACGCTGGCACAGGTGGCGCCACGCCCCTTCCGCGCTGTAACCCCTGTGCATGTGCGCAACCATGGCAGCAGTAGCCTGCCCATAGAACGCATCAATATTCCGGCGCCTTTCCTGCCGGTTTACGCCGCCGAGTCCGGCCGCCTCTGGACGCCGGCCCTGACCGTGACACGTGATGCCCATTCGCCGCGCTTGCATATACATATCGACAAGGGCATCACCACCGAGGCCGGCCATGTGACACAGCTCACCCCGGCACGACGTGGCGAGGATGAGCATGCGCTCATTCGTGTCTTCGACAACTTCTTTGATTGAGTCCGGACATGGCCACCACTACCCCATCCGTTTTCAGCCTTGAGCATTTTCTCCGGCCCGACCGTATTGGTGACATGATTGCCGGAGTCATCCTGATCCTGCTGGGCTGGTTCCTGGCGCGCTCACTGGCCAGTCTTTTCGAACGCTCCATGGCACATCGTCTCAACCAGCACCAGTTGCTGGTGCGGCGCCGCCTGATCTATCACGGCATTCTGTTGCTGTTCATCATTGCGGCCCTGCAGGCCATGGGCCTCAATCTGAGTGTCCTCCTTGGTGCCGCCGGCATTCTCTCGGTAGCCATAGGCTTTGCTTCGCAAACCTCGGCATCCAATCTCATCAGCGGGATCTTCCTGATTGGCGAACGCTCCTTTGCCATCGGTGATGTCATACGCGTGGGGCAAACCGAGGGCGAAGTTCTTTCCATAGACCTGCTCTCCGTCAAGCTGCGTACTTCCGACAATCTTTATGTGCGCTTGCCCAACGAGCAACTCATCAAGACCGAGCTCATCAACCTCACCCGCTTTGCCATACGCCGCATCAACTTGCCTGTGGGGATTGCCTACAAGGAAGACATCAACCGCGTGCGTCTGCTCTTGCTGAAAGTGGCTGAGGAAAATCCGCTCTGCCTGGATGAACCGACGCCTGAGGTCATCATGCAGAATTTCGGGGACTCGGCCATCAGCCTGAGTTTTTATGTCTGGGTAAGACGGGAAAACTTCAGCAATATGCGTGACCAGCTGCAGGAGCGCATCAAGGCCGCGTTTGATGAGGCCGGCATAGAGATTCCCTTTCCCCAGGTTTCCATCAATGCCAGCAGTGACAGCACGCCTTTGCCCTTGCGCATCCTGCGCGAGGCCAAGGCGCCAAAGGAGGCAGAGGCGGCTACGCAGCCTGGATTGCCACCCTCGACAGAGACCCAATAAAAAAGGCCCGCAAGGGCCTCTTTTTGGCTTCATCCCGTTTGCTGCCGGCTCAGTATTTCTCGATCAGCTGAACCAGGATGCGCAAATCGTTTTCACTCATGCGCACAATGCGGAAACCGACACGATACTCGCCCGGCGTATCTTCTGCCGGCCGGCACCACACGGCCTGTGCATCAAAACTCAGGGTATTGGAGCCGCCCAGGGTTTCCGGCAACACCATGCTGATGGGATAGCGGCAGCCCACCGGCACTTCGTCACGCGAGGCCAGCTTGAAGCCGTCCAGGGAAATATTGGAGAGGCGACCGAGATTATGGCCGGTATTGCGATCAAAGAGACGCAGTACCGTGCCTATACGCTTGCGTGTCTGCTTGCGATTCTTGCGGGCGATTTCTTCGCTGAGATCCTGGCGGTCTTCATCGGTAGTGCGCAGGGTGATGACGGCACCGACATATGAAACCTGCGACGGAATGGCAGCCGCGGACACACGCGCCGGAACCATGCCATTACGCGTTTTCACAAAGAAGCCGACATCACGCTGGAAGCGCTCGCCTCGGCTGGTGGCACCGTAGATTTCCGAGCTGGCCCAAGGGGTTTTCATGCCCTCGCCATTCTGGAACAGCACATCCACCAGGTGCAGCCCTATGGTTTCCTGCGGGTCCAGTGCAAACAGCATCTGCATGGCCGGATTCACGAAGCTGATGTCGCCACTGGCGTCCACGGCCATCACGCCGTCACCCAGAGCATGCAAAAGCTGCTCATTCTGCTGCTTGAGTTGCTGAATCTGCAGCAGCTGCGTTTCCAGCTCGCGCTTTTGCCGGTCCAGCTCAAGAAATACCATGACCTTGGAGGTCAGGACTTCGCGATCTATGGGCTTGGCCAGATAGTCCACCGCCCCTACTTCATAGCCACGGAAAAGCTGGCGCTTGTCGCCATTGGCCGTGACGAAAATGATGGGGATGGACTGGGTTTTCTTGTTGCGGCGCATGAGCTCGGCCACTTCAAAGCCGTTCATGCCCGGCATCTGCACATCCAGCAGCACCAGGGCCACTTCATTACGCAGCAGGAGCTTGAGCGCGTCATTGCCGTTATCGGCCTTGAGCAATTGCAGGTCGGGCTGTTCCAGCAGCGATTCAAGCGCTACCAGATTTTCACTTTTGTCATCAACGATGAGAATGCTCTGCATCATCTGCTTCCATCAAGCAGCCGCAAAAGAGCTGGAATGATCTCTTGCGGCGTCAATATGGCGTCGACTGCACCTGTTGCAATTGCAGCTGCCGGCATGACCGGTGCTTCGGCCGTATCCGGCTGCTGCGCAATGGTGTAGCCACCCCCGGCCTTTATATCTTTTATTCCTTGCGCACCGTCATCATTGGCTCCCGTGAGAACCACACCGATGCAGCGCTGCTGGTAAACCCGCGACAGCGATGAAAAAGTCACATCAATCGAGGGCCGGGAAAAATTCACCGGGGCCTCGAGGCTGAGACTGAAGCTGCCGTCCTGCTCAATCAGCAGATGGTAATTGGCGGGCGCAATATATACATGAGCCGGCACCAGTTTGTCTTTATCTTCGACATCAATTACTGGCAATGTCGTGAGTCTGGACAGTATCCGTTGCAGTGCATTGCCTGCATAAGGATGCTGGTGTTGCACAATTACCACCGGAAGACGCCAGTTTTCCGGCAACTCCGCCACCAGATTGCTCAATACTTCAACACCGCCCCAGGAAGCGCCCAGCATGAGCACGTCATAGGGCAAGACGGTTGCGCGCGGCTGAACTCGTTTGCGCGGCATGGCTTTACTCAGCTTTCAGCAGGAGGCTCATCCCCCATGGCGCGCATGAAGGCTTCCTTGGATTCCTGGCTCTTGCGCAATTTTTCTTCAAGACGACGCTTTTGCATGTCGAGATCCAGGAAGAAACGGGCCTTGTGCTGCAGGATTTCCGGATTCAGCGGCTTGAACATGTAATCAATGGCGCCCACGCCATAACCACGCGCTACGTATTTGGCTTCCTTGCTGATGGCGGTCACAAAAATGATGGGAACGTTCTTGGTGCGATTGCTCTTGCGCATGAGTTCGGCGACTTCAAAGCCGTCCATGCCCGGCATCTGCACATCGAGCAGGACCAGCGCGACATCATGCTTGAGCAGCAGCGCCAGCGCTTCATTGCCGGAATTGGCCATGAGCAGGCTGCAGTCCACGTCCTCGAGAATGGCCTCGAGGGCTATCAGGTTTTCCGGGTGGTCATCCACCAGCAGAATATTCTGTTCTTTACTCACCTTCACACCTCATCCGCCCGGGGGGCGGAATGCTTCACTAAACCTGTTTGCGGTAAATGCGCTGCGCCTTGTCCACGACATCGAACTGGTCGGCGCAGCTGGCAAAACGCAGGCTTTCCTTGTTGCCAAGGCATAGCGTTCCACCAATATCGAGGCTGTCATGGAACAGTTTGAAGACCCTGTTCTGCAGCTCCCGGTTGAAATAGATGATCACATTGCGGCAGAGCACCACCTGCATTTCGCCGAAGACCTGATCCGTGGCTAGGTCATGATCGGCGAAGATCACGTTCTTTTTCAGGCGCGGATCTAGGATCACATTGTCGTACTTGGCGGTGTAATAGTCAGCCAGTGAACCCTTGCCACCCGCGCGCAGATAGTTGTCCGTGTACTTGCGCAGCTCCGCTACGGAGTAGATGCCCTTGCGGGCCTTCTCCAGCACTTCCTTGTCGATATCCGTGGCATAGATCTGGCTGCGCTCATACAGGCCCTCCTCTTCCAGGAGGATGGCCATGGAATAGATTTCCTCCCCGGTAGCACAGCCGGCATGCCAGATCTTGAGGAAGGGATGCGTGCGCAGCACGGGCACCACCTTCTCGCGAAAGGCCAGATAGAACTCCGGATCACGGAACATTTCCGTGACGTTGATGGTGAGTCCGGACAAAAGTGCCGAGAAGGCCTCACCATCATGCAGTATGCGGTGGATGAGCTCACCCACATGCGCATAGCGTGCAATCAGCAGATGCTGGTCCACCCGCCGGCGCAGGGAGGCCCGGCTGTAGGAGCGGAAATCATAACCATAGCGCTGGTAGATGGCCTCCAGCAGCAGCTGCAGCTCTATATCGTCAGGGCCCGGATCCAGGGGCTGTGTAGCTTCCTGCGCCATCAGCGGTGCAACCATACACGCATCAGCGACTGCAGCTTTTCAATATCCACCGGCTTGGTGATGTAGTCATTGGCACCGGCTTCTATGCACTTGGCACGATCATCACGCATGGCCTTGGCCGTCAGCGCCAGCATGGGCAGCTTCTTGAAGCGCTCCTGCGCACGTATGCGCTGCATGGCCTCATAGCCATCCATTTCCGGCATCATGATGTCCATGAGCACGATGTCGGCATCCGGATTGAGGTCCAGGGCCTCCAGGCTTTCCAGACCGTTATTGGCCACGATGATCTCGCAACCCCACTCCTCCAGACTGGCCGAGAGCGCATAGATATTGCGCATGTCGTCATCCACCAGCAGCACCTTGCGGCCGGTGAACACATCATCACGATGATTGCTGGCTTCGGCCGATTTGGGCTTGCTCGGCTCCTTGCTGTCTACCCAGTGCAGGAAGAGCGATGCCTCGGAGAGCAGACGCTCGGAAGACTGGTCCGTTTTCAGGATGATGCGGTCGGCATATTTGCGCAGGCGTGACTCCTGCTCACGGGTGAGATCACGCGCGGTGTACACAATCACCGGTACATTGGGATAGCTGTCGTCCTCGTGAATGGTTTCCAGCAGGGAATAGCCATCGATATCCGGCAGGGACAGATCCAGCACGATGCAGTCAAAGCTTTCACGACGCAGATTATCCAGTGCTTCCTGACCTGTCGTGCAGACCGTCACATCGACCTGCGAATCCTCGAACAGGGCATGGATGGCGCTGTGCTGCACGGAATTGTCTTCCACTACCAGCAAGCGGCGCACACCATGCTGGGTGCGCTCCTCGATACGGCCGAAGGCATCCTTGATCTGGTCCAGGGTGGCCGGCTTCTGGTAATAGGCAATGGCACCCATGCGCAGGGCCTTGGCCGATTCATCGCGGCCAGAGAAGCAGTGCACGGGAATATTGCGGGTGACAGGATCATTCTTGAGCTGTTCCAGTACGCCCCAGCCATCAATACCGGGCAGACCGATATCCAGGATCACGGCATCCGGCAGCGTCTGCCTCACCATTTCTATACCGCGCTCGCCATCATGGGCGACCAGAGAGCGGAAGCCGAATTCGCCAGCCAGCTCGGACAGCACTTCGGAGAAATTCTCGTCGTCTTCAATGATGAGCAGGGTTTTCTGCTCGCCACTGACACGCGGCACAGCAGCAGCGGCCGCTGCCATGGCTGGGAATATGGGCGCAATGGCCTCATTGCTGACAGCCGTGTTCTGGTTTTGTGCACCCACCGGCAAATACAGCGTGAAGGTACAGCCGTGGCCTTCGCCTTCGCTGAAGAGATGGACTTCACCGCCCAGCAGATGTGAAAACTCGCGCGAGATGGTGAGGCCGAGTCCGGTGCCGCCGTATTTGCGGCTGGTTGTACCATCGGCCTGCTGGAAGGCTTCGAAAATAAGGCCCTGCTTGTCCTTGGCCACACCAATACCTGTGTCGGTAACGGCCAGCGCAATGATGGGGCCTTGCGAGGACTGGATACGGTTGTATTTCATATCCGCCGGCGCTGCCGAAATGCTCAGCTTCACACTGCCCTGATGCGTGAATTTGAAGGCATTGGAGAAGAAGTTGCGCAGCACCTGCTCCAGACGCTGACGGTCGGTAAACATCGTGGCCGGAGCATCCGGGGCAATATCCACGGCGAACTCAAGGCCGCGATGCTGCGCCACATGCTCGAAGTTGCGGCGCAGATGATCGCCCAGATCGGTAAGCGCCAGCGCTTCGATCACCAGCTCCATCTTGCCC
>JAVHYE010000155.1 GCA_031119295.1 Pedobacter sp. | reverse complement strand
GTGCGACTGGTAGCTCTGCATTTCTGCTTTCACGCTCACCGCTACATTGCCGCGCGGCTTGCTGTCGCTGCCCAAAGTGATGATGTCGATTTTTTGCGGCTTGCCGCCTTCCAGGGAAATCCAGTTCGGCAGTTTCACACCGGGAATCACCACTGAAGGCCAGAGCATGGTACTGGCCGCCGTGGTGTGGATTTCACCGCTGGGATCGCGATACTCCATTTCCACACTGAGCTGGCTGATTTTTTTCAAAGGCGGCAGCTTGCCGCTGCTGACGCGCAGACCGCCCTTGTCGTCCAGGGTCAGTGCCTGTTCTTCCAGGGTGACGGTCTGATCGCCTTCTTCGGCCGCCTCGCCCTCTTCGTTTTCATAACGCACATAACCGAAGGAATAGCCTTCGTATTGCGGGAAATACATGCCCCAGGGCTGGAGCCGGCCACGCAAGGTGACCTTGGCCTGCGGATAGACGCCGCCATTGATGTATTGCAGCTGCATGTCCACCGGCACGGAGGCCGGTGCCACCATCGGCCCCGCCGGCAATTGCAGCTGGGCTTTCAATACCGGCAGACGGAATTCTTCCACGCGGAAATTACCGAGCTGATAGCTGGAATCGTTGCTCAGCTCCAGCGTGATGCTGTACATGCCCAGCTTGGCAGCGCGCGGAATCTGCCATTCATTTTCGCCATTGCCGTCGGGGCCGATATTCACGGGCAGTTCGTATTCCTGACCGCTGCCTTCATGACGGATCAGGATGCGTTTGTATTTGCTGCCCCGCGGTGCGCCTAGCGACTGCAAGGTGGTTTCGCGCACGACATGGCGCATATGCAGGGTTTCGCCGGCACGCAGCAGGCTACGGTCGAGTATGGTGTGGGCAATCAGGCTGCCGGAATGCTGCCAGCCGGAAAGATTGAAGCGCCAGGATTCTATGCCCTCATCCCAGCCCGGCAACACGATGCCAAGATCGCCGCCGGCACGCGCCATCACCGCATAGCGGCTGGCACAACCATCGGCGTAGTCATTGAGATTTTTAGGCAGATCGAGACGGGCAAGGCCCTGCTTGTCGGTCTTGCCGCGCGCCACCACGACATTGCTCTTGCACTCCACCACGGTGATGTCGGCACCGGCCACGGGAACACCCTTGTCGAGCGATGTTACCCAGACCAGCGAGCCCTGCGGCGCGGTACGCAGATGCACACCGAGATTGGTGACGATGCTGAGCGCAGAGACATACATGGGCGCCTTGTTTTCTATCAGCGCCTCGCCGAGATAACGGCTTTCCACTTCATGGATGTAAACACCCTGCTTCACCGGCAAGCCGACCACTTCAAATTCCTTGGCCGGCAAGGTGCGCGGCAGGGGCTGCACATTGACGCCCTTGGTCTGGGCCAGAAAGGAAAGCGAGCGCGGGTCCGGCTCCAGCGCACGGCCGTTGTCATCACGACGTATGCACTGGTAACAGGCGATACGGTTCTGGTACTGACGGAAGCGGTTGATCCAGCGCAGCAGATCGGCATCGGAATCCGGCAGCTTGTAGGTGAAGAGGCGGGATTGCGCGCTGACGCCGCTGGCAGCATCGAGATTGCGCAAGGTCAGCGGCACCGCCCCTGAGGCTTTTTCGATGACACCAAAATCCGAGGAGAATTTTGCCAATGGTGAATAGCTGGCTGTTTTCACCTGCAGCGGAAAACGCGCCGCATTCGTCAGTACACGACCGCTTTCATCCTTGAGGCCTGCCGGCAGCTTCAGCGTGAAACTGGCTTCCGGCGGGAAGGGACCGGAAAACACGACGACATTGCTGGCGGCATCCGCATCCACCATTTCGCCATCTTCATTGTCACGACCGTCCGCTGCCTTGGGCTTGCGCACCTGACCAGCGCCTTCCAGACGCACGGCCTTGAGCAGGCTGGCCGGCACATAGTCCGTGAACTCCACGCGCATATCGGAAACCGGCGAGCAGGCCTGACGGGCATTTTCCCGGGTACAGCTGAACTGCGCCGAGAAAGCCTTGCGCACTTCATATTTGAAAATCTGGTCAGCCGAGGTCGACACGCCGGTAGCGGATATCAGGCCCTTGGCAAAGACCAGCTGCACCTTGGCCGCCGGCGGCAAGGCGCGCGCACAGGAAACCGCACGGCGCTCTTTGGCATCGTCCGTCTGCTTCCACCACTCCTGATATTCCCGCGGCAACTGCGCGATGAAGGCACGGGTTTCTTCCACGGTGAAGAAGCGCAGCGGAATCTTTTCCTTGATGTTTTCCACCAGGCAGTAGGACGACTTCGCAATGCTGTTGCGATCATTCTCGCCGCTGAAACGCAGCAGGAAGACCTGGTTTTCATCTATGCCGCTGGAGCCTTCATACGGGCGCATATCGAAAATGCGCGGGCCGCCGGTGGTGAATTTCAACGGCGGATAATTCTTCAGCGGACGCCCGGAAATGCCGCGCAGGTTCTGCACGGGAATGAACTGGCAGGCAATGCCGGAAGGCAGGTCTTTGTCGAAGTCATAAACCCAGTTGCGCGTATCCACCCAGCGCCCGGTGCCCTTGGCGGCGCAGCCGATACGGAAAGGATTCATGAGGCCGGCGCCCAGACGCACCATGTCTTCGGAAAAACGCACCTGGACCTGGCGCACCGGATACGCCTCGCCCTGGGGTACAAAGAAATCTATGCCTATCTGGCCTTCCGCAGCCTTGGCCAAAGGCGCTTCGGCAAGGGGGCTGGTGTTGAAACTGAACACACGCTTGCCCTGCAGGGCGGCACCGCTGACATCGCGCTGGTCTTTTACCAGGGTGAAAGCGCAGGAGTGGTTATTGGGCACATCGGTATCAAAGTCATAGGCCCAGTTACGTGTGTCCACCCAGCGGCCTTTGCCCTTGGCCACGCAACTCACCGTGAAGGGATTTTTCACACGGGGGTCACCGAGGCGCACCATGTCGGTGGTGAAGCGCGCCGTCACCTGCCTGACTTTGGCCAGCTCGCCCTGCGGCGAGAACTGCAGCACGCCGGGCGCCCCGGCGGGCAATGGGGCATCAGCAGCAAAAAGGGACAGAGGAAAAAGCAGGGCCAGCGAAAGCAGCGCGCGCGTGCGGAGCATGAAGATCGTCCTTGCAGAGCCGGAAGAAAAAAGCCGGTCTTGCGCCGGCTTTCAGGCAGAGCAGGATTCTAGTCAGGGGAAGATGAAACTCTCAATGCGCAATGCCCGCATTGAGAACGGCTGGACAGTCGCGCTCTGATCAGGCCTTGGCGTCAGTGTCCAGCACCGCCAGCAACTCCACCATATCGGCCGGCAGGGGCGACTCCCAGCTCATGCTGGCACCTGTGGCCGGATGCACCAGGCCCAGGCGACGTGCATGCAGGGCCTGACGCGGGAAGTGCTGCACGGCCTTGATCATTTCCGGCGTGCCGCCCTTGGGCAGACGCATACGGCCGCCATAAACGGGATCACCTACCAGCGGATGCCCCGCATGCGCCATATGCACACGGATCTGGTGCGTGCGGCCCGTTTCCAGTTGCACGCGCACATGGGTATGGCCACGGAAACGGCTGATGACGCGATAGTGGGTGACGGCATCACGGCCGCGGGTGTCATCGTCATCGCGGCGTTTGACCACGGCCATGCGTGTACGATCGGTGGGATGGCGGTCTATGGGCTCGTCTATGGTGGCGCCGCTGGTCATCACGCCGGCGGCCACAGCCTCGTACTCACGATAAACACTCTTGTCCGCCAGCTGCGCCGTGAGATCGGTATGGGCTTCCAGGGTCTTGGCGACGACAAGCAGGCCGGAGGTGTCCTTGTCGATGCGGTGCACGATGCCGGCACGCGGCAGCAGATTGAGATCGGCATGGTGATACAGCAGGGCATTCATCAGGGTGCCATCGGGATTACCGGCACCGGGATGCACAACGAGGCCAGCCGGCTTGTCGATGACCAGCAAATGCTCGTCCTCATAAACAATGCTGAGCGGAATGTCCTGCGGCAGGGCCGGGGTTTCCACCGTGAGCTCGGCGGTGAGCTGCAGGGTCTCGCCGCCCGCCACACGGTCCTTGGGCTTAGCCACGCGACCATCCAGCATGAGCTGGCCATCCTTGATCCAGTCCTTGAGGCGCTCCCGCGAATACTCGGCAAAAAGCTGGGCAGCGACCTGGTCCAGACGCATGCCGGCGCATTCCAGCGGCACCTCGGCAGTACGGGAAACAGTTACAGACATACGATGTGGACCAGGTGGGGGTTATGGTTAAATGGCGCCGCATTGTAGCGGTGGCGGCCCCGGCTGTCCCTGCCAGCCCCGTCTCTTGTTATCGTCACACCGGAATTCGCGATGTTGCGCCTGTCTGCCCTTGCCATCCTGATCCTCGCCTCCCTGCTGGCCGCCTGCGCCTCCAACAAGGGCCCGGCACCGATAAAATCCGAGCGCGAGTATTACGAAGCCGCCCAGAAAAGCCTGAAGGCCGGCAACTTCAGCAAGGCCACGGAAAACCTGGAGGCGCTGGAATCGCACTATCCGGTCGGCGCCTACACCGAACAGGGCCAGCTGGAACTCATCTACGCCAAATTCCGCCATGTGGATTATGCCGGCGCCTCGGCTGCTGCTGACCGCTTCATCCGCCTGCACCCCGCTCACGCCCAGGTGGATTACGCCTATTACATGCGCGGTCTTGCCGATTACGAGGCCGATCGCGATTTCTTCATGCGCTATCTGCCGGTAGAGCCCGCCTGGCGCGATCTTTCCAATGTGCGTGATTCCTATAACAACTTCCGCGAACTCGTGACCCGCTTTCCGGACAGCGAATACACGCCCGATGCACGCGGCCGCATGATCTATATACGCAACCAGATTGTGGAGTCCGAGCTCCATGTGGCGCGGTTCTACGCCAAGAAAAAAGCCTATCTCTCCTGCCTCAACCGTGCGCGCTGGGTCGTGGAAAACTATCCGGGCGCCCCGCAGACCGCCGATGCACTGGCACTGCAGGTCTGGTCCTACGACAAGTTGGGCATCAAGGACCTGGCTGAACAGCAGCTGGCCCTGCTGAAGGCGAATTACCCCGACTATGCCAAGCTGGACAGCCTCAGCGATGAGCTGCGCGACAACAGCAGCCGCTCCTTCCTCAATCTCGTGAGCTTCGGCCTGCTGGGCAGCGACGGCGTCCATTAAATTCTTTATCTGATACAGGGCCGCTCTGGCGGCCTTTTTTATTGATCTGCCATGCCCTTCCAGCTACGCCATCTCCACGATCACGATCTGCCGGCCATCATGCGCCTGCAGGCGCAGGCCTATCCTGATCTCGCAGAATCGATGGCCGCCATTCGCAGTCGCATGCAAAGAGCACCGCACTGGTGCTGGGTGGCCGAGGCTGGCGATGATGTTTGCGCCTATCTGCTTTCCCATCCCTGGCAGCAGGTGCAACCGCCTGCCTGGAATGAGCCCCTACCCCGCCTGCCGGCACATGGCACGCGCTTTTATATCCATGATCTCGCGCTAGGCACGGCGGCCCGTGGCAGCGGGTTAGCCAAAACCCTCATTCACAATGCACTGGCGCAAGCCAAACGCGCCGGCTTTCACGAAGCGCGACTGGTTGCCGTGCAGGACTCCACCGGCTTCTGGCAGCGCCAGGGATTTCATGTACAGACGGTGACCGCAGCCATGCAGGAGGCACTGCAAAGCTATGGCGCTGATGCGCGCCTCATGCAGCGTGAACTCTGAGCGTTTCCGGAGCTCATAAAAAAACCGCCACAAGGGCGGCCTTTTCTTGCAGCAGGGTTTCAGTCACCCAGGCGCCAGCCATTGACCACGGGATAACGGCGATCCTTGCCAAAGCCACGCTGCGTGATGCGCGGACCTATGGCTGCCTGCCGGCGCTTGTATTCATTGCCGTCCACCATGCGTATCACACGCTCCACCTCATCACGCGAGAAGCCGGCGGCAATAATGGTTTCAGCACTTTCATCCAGCTCGACATAGCGGCGCAGGATTTCATCCAGCACGGGATACGGCGGCAGCGAGTCTTCGTCTTTCTGGTCAGGTGCCAGTTCGGCCGAAGGCGGACGATCAATCACGCGCTGCGGAATAGGCGGATTGTCCGGGCTAAGTGTGTTGCGGTATTCGGAAAGACGGAAGACCAGGGTTTTGGGCACGTCTTTCAATACATCAAAGCCACCGGCCATATCGCCATACAAGGTGGCATAGCCCACGGCCATTTCCGACTTGTTACCGGTAGTCAGGACGAGATAACCCTTCTTGTTGGAAATCGCCATGAGCAGCACGCCACGCGAACGCGCCTGCAGGTTTTCTTCGGTCTTGTCGCGACCCCAGCCTTCGAACTCCGGCGCCAGCACTTCCGAGAATGCCGTCACCATGGGCTCTATGGGCAGCACGGAATATTTCACACCGAGAGTGGCGGCCTCTTCTTCGGCATCATCCAGACTTATCTGCGCCGTATAGCGATAGGGCATCATCACCGCCTGCACACGGTCCGCCCCTATGGCATCCACGGCAATCGCCAGTGTCAGTGCCGAATCAATACCACCAGAAAGCCCCAGCACCACGCCCTTGAAGCGGCTTTTCTCCACATAGTCGCGCACGCCCAGCACCAGAGCCTGATAAACCTCGGCCACATCAGAAAGTGCCGTCGCACGCGTTGCTGGCAAAAAGCGGCCCGCCGCAAACTCGACCAGTTGCAAGGCTTCCGTAAAGCGTGGCAACTCGGCAGCCAGAGAACCATCAGCATTCATGGCAAAGGAATCGCCATCAAATACCAGTTCATCCTGCGCACCGACCAGATTCACATAGGCCACCGGCAGACCGGTCTCACGCACCCGATCTGCCACCACGGCACGGCGCTCGGCCGGTTTGCCGCGATGAAAAGGCGAGGCATTGAGATTGAGCAGCAAGGCCGCACCGGCCTTTTTGGCCGCCGTGGCCGGCCCCTCATGCCAGATATCCTCACAGATGGTCAGCGCCAGCTTTTGCCCTTTGAGTTCAA
>JAVHYE010000014.1 GCA_031119295.1 Pedobacter sp. | reverse complement strand
TTGCGTAGGAGCGCGGACCGAGACCGGTGCCCAAGAAGATGTCGGTGATGTCCTTGCGGCGGCAGCGTATACCGTTGAGGAAGTAGTCGGATTTGGCATCGCGCGTCACCAGACGCTTGATGGAGATTTCCGCAAACTGGGCATATTCACCGCCCAGGGTGGCGTCGGAGTTGTCGAAGATGAGCTCAATGGAGGCCTGGGCCACCGGCTTGCGCGCCGTGGAGCCGTTGAAGATCACATCGGTCATGTTCTCGCCACGCAGGTTCTTGGCGGAGGACTCGCCCATCACCCAGCGCACGGCGTCGATCACATTGGATTTGCCGCAGCCGTTAGGACCGACCACAGCCGAAAGATTGGTGGGAAAATGAGCCACAGTGGGATCCACGAAGGATTTGAAGCCCACCAGCTTGATGCTTTTCAGTCGCATGTCAGTCCCGAGGTAAACACAGCGCTGACGAAGGCTTCGTTAGCGTGGTCATACCATTTATAATTCCTTGTAAAAACAAAATCTTGGCAAGCATTCTTAATGCAGGAAAGCCATGCATTCATGCCGCCAGAAAAACGCCGGCAAGAGTGTATCGGAAAGCCCGCCAAGCCTCCATGCAGCCCGGAAAAAAGCCCGGAAAGCAGAGGTCATACCTCTTTTCAGTCCTTAAAACGCAAACAGATCGCCGTTATTGATGGCCTGCTTCTGCTGGTAGCCGGCCGCGGCTTTTTCAATCTGGCTGGCCGCCATCTGCACCAGCTGCGCCGCATGCTTGGCGGCCATATCAGGCTGCCGGCGACGACAGGCCTCAACAATGGACTGGTACTGGGACACTGCCTTGAGTTCATCACTCAGAAGATGGCGCAGATGGGCGCCGTAACGCTGCCAGCAAAGATCCAGGGAGTTGAAGGCCATGACATAGACCTGGTTGTCCGCCGCACGAACCAGAGCTGCCCAGAAACGCTGCACCTCCTGCTGCTGGTGCTCTGCATCATTGGGGCGGCGGCGCATCTGGTCGATGATGACCTGCAGCGCTTCGATCTGTTCGGTCCCGGCACGCTGCGCCGCCAGCCGCGCCGCATCCACCGCCAGGGTGGCACGCATTTCCAGCAGGGAGCGCAGCATGGCGAAATTGGGCAGACCACTTTCATTCACCAGCAAATCCGGCAGCAACTCGAGGCCGGCCACCTGCTGCCATTCGTCCACCCGGTTACCACCGCCATGCACGGTACGGATCAGGCGCATCTGCGCCAGGCGCTTCATGGCTTCGCGTACGGCCCCCCGATTGAGGCCACGAGATTCGGCCATCTTGCGCTCAGGCTGCAGATTGGCGCCCGGCGCGATACGGCCGTGAATGATGTCGCGACTGAGCTCGTCGTAGAGCAGCTCGCCCAGCGGCTTGCGTTTTTGCGTGGCCATGGCCATCCCTCAAAAAAACCACTTCATGACGCCCGAAAAGTGGTCGCACCAATAATCCGTGGTGACTATAACGCAAAATCCGACATAAACCCCAATGCAAAAACTGTAGAAAAATCAGCGGCGATGGCGCTGGGCCCAGGCCACTTCTATCTGCTTGACCCGCATCAGTGAGTCCAGCACCAGATTGCGCTGGTGCACGCAGAAATCCTCCACCAGTGCCGCCGCCTGATCGCCCTTGCGCATCAGTACGCTGTCGACCACACCCTTGAGGAAGGAAAAAGCCTCCTCTGTTTCACGGCGATCGGTATGCAGGGCCAGGTAGTAGCTGCGGCGTATGGCGGGCTGCAGGTCTTCCAGGACTTCCTCTATATAGGGATTGGCGGCAAAGCGGTAAGCCATGCGGAAGAACTCGAAGGTGGACTCGTAGAAGGCCTCCATATCATTGGCCTCCACCAGCCCCTGCAGACGCTGGATCTGGGAAACAAAGGACTCCATGTCCTGATGGCGCCAGTTCTCGGCCGCCTTGCGGGCCACCAGCTGCAGCAACATGGAGACGACCTCGTAAAGCCCCCTCACCTGCTGGGCCGACATCTCGGACACCACCGCCCCGCGGCGCGGATAAATCTCGATCAGACGACGGCGGGCCAGTATCAGCAGGGCCTCACGCACCGAACCACGGCTGACATTCAGCTCCTTGGCGATACGCAGCTCCTGTATGCGCTCCCCCTCGACCAGGTCTCCGGTAACGATCTGCTGGGCCAGGTGCTGGGCAATCTGCTCGGAAAGACTTTCGGAGGCACGAAAACTCATGGCGAACCGTATCCTTGATGCCAGAAGAGGAAGACCGGGAACCCGGAAAAATGATGCGGCGGCCATGCTAGCAACAGCCCCATGCCCCCGCCAGCAATTTGTCATTTGTTCGACAATAGGTCTGGCCCGCTCAGGCCTCCTTATAAGCGCGCCTGAATAACGCCATTCGAAAAAAGCATTTTGGCTAATCAATTCAAGGCGCTATCCTTCGCGGCCAATATCCAAGCTGCCTCTATCAAAAGCATCTCGCCAGGATTCAGGACCCTTCATGTACAAATACGACGCCTATGACCAGCGCATCGTCGACGAACGTGTCGCCCAGTACCGCGACCAGACCCGTCGCTATCTCGCCGGCGAACTGACCGACGACGAGTTCCGTCCCTTCCGCCTGCAGAACGGCCTCTATATACAGCGCTTCGCTCCCATGCTGCGCGTGGCCGTGCCCTATGGCATGCTGGAGTCACGCCAGCTGCGCATGCTGGCCAGCATCGCCAGCAAATACGACCGCGGTTATGCCCACGTCTCCACGCGCCAGAATTTCCAGTACAACTGGCCCGAACTGAAAGACGTGCCCGACATCCTGGCCGATCTCGCCAGCGTGGAAATGCATGCCATCCAGACTTCCGGCAACTGCATACGCAATACCACCACGGACCAGTTCGCTGGCGTGGTGGCCGGTGAAATCGAAGATCCGCGTCCGACCTGCGAGCTGATTCGCCAGTGGTCCACCTTCCACCCCGAATTCGCTTTCCTGCCGCGCAAATTCAAGATTGCCGTGAATGCTCTGCCTGATATCGATCGCGCCGCTACCGCTGTGCACGATATCGGCGTCTATATCGTCAAGAATGAAAACGGCGAAATCGGTTATCGCATTCTCGTCGGCGGCGGCCTCGGCCGCACGCCCATGGTGGGCAGCATCATCAAGCCCTTCCTGCCGCGCGAACACCTGATTTCCTATCTCGAAGCTGTACTGCGCGTTTACAACCTTAATGGTCGCCGCGACAACAAATACAAAGCCCGTATCAAGATTCTGGTAAAAGCGCTGACACCGGAAGTGTTTGCCGCCAAAGTGGATGAAGAGTGGCAGCATCTGAAGGGCGGCCCGCTGACCGTACCCGCCACTGAATTCACCCGCCTGCAGGGCTTTTTCACCGAGCCTGCCTATGAAGTACTGGCGGATGAGCCGGCCGAATATGCAGCCGCAAAGAATGACAATCCGGCATTCGCCAACTGGGTGCTGCGCAATACACATGCGCACAAGAAACCAGGCTATCGCATCGTCACCCTGTCACTGAAGAAAACCGGTATTGCACCGGGCGATGTGACAACCGCGCAGATGGAAGCGATTGCCGATCTCGCCGACCACTACAGCTTTGGTGAGCTGCGCAGCACACACGAGCAGAACATCGTGCTCTCCGATGTAAAACAGAGCGAGCTTTTTGCACTCTGGGGCGAACTCAAGCAGCTGGGTTTTGAAACCGCCAATATCGGCTTCATCACCAATATCATCGCCTGCCCCGGCGGCGACTTCTGCTCGCTGGCCAATGCCAAGTCCATTCCCATTGCCGAAGCTGTACAGCGTCGTTTCGATGATATCGACGAGGTCTACAATATCGGCGAGCTGGACCTGAATATTTCCGGCTGCATGAATGCCTGCGGCCACCATCATGTCGGCCATATCGGCATTCTCGGCGTCGACAAGCGCGGTGAAGAATTCTACCAGGTGACCCTGGGTGGCAATGCCGGCCATGACGCCAGCATAGGCGACATCCTCGGCCCCTCCTTCGCCGCCGAAGACATGGCCGATGTCATTGAAGAGGTGGTCAACACCTATCTCGATCTGCGCCAGCCCGGCGAGAAATTCCTCAGCACCTACCGCCGTGTCGGCATAGAACCTTTCAAGGAGCGTGTATATGCCGAAGCTCATTAAAGACGGCGCCATCGTTGACGATGGCTTCACCTTCGCCAATCCGGCCGAAGATGGCAGTTTCACCCTGCCCGCCGGCCCCGTACTGGTAAAGCTTGCCACCTGGCAGGCACACCGTGACGCCCTGCTCGCGCATCCTCACGCCAAAGGCGTACAACTTGCTCCAGCAGAGTTCGCAGAAGAAATTGCCAGCGACCTCGACAAGCTTGCCCTCATCGCCATCGAGTTCCCCGGCTTTGCCGATGGCCGCGGTTACTCCACTGCACACTTGCTGCGCGGCCGCCTCGGCTTCAAAGGTGAATTGCGCGCCGTAGGTGATGTCTTCAAGGACACTCTTTTCTACCAGCAGCGCTGTGGCTTTAATGCCTTTGCCGTGAAAGAAGGGAAAAGTCTTGAAGATGCCCTGGAGGCCCTGCACGCCTTTCAAACTCCCTATCAGGGCTCGGCCGAGAAGCCAGGCCTGCTGTTCAGAACGCAGGCCTGATTTTCCAGACAATAAAAAAGGAGCCGAATGGCTCCTTTTTTATTTCTCAACAAACATGCCTATTGAGCACGTATAGTCAGGCTGTAATAGGCGCTTGCCGCTGGAATAGCCATGCTCATGATGTCATTGCCGCCGAACTTGATATTGCCTGTCAAAGGACGACCAGCCGGGCCACCATCACCAACACCGGCGCCTATAACACCATCGGTAAGGCGGGCTGCTGCAGATGCGCCCATCAAAATCTTATTCGCGATTGTAATATCTGCACGACTTGTACCAGACTTTCCAACCGAGCCAGGAGCCGCATTACTATTGTCGTCACTTGCTGCCCGAAGCTGCATGACCCCTTCTGTCATGGCAAGATCACCACTCAGATCATCAAAGCGCAGTGCAACACCAGCCCGTCCTGGCTCCTCCATCGAGATATATGAGCCATTTCCGCTAGCAATATTCATCCCCGTAACATTAGAGAAAACATTGCTTGCACTTCCTGTAATGCCTGGAATAGCTCCACAGCCAAACGGCGTAGACGAACCACAACGAAGACGAATTGCTCCGCTATAAGCCAGATAGTCATTTGAATCAGCCTTTTTCCCGCTTTGTACATTTGTAGGTGCGGAAGAAAGACGGAAATTCAAAAGCCCCTCAAGATTCATATCACCATTGACCACACGGATGAGATCCCTGCCATTAGGCAAGCGGGCGCCACCTAGGAGACCAATCAGGTTGTAACGCACGCGGGGAGAAAAGAGGTCAATGCCTCCCGTCAAATTACCCGGACTTGTATCTGCGGTCGTATCTTTCAACCATAAACGCATATCATCCGCAGCCAACAGAATGCTGGCACCAATAATACCAACACCCATTTGCGCCCCTGTATCTGCCAACAATAGATGCGTACCCTGGCTCCAGCGCGCATTATTACAAGCCGTGCTGGCGGAGTTAGCCTCACAGGCTGCCTGCGCTGCAATTGCGGCAGCTTTCGCAGTAGGATCCGGGTTATTTATGTCAAAGCCCATATTTTTGAAATTAGGACTGTCAAAGCTTTGTGACATGAATAACAGATCCCCCATGGCGCCACTGCTGCGCCCGCTGGACCCTGCCGACTCACTACCTCCAGGGTAAAAATAGATGTTGGCGTTTATATTGGCCATGGTCGAAACCAAGCCCCAGCTATAACCACTGCCGTCTGCATTACCGCCATTGATGGCGGCGTCATCGGTTACAACTGCCCCCGTCACATCATCAATGTGCTTGACTCGCACACGATTGGAATACGCCATGAGATTTCCATTGCGGATAAGCTGCATGAACAGGGCACCGCCAGTGCGGTTAACATCCGCTGAATATCCGGAAATGGTCCCAGCAGTCAGGCCAACAAGATTTCCCACCCCTGACGTGCAGGCAGAGCCCGTCATGGTATTACCCCAACACAAACTACCCCCGGCATTGGTAGCAGAACCAGACGCCAAAACATCATAAACCAGCATAGGAATATCAAAACCGTAGCGACCAGTAACCGGCCCACTCGCCTGCTCCAGATTTCGCCAGTCTCCAAACTCCAAGTACTCCTGATCACCAGACCCGTCACCAGTACCACGCCCAGCAGGCCTTATATTGCCGGCCCCCCAAAGGAAATCACCTGCTGCAGCGCCTCCCGAGTTGTAATTCCAACGCATGCCCAAGTTGACGCCATTGCTGCGACCGGTCGGCAAATTACTGGTAGATTGTCCATCAGACGCAAATGCAACATTAGTTGCCTGTGTACTGGATGTGTTCCATACCCCGCCACTACGCGCAAAAAGGACTGTGTCGTACAGTGTTCCACCCCATGAAAACCGGATACCAGGTCTGTCATTGAGCGTAATATTGGTCATATTCTGGTCGGCGTTATTTTTGTAATAGGCATCCAGAGCAATACGGAACTCGGTTTGAGCTGAGGCCAAACGCAAGCCTTCACTTTTGATACTGATATCGCCTTGAAGTGTTTTCCAAAGAAAATTTATATTGCTCAAGGCCAAGGTCGCATGACCGTAATTCTGACGCCAAAATAAAGCAGCATCGTGATAAGCCAAACTCAAATCGGCCTTGCCACCTGAGACCAACAGCGCCTGTCCTGCCAAACTGAAATCCATATCTGAGACCAGTGCCCACTCTCCAAACGAACGGGTAGTGTCACCTGCCAACGCAGAGATATAGCCATAATTCTTGCCGGCTACTGTTGGCCCACCAAGACGATACCTGTCCATATGCCCCACGATACTGACTGCAGGACCAGAGACATTTGCCCCGGCATCCAACACCCAAGAGGCCGTCATATTCCCGCCAGCGGGATTAGTCATGCGCAAAGAGCTTGCTCTGATCCCACCTGCATTAGCTGCCGTATCTGCATCCAATGTCAGCTCCGTAGCAGAAATCGCTGGAGCAGAGATATTGTAAGTCAGGCCATCCTGAGCGCTGACATAAGAAAGTTCGTCCTCAGTCAGTACTGACATGGAAAAAACAAAAGAGGGCATGGCAGCGATCACGCCCGCCGCAAGTGCCATCAGAGAAAATAATGAATGCCGTGACTTCTTCATGAATCTTTGGCCTCTTCTACGTCAGCAGAACCGTGTTGAACCATAACAGTTCTTTGAGGGCGTAAGATTGAACTCAGCCTGATTGATCAAATAACCCGGGGCGCTCAGCAGGGTTGTTGCCTGAGCCAAAGGCACATCAGGCAGCTGCGCATTCGGGTTATACACATCAAGAAGCTTCACGGACGGGGCATTCAGCCACCATCCGGTATTGGCGGGAACTGCATAAGCACTGCTGCAACGTGCCGTAGCTTGAGATGTTGCGCATATATCTGTGGCAGTAGCTCCTTGCAAATCTGCAATCGGCGTACGTTTACTGTATCTGGGATAGGCAACCGGCTCACGCTGGAATGAAATGAAGAAGTCACCTGTGTTTTCGAACGTCAGCTTGTGCACAAGCCTCAAGTCAGCTTTCAGAGACGCACTAAGCCCTCCGATAAGATCATTAACCACGCCCTGAACAAGATTGCCCAAAATTCCACTACCCAGATTGATACCTGCAACGCCAAGATTGTTTGCCTGCAGCTTTGCTGCAGTCAGCCCCATGTTCTGCATACGAGTGCCAGCCAGATCAATAAAGAGAGCATCTGCAGTGGAGGTACCGCAGGCATCATCTGTATTCTGCGTTCTTCCTGTACAGCCCGTTGCGGTTATAGGCAGCTTGAGTGTGCCGAAAATACCCAAATCCACGGTCACATTCACATTGAGATCCATGGTCAGAGACATTTCCGCACCAAGAAATCCGCTGACCGAGTTAATGCCCGAATGACAACCCAGAGCCGTGCTTCCAGTCGAAGACCCTGCACAAGTACTGCTATCCATGTTTTCCTGATTTATCTGATTCGCACTAGAGGTACCACCATAGCGCCTACCAGCAGTAATAGCACCGTCAGCGCTCTGTGCGCCTATCTTCAAGCCAACAACCTCCCTTTTTGTCGGATTGTCATCATTCTTGATTGCGAACTCGATATAGGGGCGCTTCAAAACAAAGGCACTAAGAGGATTACCTGGCGAAGTGCCCTCTCTTCCCATCAGGGTTGCATAGTCGATATCAATATCACAACCTGCACTGGCGCCAAGATAGTCATTAACACCACCACAGCCAAGCTGAGCTTTTGCAATATTGGTATTGAGCGCCAGCTCACCATCCAGTCCAACCCGATAGAAATTAAACGGAGTGGAGTAGCTATTGGCCCCAGCCAGTTCATTACCCTTGATCATGTCACTCCAGAACAAGGCCTGGCCATCAATCTCGGAAAGCTCAGCATCAGCCATTGCCACCATGGCATTCGTATTTGCAGTTGACAGTGAAAAAGCCATCAACACCAGAACATGTAACAGGCCGAAAGGTTGCGCTGCCGTATTTATTATATTTTTCATTATCAATAACCGAAGCCATGAATCTGCAGGCGACCATCCAATCTGATCTGTGCCGGGGTATTGCCGTAAGGCCCCACAATGACATCAGGAGGATTATTAGGATCAGGAATCAGGCCAACACCGCCCGCAAGCCGCAAAGCAATAGGAGCTCCTGCCACCTGATTCTTCAGATAGCCGTCTCTCGAAGAAGTACTGGTATCAAATTCTGCTGTCAGCTTCTCGACATTGAGAGAGGTGGTGAAATCCGTATAACTGCTCTTGTTGAGATAGCTGTAGCAGCTGCTCGCCGGGCTCGCCGCCGCACAGCCGGCAGTCACCCAATTACCCGCACTCAGCTGGAACGCCGGCTTGCCGATTGGACTATACGTACCCAGATAGGGATTCTTGTTTGTGCCGCCTTGTGTACGAACAGTCCAGCTTGCTTCAAGAGTGGTCGTATCAATAAAGATATTAGTCAGCTTGATCATGCCTCTGTAGCCTTTGGCAACAATCCACATGCCGTCACTATCGGCAAGGCTATAGGCAACGCGGCAGCTTGAGCCCCCTGTCAGTCCCCCGACTGCGGGACACTCCGAGGCATCGACAGGGCTCCCATCGGCCTTTGTATTCACCCGATATTCAAGATCAAACGCGATTCCTTGTTGTGCAGCTACCTCTCCAAGACCCACATCATCCAGTGCTTTCATGGATTCCTGACCAGCATGAGCTGCAGGGCAATCAAAAGATCCAAACCCACAACACAGGAGTACAATGGGGAATATTTTTCTATTCATTTCAGTAAAGCGCTCCATAACTGGTAAAGCGCAAATAATTCATCTGTATCCCCTCAAGCCTGGCATCGCCAAGATTCAAAGCCGTTCCTTTGGGAACAGATATGACAGGCCTGTTTGTTGCGGTACCCATACTGGCGCCGGTGTTATACCAAGAACGCTCCGCAGGAATGATGCTCACCGTATCAGTATTTTTCCCAAATTCGGCGGCTCCCAAATAAGAGCCGCCATAACCACACTGATAAGGGCTTGCGACAGTTGCCGTACATGCACTGAAAAAACCGACATTTGAAGAGGCTGTCGTACGTGTCTGATCTGTTTCTGTTGCACCTACATAAATGGTGTCAGTTCTTACATCCACTGTCTTATCGGCACTACCAACACTTCCCTTGTAATAACTTATAGACGTATAGGTATTATCATTTGGCCTGACATCAACAGAAATTCCCGAATATGCATAAGCATTGAAGTCTGTCTTGCCAATGAAGAAGACACCATCACCTGCAGAATTCCATGCGTTTCTACCAGTTCCGGCCAGTGCCTGAGCCACTGTATTAACCCCCAGCGGCATGCTGCAACCAACACCCTGACATATGGACCAGTCACCCCAGTGCGCATAACCGTGCGTCTTTGCATAATTCGCATCAGGTACACAGTAGGCTGTCGGGCTTGCTCCACATGTGGGCAACGCGCTGCTGGCGCCGGGCATGAATCCGCTGTTAGTTGTTCCCCCCATCACTGGCAAACTATTAAGGTAAGCTGCACGTGCAGTCGCATAGCCATCATCAAAGGCATTGGGTGCTGGCGCACTGGCCGCCGTATTCGCATAGTTTGTAAGGCTATAGAAGCGCGTATAAACAGCCTCTATATTGGGAATAAGCGGTATCTCGAGCGTGAAATTCCCATCCTTGGTTGGCGCATTTGTGGAGGAGTTACGTGGCATGTTGATGGTCAACGCCTGATAGAAGGGTTGTCCCAAGGCAACATGCACATCGGCATTCAGGAAATACATGCCCTCTCTTGCATCAAAGTCTACCGCCACGCCAGCTGCATCAGAGTTGATGGCACCGGGTACGTAATCAGTGCCAGCCTGACAGGTCGTCAGGGCGGAGCCACTCAATCCAGAACAAGAATTAGCCTGCGCCACACTGAAACGGAAATCGCCATGCAAATAACTGTCATAGGCAATCGCCAATGTTCTGTTGTTATAGGTGGAGCCAGTACCGGTTGCCGGACAGCCCGAGTCCGTACAATTTCCTGCCCCCTTTGTAGGATCGAAAGGAATGGCCAAGCCAGGTGAAGTTGCAGTTTGCGTAAACTTGAAATAACGCATCACGCTGCCGGCAGCATTACCCTTGATCATCGTCTGACTTTTCAGCATGCCGCCGCCCGAGCCCCCACGGCCTGACTCGATTTCTCCCCAAAATGAAAAGCGGTAATCATCCTGTGCATTACGATGACTGAATTGCCCGGATGGGTTCGTCAGTGCAGGCGCGGTGAACTCGAGAACAGTTTGTCCGGAGCCCCCAGTACCATCAGCTTTCCAGTCAGCAGCGCCTGTATTGCCCTGGTAGGTCACTATGCCATTGCCGATCACTGAGGCAGTGGAGCCCCCGCCGCTTGTATTTGCCGGCCCTGCGGCATAGTTATTTACGCGAAGAACATAGGGATTATCAGGCGCTGCAAAATACTTGATGGGACCACCGCGAGGACATCCCAAACCATTTACGCCCGCATTGGCGCACTGGGTCATATCCCCACTGGCTGTTGTAGTCCAGCTTGTATTCCAGGCGGCATTCGATGATTGCCCAACGGCATTGCCGGCAGCCGAAATATTCAGACCGAACCAACGCAGATCAGCACGACGCATGCAGTTGGCATTACCGGCATTCGTACCAGTACCCGTACAGGTGTTGTTGGAGGGGGAGCCCATTTGCTCGAGATAGCTATCCGGAGCAAACATCATGCGGAAATCTGTCCAGACAAAGGACATGCCTTCGCCGGTTACACCTGACATTTCTCCATCGTCCAATGACTGCAATGCAGCCGAGTACCCAGACATGAGGAAAATGCCGGAGATGCAGAGACGCACGAGGACTCGTAAAAAGGTGGCGCGCATTGTTTACCTGTCGTTCTTGTTGTTTTCTGCAAAGGGGCAATGGCAACTCCCTTTGTCCTCCGGCCATGGGCACAGGCTTGCTGAGACCGGCTGGTCTGCTATTTGCCGTTAATGACTTTTGTAACAAAGGGCTTGGACCTTCATTGGTCATATCCCCCAGTCACACGGCCTGCATTCCACGTTGCTAAAGATAACAAGAACAGACCATGCAGCCATGGCGAGGAGTACCAAATGAATTGGCCTACTCAACAAGGAAGTGGTCTGAATGACTCAGGGAGCCGGAAAACATGATGTAGCACGAAAGTACAAGAAGACTAGAAGCCGCTCTCTCGCAGCAAAACCCCGGCCAGAAAGCTGCCTGCCCGCTGAAGGAGACTACGAGAGTCCCCATCTAGTCTGGCCCAGCCTCGTAAACGCCGGTCAAGATGCTGCTCCGCTTCCAGACGGATACGCACGCGGTAAACGGCTTGCTCAGGGATTGCCCCATCGCGCGTAGTTCGCACAGAAATACCCCCCCCAAATGTCCCCGCCAAATAAGGATCATTCAGAACAGCCGTATCCACCGCATCAATTTCTATAATCCTGCCCTCTTGAACCGGCACAGTCACATCTTCAGGGTAGAAATGCGCTGAGTCACCTTGGCGCACAAACCGCAGATACTCCTCAGGCACATAGGCATCAACAACCGCTGGCTTCGTTGTCCCTGCCAATACGCCCAAGAGCTGCTTGCCGCCAACCCAGAGGCCGGGCCTGACACTGGGCGGAATATCCCTGACCTCCCCATCAAATGAGGCTGAAACAGTCAGTCTTTGACGCTGCAACTCCAAATTGCGCAAGGAGGCCCTACCCCGCTCGAGAGCCTCCTCGGCAACCAGACGGTCAGATGCTGATACCGAACTGGAAAGCACTCGATTCAGATCGTATTCAGCACGGCGGGTCTCTGCTACGGCAGCCGCAATGCTGGCATCAAGCTCAGGAGAGCTCAGCTGCATCAGTACATCACCAGCAACAACCTGAGAACCATTACGCACGGCGATTGCAAGAATTTTTGCAGGCTCCGCCGGATATAAACGCTGGATCTCCTCTGCCTGCATAAGAGCTGGCACACGGAACGATCCATGCCATGGGACCAGCAGGAGCAGCAAAGCCACAAAGCCGACGGCCAGCCACCAATATCGCCGGCGCACCCCCATGACGGGAGTCAGCTCACGCCAGTTTCTAACTTCACGCCAGATCGGCCCCACCACAAACCACCATATTTCAACCAGAAAAAGAAAAATCCCCAGAGCCTTGAAAAAGAAGTGGTACACAAGAAAGGCAATACCAAGGAATAGAAAGAAGCGATATATCCAGGTCGCATACGCCCATATGATTGCAATCCTCTGAGCTTTGGCCGACATCCCCGGATCACCAGCCAAAGGCACACCAAAAACCACATGCCGTAAGCGATTTCTGGCCAGAAAAAAACCTCGCTCCTGAAGATTAGGGATATTGAAAAAATCCGAGAAAATAAAATAACCATCAAAACGCATCAAGGGATTCAAATTGACAGCCAGACTCATGACCCACGTCGTTGTGGCCAGCGTGAACATAACACTGCGCAACAAACCATCTGGCAACATAACCCAAGCCAGCGTTGCATAGCATGCGATGCTAAGCTCCACCAGCATTCCGGCAGAGGCAATCAACAAACGTGCATGCCTGCTCTGTAAGCGCCATGCCTCTGATGCATCCGTATACATAACCGGCCACATTACGATAAATGCGACCCCCACCGAGGGAACTCGCAAACCGAAGTGCCGACATGCCAAAGCATGGCCTGCTTCATGCAGAATTTTTACCACGGCCAGCGAGATACCAAATGCTGCTGCGCCTTCCCAGCTCAAGAACCCTAGAAACGTTGCCCAAAAAATATCCCATTGCCTAACAACCAAAAGCAGCGAGAAAAGTCCAACTAGCATCGTCGCCATAAAGAAACGACGAGACAGAAATGGCCGCAGACGCGGGTAGGTCCAATCAAGAAGCCAATCTGGTTGTATCAATGGAACCCGAAAAAATAGATAGTTATGTAGCAGACTTTCCCACCATGAATGCTGCTTGGCCTTATGCATTGCTGAAAATCGCTCAACAGTACCTTTCGGCAGAATGCATAGATCACAGCGCAACAAAAAATCTGAAAAAGCCAACACATCATCCCGGCTTATACTGGCACCTTCTGCCTGGGCCTGAGCCTGTAAACGATCAAGCTCAGGATCAGTTCCCCAAAGGGAAAGCATAAGAAACTCAGGCTCACCGATATGAAAGTACCGATTTCTCACAGGATCATGCAATACCCAGCTTTTTTCTCCAATAGAAGTACGCGTACTGGGAAAAATCCCCAGGTCTTCACGCAACTGTGGCAATGGGCGTTCGGCCTCACTTCGGGCTTGCTCACTTATATCAAGCAACAATGATGGCGTTTGAAGACCCACAACTACCAGCCCATATGCTGCCGCACCCAGGAAATGGGTCTGCGCATTACATAATAGGAAAACGGCACCCAATCTCCGTATAAACGGGCAGTACCCCTGAGGCCCAATCTTGGACGCTTTCCTCCGCTAAAATCTGCCATCAAGGTATAAGCAAGCACATCATGTGAGGTCTGCTCCGCCTCATAGCTGGTCTGAACAAGTGTTGCACTGAAAGCTGAAAGAGGATCTGTATTCAAAAAGAATCGTATATCCGACCCTTTGCTCAAGGTTATGGCATCCTGCACCGGGAGTTGAACCTGCAGCCAACTATCATCAGGCTGCGCCAAAAGCATAATACGCTCTCCGACAGAAACCGGCTTTCCAAGCAAGTCATTTCGATCCCGGAATATTGCTGTTCCTTCAACTTCTGCACGCACCAAGGAACGCTCCTGCATGGAAAGTGCATACTGTAGCTCAACCTCTTTCTGGTCCATCTCCGCCTTCAACACAGGGACTCTGGAACGGCACTCATCACAGCTATAAGCCATTTGCATATTCTTGATCAGATCAGCTCTGGCTACATCCAAGCTTTTTCTCGCAACCTCAAGGCGCCCATTAACATCCGTATTATCAAAAGCAAACAAAGGTTGGCCTGCCTTCACTTCCTGGTTCGGCATGACATAAATTTCTTTGACAACGGCCCCCATTGAGGCTGCCACAACGACAGGATGACGTGGTGCTACCGAAGCCGGAGCGACCACAGACTGTCGGACCGGGAACAGAAGTACCACTGCCATTGCAAAAGCGATCTGCTTTCGCCGCCGCGTCAACAAAGCACGAATATTTATTTTCTGCCGACCACCACGTAATGCTGACCACGCATGTGCATATGTATCAGCAAGACGCTCAAGCAGCACCAAATGCCCTTCCTCCCAAGCGCCATCAGCCGCCAGTAGCATGCCAGCAACGACATCACCTCGGGGTGATATTAGCGGTACAAGCAGGACATGCTCTGCGCAGAACTCTGCCCAATCCCTTGCAACTTCATCTCCCGCATCAGCAGCCAGAAGCATCCTCGGTTTGCGCAAATCAGCAACAGACTGGGTCTTCAGCAAGAGATTGGCCCACACAATATAAGGGGCATGGGACTCAATCTCAGATGCGCCTGAGCCAGCCACAATATTTGCAACACCCGCATCATCCAGCTCCCAAAGCAGTGCCTGGCGATATGGCACCAGTTTGCGAGTTTCGTTGACAATCATGAAGCCAAGCTCAACCAGCGACTCGGCATGTCGGACATCGCGCTCCAGTTGCAGAAGGGCCGTAAGCCTAGCCAAACGAGAATCAGCTTCGGATGCCACGTTAATGCACCCCAAAATCAGCAGTACCACTCATGCCCGGTAGCATGCCCGGTGCTTGACCAGAAATACCCGCCCTTACATCGATGGTTTGACTAGCCGCATCGACTCGGGCACCAATGCTGGTAATCGTCGCTTGATAGGTAACTCCAAGCTCATCTACGTGGATGGAAAATACCGAGCCTTTCTTCAACCAGCGCAACCAGGAAGATGGCACCAGAAGATCCAGCCGCAACGGCCCACTTTCAACAATCTGTATTACTGGAGTTCCCACTGTCATATTTTCATACTGGTTCGCAATACGACGCACCACTCTTCCTGCATAAGGAGCTTGAATGAAGCACTGGCTGACCTGAGCCTGTGCTATTGCAACATCAGCCTTTGCCTCACGCAGACTGGCAGCCGCAATCTCATAGTCCAGATCGCTGATAGCCTTCATGCTACGCAATTGCTTTTGTGAGACCTCAGTTTTTTCTGCCTTGTCATTAGAGGCTCGTGCCCGATCCATCTGGGCTTGCCTCTCCGCGCAATCAAACTCAGCCAGCTTGTCTCCCTTTCGGAATGTCGCACCATCCTGCACAAGGAACCGCAGCAATCTACCGGACATCTGACTGGCCAGCTGTGCCTCTTGGGGCGACTTTGTTATGAAACGTGTCGTGTCTGACTTACTTGCTGCCACAGGTGCGGCTTTCATCTGTGATGGAGTCATTTGCGGCTTCGCAACAGGCTTTACGACTTCGACAGCAGACAATGATCCAGAGAAAAAAACTCCAAAAAACAATAAAAACATTGTGTAATTCATATCTTGCATACATCCTCAAACGACTTGAGCGCAGGCTCAGAAATAGCGCCATCTCCGGCAGGAGCCGCAGCCAAAGCAGCTGAGTCATTCAATAAACGTGACCGCAAATCCTTTGAAAAATAGGTCCGCATTTGTGTTGCAACCTCTATGGGACCAGATCTTTCCAGATTCTCCGGATAAGGATCAACTCCAAGAGAAGATAACAGCATAGCCTGACTAGCCTCTAGCTCCGCGCGGGAGAAAGCGCTCTCAAGACCAGCCAATACAGACTCAACCTCAGAGCGGATTTGCGAAAGCTCATCACCAGACAAACTGCTACTGCGCGCCTTGTATTGGCGCTCCTTTTCACTGGCTACACGCTCCAGCTCACGAGATATACACCAGCCGCTGCGATCTGACTGTATGGCGCGCAATGCCACATCCAGCTGCGATAACACTGCAACTGTCATGGCGTCAGCACGCAGGCTTTCTGCAGACTCCATGGACTTCTTGTAACGCAAAGTAGATGGCAACGCAGCCAATCCCATGAGATTGAATGAGAATTGCGCATTCATATCCATCCACTCATTGTTAATGAGATAGCTATTGCTATCGTAACGACCCCCTGTAGAAAGACTGAGTGATGGCAGCAAGCTTGCAACTGCCACTTTACCTTCCAGAGCCGCTACACGTTGACGATAGTTAAGCTCTCGCAACTCTGGCCGGTTGGCCAAAGCAATCAGGCGCATCTGCTCACGAGTCAGACCCGGTAACCATGCCGGATCCGGGGAAGCGTTATTATCGGCCAGCACAAACTCCTGCCCAGGAGTTAATGCCGTCAGTCGAACCAGATCATTTCTGGCATTTAGAACCTCTTCCTCAAGAGCAGACAGTCGCTTGAGTGAAAGCAAAAGATCCCGCCGGTAATCCAGCGCAACAAACTGCCCCTGAAGGCGCATCTCCTCCAACTTTCGAGAGCGCTCCAATGCCGACTCCACACGCTCTCGCAATTCGCGCAACCGCGGCTCCATACGCTGTGCCGCAAGCGCTCTCCACCATGCTGCGGTAACCTCCTGAACTATATTCTGGAAGGCTTTTCGACGCTGCTCCTCTGCCATCAGGGCAGCATTTCCCTTTTGCTTCGCCCGAAGATAGGAAAGCCCAAAATCAAGGGCATTCCATGTGAGTTGTAGCTGCGCCGTTGAACCTTTTTTATCAGACGAAGTCGATGGCTGAAGAGTTTGTTGACCTGTATTGGGGTCCTTGCTTACAGAAAGTAGATAGCTATTGCGTGCACTATAACCCGCTCCCGCTGCCAACTGTGGCCACAAGGCATAGCTACTACGAGACAAATCTTCCTGAGCCATGGCCTCGCTCATGAGAGCTGCACGATAATCCAGGTTGTAAAGCAAGGCTCTTGCTATAGCATCCTGCAAATCCATGGATCCAGGCACTGTCTTCTGCTCAGCCCGCACCCTCGAAATACGCTCCTGATTCAGCTGGAGAGCTTTCTCACTATCAATCACAGGAACTGTGACCGTACAGGCAGACAGCAACCATGAGGCGCTCACAACTACCGTGAAGATGGCAGAACGCCGAAACCCCTTGAACATTTTTTATGACTTCGCTAAATGAAGCCGCTATACAAGGTAGCGGCTGAATTATTTTTTTAAAAGAAAACCACCGCTTTCGGTGGTTTCTTTATCAAGGCGCCGCTATACGAGCATCATCTGCACTCAATGACAGAGGCAACAACACATTTATTTCACGCCAAATATCTCAACAATGCCGCCGTATCTGCCTGACGCATGGCACGCTCGCGCCCCAGCACTACAGAAAGAGCCGGCTTTCCAACCGGCGAAACGAGACTTTCAAGCAGCCCCCCCTGATCATTCGGATCAATACTTGGTGATGCATCAGCAGCCATCTCAAGCAAGCCATCAAGGGCCATCTGCGCTACAGAGTCTCCTGCAGCTGCGTCTTTGTCGGTGGCAGTCGAAGCATCAGAAGCCTTCCCCGCTGAGGACATAGCTACAAGAGGCTGTGGCAGCACTACAGACACCAAGGAATCATTTACAAGTGCATCATCCTCTGCGTCCACTATCGATTCCGGTGCCATGTACACAAATGGCGCCACATAGGTACCGTTCACATGCACACGCACAGTGGCCGTACTCACACGACCATCATCATAACGAACTGTGTAGGTAAAACTGTCAACACGAACCTGTCCGGAGGGAAGTTGAGCCATGGCGCTGCCCGGCGTATACAGAAGATCGCCGCTCTCCGTCAGCATAACCGTCCCCACTGTGCCAGCCGTAGACACAGAATCAATCTGGCCGCCGCCATCATTGGCAGAAACCGGAATATGCACCTGCATGACTCCACTCGTAACAGCCACATCATCCCGGGCAACCGGCAGCTCACCCTCGCCTGACGGACCTGCATATTTCCCTTCAACTGTAATGATCAGCTGAGCTGAAGATTGGTTTCCACTTTCATCACGGACGATATAAACGACACGTTCCTCTATGGATTGACCAACTGGCAGCTTGTTGAATGCATCACCCGGTGAGTAGCTGATCTCCCCTGTAGCAGTAAACTCCAGCGTCCCCTGCAATGCCGATGTGTCCACCGCCATAATCCAGAAGGTGCCTTGTCCATCACGATCAGAGTCATTGGCCAGCACATTGATGACGAGTTGCTCCGCATCAGCACTGACAATGGCATTGTCATCTCGTGCCATGACCGGATCATTGATACCGATAATCTCTAATGACACTAGGCCCGTAACTCGATTTCCGGCTGCATCCTGAGCAGTGTAAGTGAAGGTCTGATGGGCAACCTCCCCTGCCTTCAGAGAGTCATACGCACCTTGCGGATCGTAATAAACATATGAGTCATCATATGTCAGCGCACCAGTCAAATCTGCAGACTCCACACCAACAAGGATCAGGCCGCTGCCAGCAAGGTCATTAGCCAACACATCCAGGACACTGGCTTGAGCAGCCGAGACCTGAACAACATCATTGCGTGCAGTAGCCGCTTGCTCATACTGGCCGAGCACCGTCACATTCACTCTGTTTTCATAGATGGAGCCACCCACCTCCGTGTAATACACAAAAGTATCTTCCGCAGTTTCTCCATATGCCAAGGTACTGAAGGCCTCACCCGGCGAATAGAGCAAGACTCCATTTTCATCAATGGAAAGATTTCCCATTGTCTCGCTGGAGTCCAGGCTCATCATCATCAGGGATGGTATCGATGTAACTACCATGGACTGCGAGGCAACAATGCTCATCGGGCTTATTGTCTGATAATTTCCATTAGTCAGGAGATTTACACTAAAAACTGCGCCATCGCGAATAGCTGTCGTTGCATTAGTATCTTTCCAGCGAGAACCAAAGACAGCAGTCGTCTGTGCAACATCAACAGCGTTACCAAAAAGTGCAGCTGTTGCGATAGTGCCTCCTGAAGGTGAGACATCAACAAACTTCTCGGGCAGCCAGGCACCGGACTGGTATTTGAAGGCATAGGCAGCGCCGGAATAATCACCATTGGCTGCATCGAATGGCGCCCCAACCACGATACGAGCACCGCCCCCACCACTGGCAGCAGAACGCTCATCGTAATCAACCGCCACGCCATTACCAAAATACCCTCCAGGAGCAGAATCAAAAGCTGTCAATGTGTACGACAGCTTCCACTCCCCTTTGCCTCCAGCCTGCAGGCTATCGCTAGTCCATACATAGACCGCACCACCATTTGTGCTTGCCGTACTGTTGTAAATACTGCTGGCTACAATAATGCCGTTCTGATTGGTTGATGCGCCATTATAAATATCGATATCAATATCCCAGCCCAACTGGTCACTGGATATGCCATCCGGAACATAAAGCTTGGCCATCTGCGGCAGACCCGTTGCCGTGGAAAACACATAAACACTGCCAGCATCACCTGCAGCTCGTTGTGCCAAAGCATTGCCACTCTTCAAGCTTGCAATTTCGGTAGCAGAAAGGGCCCGCTCATAAATCTGAACGTCATCGATATAATTGGAAAACTGCTGACCTCCACCCTGAAAGTTACCGATAGTGGACACATCGTCTGTAGGCTTGAAATAGGCCGTGCCCACTTTGATGCCATCAATGTAATACGAAGTTCTTGCATTGATACCGCTCCCATCAGCAACAGCCACAATATTGTGCCACCCGGAAAGCTGGGCTGCCGTTAATGAGTAAGCACTGTTTGCTCCCTTATAGAGAGTGGTTGTGGCCGTTTTGCTGGAAGTAATCAGACGAGTTGTATCATTACCTGCTGTCGCGAAATCACCCGCAAACAGAATATAAAAACCATCAACAGATGCTGTTCCCTCGGACCTTGCCAGAACCCTGGCCGACTGCGAGTAGCCAAGGCCGGACAGTGCTGTATTCAAAGCACTCTGGATATTGCTTGCCTGGTTCGCTGCAGTTGCATTGTATGTCGCGGCTACAGTCCCTGTAAGCCCAGGAATTGTCAGCGTCAGACTTGCTGTGCTGTTCTGGGTAATATCCAGCTTTTGCACCTCACGCCCGACTGCTGCCGTCAGCGTCCCAGAGGTATTTGTGGTGCTTACTGTAAAGAGGTCATAACTCGTTGTTGTATTCAGCGAAACCCTGAAAACGTCACCAAGAGCCCCATCATCAATGGAGGTCACTGTTGCAAAACCGGAACCAAAGGCTGTATTCAATGCCGACTGGATACTGCCTGCCAGTGTAACTGCACTTGTACTGAACGGAATTGTTGCTGTTGAGCCCAAGCCCGGAATCGTCAGTGTGATAGAACCGGTGGCTGTTGTGGCCGACGCCGACACCACCAGTATTTGCTCTTCCTTGGTATTGGCCGCAATGAACTCTGTCGCGCCTTTCCCGGAATTATTCCATGCGCCCAACTGATTACTGCTGTTGTTATTGATGATGATCTGATGATTACCATCAGCACCATCAGCGCCGGTACTACCACGCGTCAGGGTCCGATGAAGATTATTAGTGGGAATATCCTTGTACCACGCTGAAATCGACCATGTAGCACCCAAATCAACGGGGGTGGACAAAGATAGCGCGGCACCTGTATCGACAGTTGCATCAAGTCGCAACACCTGACCACGGACAGAGTCATAAATGAATTGGGCTCCCGTCTTTAAAACACCCGTAGAACCACCAATAAAATCAACTGCTGCTGTCCCGCCAGTCTCATTCAATGACCAGTTAGCCATGATCCCGGATGGATTATCATCTCCCATTGACGCAACTATCATGATCTGCTGATCAAATGCCACACTGCTACCGAACTTGTCGTAGGCTACAGGATCGCCAGCCAAGACATTGGCTGTTACCCCATAACCGGCCGCAGTAGCGAGGCTTCGCTGAACATAGAAAGCAGCGCCTGCATCAACAAGATCAGTACTGATATCGTAATTGCTAGCGCCAATCAGCACATAGCTGCCATCGCTACTCAGGGCAACTGACGTGCCGAAATAGTCTTTAGCATTTGCACTGTTGGCAATGAATTTTGTTGCGGTACTGAAGGTGGTACCCGTGCGGGTATAAACATAAACGGCACCAGCATCAACGGTAGCGCCAACATCCGCTGTACGAGCACCTACCACCAGAGTGCTGCCCATATCATCCCATGCCACGCTATAGCCAAACTGATCATTTAAAGCAGCGCCAGTCAGCGTCGTCCTGAACGTCCAGGTGCCCGCCTGCATCTGGAATATTGATACCGTACCATTTGTAACTGGCAGGGCCTCACCTGACAAACTCAAGCCCGGTGCTCCAACAGCCATCCATTGACCATCATTGGAAATAGCCACACTGAATCCATAATTGGCATTATTCAGATTGGTTTGATCCGGGCTCAGTGCTGCCACTGTTTTCAGGGTGGGATCCACTACATCCAGCGTAAAATCCTGTGAGGCTGTGCCGCCGCGTCCATCACTTACCGCAACACGAACGCTATAGCTCCCCGCTGCTGTAGGCTTGCCAAGAAACTCACGCGTGACAGGATCGAATTGCAGCCAGGCCGGCAGAGCTCCGCCGCCAACCAAAGTAGCGCTATAGGTCAAGGTATCAAATGGTGCGGGGTCATAATCCACAAAAGTATTGCTGGGCAATGCAAGACGATAGTCGTAGTTTGCAATCGCCACCTGACCCGCAATCGTGATGTTCTTTACCGGCGCATCATTGCTGGCATCAACCTGAATCAGGAAATTCCGTGTTGGGCTGGTATCACTGGCACTAACGCCGGAGGGATCTTTATAGCTGATCGTAAGGGTTCCCTGCGACGCATTGGCTGCACCAGCAGGGATTGTGATATTGACCAGCGTACCTGTAGCTGTAACGCTCCAACCCGTTGTATTTGCACCAAAAACAATGATAGGAGTCAGTAATGCAGCCTCCCCCTGATCCACATCAGTAAAGTAGGAAGAAAAATCATACGTCACCGTAGAGCCGGCCTGCTGACTGGCAAAGGGAATAACCGGCTTCAAACTGGTCACAACAGGTGCATCGTTTACGCCGGTAATGGTTACGGTGACTTGCGTCGTGAAAGCCGTACCCAAGCCATCATGCAAGGTAACCGTCAAGGTTTCCGATACAACCTGCCCCTGACGGAGGGTATTCAAATAAGCAGATGTAGTTGTGTTATAGGTAATCGTACCGCCACTGCGGCTAATCGTTGCACCGTAGATTGATTGACTGACAGCCGCCACGTTGTATACATCTCCAGCAGCATCCGTACCACTTGTTGCACTACCAAAGTTGTCATTTGTCCAGACATTCACGCTCGCGCTGGCATCCTCGTTTACTGCCAGCACATCATTACTCAAGCTCACAGTCGGCGCAGGGTTGTAATACCAGGAATAGACCCCTGTGCCAGTTCCTGATGCTCCTGCGACCACCACATCGCGAAAGCGCGTTTTGTCCAGGGCCACCGCCGTTTCCCTGGTCGTATTCAGGGTCACAACTGCCGTATTGGTGCCATTCGCTGCAGTGGAGCCAGTTGCGATATCAACGATCTTGGTGCCCGTGCCATCGCTATAAAGCAAACGTGCCGTTGCATTGGCAACGCCTGCAGAGGCGCTCGCAGTGGCCACATGGTCCTTGTCCACAATGGAAACCACTGCATTGGCACCAGCAGCCAGCGTCACCGTATTGCCCGTCTGATCAACCCAGTAATTCGAGGTAGTGCCACTCAGCTTGTATATCTTGATATTGGCATCATTGGAAATCGCCATGAAATCCTGATCCATGGAGATAGCATTAGGTCCGGAGCCAGTCCAACCAAAGTTCAAGCCAGTAGTTCCAACCTGACCATAAGAGGTACCAGGATTTTTATAAACATAAACTTTATCTAAGCTGGACGCACCTGCAGCCACCCACCATGCGCCACCCGCATACGTCACTGCTACTGAGGTGCCGAAAAGATTACCGCCGCCTTCATCCGTGAGCCCTGTATCACGCGAAGACAAGTAGACTTGCGTGCTGAAGTTCCCCCCCGATGCCGATGAAAAAACAACGGCCACACCAGCATTATTACTATTTCCAGCCAACCACGTATCCCAGTCCTCATAAGGATTGCCAACGACCAATCGATAAGCCCCAGTGCCACTGCTATTCCCGTCATACGCAATGTCAACGCTATAGCCAAACTGATCTGTTCCATCATCATCACTATCAGTTGGGGTAATGCTGTTGCCATCAATTTTTTGTATATTGGCATCAACAGTCCACGACTTGGTCACAGAGTCATAGGTATAAACATAGACGCGGCCATCACGAGCATTGCTGGTGCTGGGATCATAAAGCGGTGCCGCCACTGCCAATTTATTACCTGCAGCAGCAATATCAAACCCGAAATTGCCGGTGCCATTACTGCCACCTGCAACCCCGTCATCTCCGACCATGGACTCCCAATAAACCCACTCCCCCAAGCCTGCGCCAGACTTGATGGCAGCATTATTGTTATTGAAATCGGTATTGCGCAGATAAACATCTACGCGCGCATTGGTCGCATCCGAAACAAACATCCACTCACGGTTGTCGGCCGTCGTTTTGGTAAAGGCGACACTGTTCGCCGCAGCAGTGCTGGCGGGGGCATCATTCAGGAACCATCCTGTAGTACCGACCTGCGTATCCAGCAAGCCCTGGAAATATGTGCCAGCACTTGTATCCTCATACACACTACGAGCGGCCACCAGGCCATAGTGCGCCTCCAGCATCCAATCACCACCCGCGGCTGTCGATCCGCTGGCGTTTACTGATGCAGCCACATCGGCACCGGTGCGCTCAGACAAGGCCTGGATAAAGGCAGTGCCACTGTCCCCTGCCGCAACATCACAGCCGTATATCAGGAGATCTCCATCCTGTGTCAGTGACTGCTTCATGGCAGCCCAGAGCGGCGCATAGGCATCCAGATTGGTACTCGTAATACTGGAGCCCGCCAGCCTAAGCTCACCTGCAGTGCCATGACTGACGAGATGAACGGCCGCAATATCGCCCTGGTGCTGCTCCAGCACACTCTTCATCTGGGCGCTCCAGCCCTGTCCCTGCAGCGTATGCACCTCGATGTTGCTGCCCAAACCGGCAATCAGTGCCTCATACCCATCGATATTTGCATCAACAAACAAAAGCTCTTTGGCTGGCGACGCAGAGCCTGCAAGGGCTGAGGCTTGCTCGCCCTGATAAAGCGAGCTGAGATGATCAATCAGGGCATCATTCTGGCTGGTCGCATCACTCGTGCTTGCATCATATTGAACCTGGTCAACAAGCTTGCCAGCCGTGGCAACAGCCGCCGCATCCAGCAAGACCCGAGGCTCCAGAGCCATATAGCGACTCAAACCTTCTGCTTTTTTGCTAACCGACTGATTTTTATGGCCGTTTGAAGAGTGCTTGCTCATGGCTGCCCCTGCCTTATTGTTATTTTTCGTCCCCCCGGAGAGGGTAAGACTGAAAGCTGGAGAGGCCACGGCCTCTCAAAATATTTGGGCCGAGAATAGACTTTTACTCCCCCACCTGACAACAGACTAATCAGTCAAAATGGCCGGCCGGCAAAAGCAAATGACGAAAAATTAGACGATCAGCAGCAGGCGGATCAACAGAAGAGGGAGCGAAAGCGAGGCAAAGACCACAGCAGCCCCAGAATGTTGGCGGCCATGTAATTTTGATATCAATCGCATAAGGCCAAGCCCCACCAGAGATATGAGCTTGGCCTTATGCAATCTATAAAGGACTAAAAATTAGTTACACGCAGCGGTATCTGGCTGACTGGTAACATAACCCTGTAAACCGGAAGGAACCGTTGTTTTAAATAAACCAACCGCATTTGCCCATTCAGCTGATGTGTCCTGATCACGGGCATTACCGGCAGAATCAAATGCCGAATCAGCATACATTTTCAGGTAGGCAGAGGAGCTTCCGGAATCAACGCGCAGACGAACACTGCCCACCTGACCATCTGCAACAACAATCTGTATATTCTGCATGTCAGCAAATTGGTCATCGCCAGGGATCAATATGATGGGAGCTATATATCGGCGCCCGCCGCTATCATTATTGGCGGAAAATATCTGAGCAACCGTACCCAGCGGAAACTCCTTGCTCCCATTGGAATACTGCAGCGTTTCTGTATTCAAACCATTGCCACATTTGTTTTGCAAATTGGAAACCACATTTCCATCCTCCAACACAAGAACCCTGAGAGATCCAATTGTTGAGGCTTTATCAGCTTTCAGAAAGTTGAGTCTTATCTTTAGTGGAAAGGTGATTTTTGTTGTATCCCAGAAACTCGGATCCAAGGTTGGCGCCACTGTACGTGTGCGTGTGATGGTAAATGAGGTATCCGTGGGACTGCTAAAATCTGGCGTCCCTATTAATTTCCAGCGCCCAAGTAAATTACTATCACTTGTAACAGTCTGACCATATATTGCGGCATACACATTTGGCGTGCCTGCAACTGCCCCACGATCCACCTCTCCTTGTGTAAAACTAAACACTCCAGGCACCGTACCGGGACTTGACGAATCAAGAACATCGTAAGACAGCTGCCATTTACCCGAGGTAGTATCCCAAGGCGTCCAATTCAGGCTGCCATTCTTTTGCCTCAGGATATTCCGCTCCAGAACTGAAGTGCAGTCTACAGGCAACAAGAGCTTGCACTTATCATCTGTCGCCTTTGGCCCAGAAGTGTAAACGCCAAAGCCGGTAATACGCCCTTTTCTATCCACCACATTCCAGGTTGCCCCGAGAAAGAAAGTGGTATCGCTTATGCCACGAATACCGCCAACATCTCCATCGGAGCTTCCGGATGTTGGCCGGTATCCAAGAGTAAGCGTATAGCCCGGAACCGAATATGCTCCTGCAGCAACGCTATGAATACTCTTTTTCAGGAAGAAATCAGCCCTGCCTACACCGATCATGGGCGACTTGGAAATTGCGACCAGATAAGGCGCAAAAAGGGCCTCAAAATCATCATCATCTGAAATCGAAAAATTTGCTGCGCTTATTGAGGAGGCGAGAAACGTAAGTTTCTTTTTATCGGCATCAAGCAGCTTTATTGTGCGGCTTGGCAAAGCATCCGGCACACTGTTTGTATCACGCAATGTCTGCAGTAGGCGCACAATATTTTTGGCAGACTGACTCCCGAAGTCCATGGGAGTAATATACAGTGCCGCATCTGCAGATGCCTTGGCCAGCCTCTTCACAGTGATAGAGCCCAGAACAATTTTCTTTGCAGTACTGGACGTATCATCGGGATTCAGAATGGAGAACTCGACTTTGCTCCCCGCTGGACAAGAGAAACCACCAGCCACATTTGTGACCGAATTAACCTTGTCACAGCTGTAATTCAGATTTTCCACTACGTCATCAATGAAATAACCTGGCACGCAGGTAACATCACTATCAGCATCTGCGAGCTCATCGCAGTCTGTTGTAGAAACAATTTCCTTGGGATCCTTAAGATTGGTGCTTTCGCCACAGGCAGACACAAGCAAAGCAGCCAGTACGACAATGAGAGATGCCCATATGGAGAGCGGCGATTGTTTTTTCATTATTATGGCTGCCACTTTATGCTCACTCGCCCCAAAGAGGAAATCCGATATTCCGGCTGATAATTACCCGTATTGATAGCCCGCTCAGGCATAATCAACAATAAATACTCATCACCAGAATGCATTAGAAGGCTTGCCTCCAATAAAGGATGTCGTGATTTTGTTTCCGGATAGAACCGCTGAAAATAACCATCAACTATCCGATTAATACATCCTTTTGAATCCGCAAATGCAATAAATGGAACAACAAAGGCCGGCTCAAAGTCAGTTCGCGAATAGGAATGCAGCGAAATGGTACGCACGCCCACATCATTAATCCGATAAGCCTCGACAAGCTGCCCCGTTGTTACAAAGTTTGAAAGTGCTCTATCAAAAACGACATCAGTAAGCCGACCAGATGCCAGGGACCTGGCCTGTTGCCTCTGCACAGGAGACATGCATCCATTTGTCATACCCTGGACCTGGGTTACCGGCAGTTGCAGGTAGGTATTCTTGAGCTGCACCCCCTCTTCGACTTTTTGTTCAATCGAAGGGGAAGAGAAAGCCTGGTTGCTACCATCCATATTTTCGATTCGCTGCCCCACTCCATCGTTAAGAATGACAAATCTCTGCCTTTCGTTATTAGTCTGATGAGACTCATCCATGGCCTCACTATCCACATATTCGCCGCCATCATAGGCAGCATAGGGAGCGCCTGGCTTTTTATCAGACACAGATGGCGGGACTTGTACTTTTTCGACTGCAGTCCGGCTTGGTGGGACTGGCGAGTCCGCAGCTTTCTTGGCAGGCGCCACAGCAGGAGATGCAACAACCTCTTCACGTATTACCTGAACTCGGCCACCTGCATCTATCACCTGATAAAAACGCTCCTCTGCCTCCGCATGCGACGCGACGACAATAAGCAATATCAGAGAAAGACGGCCAAACATATGACCTCCACTTACCATTTGGTACGGTAGGCTATACCCGCCATGGTAATAGTGGCCTTGGTCTGTACATCCAGACCGGCATAAGGGTTGTAAACGATATTATCCAAGCCAGTGCAATTGACATTACAACTGGTGTCCGCAGGAATACCGTCTTTTGAATAGAGATACATAACCGTGAAATCGATATCAGTATCCTTGTCAAACTGATAGCCCATCCCCAAGCCATACATCTGCGCCTGGTTAATTGGCACCAATGAAGAGCGCTTGTCATCCGGAATAGCTGAGTTGCGAGGCTCAAAGCCTAAGCGGAACTTGAGACGCTCATTCCAAGAGTACTCCATGCCAATACCCCAACTCCAAGGACTCTGATAGCCAAGAGGCATGGAGAGTGATGTGGCTGTTGTGCCTGGAGCCAGCAGACGGGCCAGTTGCAATACACTCGCGGTACGGTCGAACTTCAGATTAAACGCATCCCACTCACCATAATCCGTCCAGCCAATATCAAAATTGATCTGAAGATCAGGCAGGATTTTATATTTTATCCCGGTCTGGAAGTGTGCCGGATAAGTCAGATCCATGGAGATCAGGCCAGTCTCTGTTGGCGGCACATACGACGGCATACCCAGAATAGCCAGCAGAATCTGTCCAGTCGGAGAGCCTCCTACTGCATTGAATACATCCTGGACGCCTTGGCCATATGACACGGCAAACTTGCCATGCAGATGCATGCGTGCCTGACTTTGGTAGACCATACCCCAGGCGAAATCCTCAGTAGGCTCCCAGAGCAGCCCCAGATTGTAGGTAGGAGATAGTGACTGCTCCATGGAAACGCTAAGAGTGGCCAGATTATCAAACGGCCCTATCCCATTCTCGGCATTACAGAAGCCGAAGAGGAATATATCGACAACAACATTCGACTGCCCTTTGAAAGGCGGACAAATCTCTTCATCCAGCAAACGCATGATGCCAAGCAGTTCATTAGGCGAGCGGAAGCCCGTCTCCAGTGCAATCGCCTGGTAAGACAAACCAATAGAGGCACCTACAGAAAGTTCGTCATTCACCTGATATGCAACAGAGGGAGACAACAGCGTAATACGCTCCATGGCAACACGCTGCCCTAAAAAGTTGCCCGGATCACCATCCTCTCGGTAGAAGCCTGCAACCATGGGCGCATACATGGCATTAGCAAAAGTGAACTTGGAACCAGGCGGTTTGATAGAGAACGCAAAAAGAGGAGCAGCAACCGGCATACCTGCCGGCAGATCGACCATGTCATCCAATATCGGAATGTAGAGCGATATACCAGCAACCTCACTCTTGCCCGCCCGGAAATTTGAGCATTTGTCTTCACCATCCTTTGCCCTGTCGGTACACACGACCGGGTCATCCGAATAACCAAAAACACCATAACCCGGTGGCGCAGTGAAGGTGGTTTTGATGGAAAAGTTTGCTGCAAGCAACTGAAAGTCAGCGCGACGACCATCAAGCTTTGCCAAGCCTGCAGGATTGTAATGGACCGCGCTTACGCCGGGAGGGTCGGCAGTAACAGCATTGCCCAAAGACATTGCACGCAAATCAATCGCCAAGTTGGTAGCAAGCTGGGCATGCCCAACTGCGCACAACGAAAGCAACAGTGCGGACAGCCCTGCCTTGCAAAGAAGAATCCAGACGTTTTTTCTTGTTCTTTTCATGAGCTGTATCAGCTATGCCTGCATTATTCGCCCGAAGACCCGAGGAAATCGAGAGGCATGGAAAAGCCCAACGTGATATCCGGAGTATCCTCGGTCAGACCATAACCCAAACTAAGATTCACAATCCGGCTTGAGTCAGTACGAAGACCAAGGGAGAAATTCAGAGAGCCACTCACTTGTGCGGCCGTATTTACTACGGCGCCATCAGGATTACTGCTATCCGGAGCAAAGGAATATGAGGACGAGAAGGAATAGCTCTGCTGATACGATGCCGTCATTGAGACATCGTAATTAAGTGCATAGGCCATACCCATCGAAAAGCCTATGGAATCCCCAGGCTCAACCGTATTCAGGACTCGGCCACCACGATTCTGGTTAAGATCGCTGATTCTGGTATTTGTGCTAAAGCTACCAGATGCAAACAAAACGATGGGATCTGCAACTTTACTGACGCTAGCACCAGCCGAAATACTGTAGTAGCCCTTGCCAGTTGAAAGATCCTGGCTAACGTTAATATCGTAGGGGCTATCGCCTGTTGCGGTGGAAAGGCTGGCAAAAAGGGTTGTTGTAGGCAGCCCTCTCTTCAAGGGGATCGGCTGCCAGCGTACTCCAAAAGAAATATCACCCAACCCATAAGTTTGCAGATCATTCTGGGTATCGAACTTGGCAATTAATGGCAAACTGGTTGTGAACGTCAAGTTATCCCAAACACCATAGGACAGCTCAAGGCTGTTTGTGAATGTATTCTGGGCATCCTCTTCAATACGAAAGCGCGTTACCTGTGAGC
>JAVHYE010000154.1 GCA_031119295.1 Pedobacter sp. | reverse complement strand
CGAGTACGGATTCCACCGAAGGCAGGGTGTCCTGCTTGCCACTGCGCCACCAGCGCCGCAGGAAGGAATCCGGCTTCACGCCGGCATCCTGTTTGGCCATATGGTTGCTGCCCATGGCGAGCAGGCCCATCAGCAGCGGGAACACAGCCAGTGCCCAGAGCTGGCGCTCGCGCACGCTGCCGCCCATATACACATGCAGGTCATGCGCAACATTGCGGTGTTCCACTTCTTCGGCACCGTGCCAGCGGAAGAGATCAAGAATGTTCTTGTCGATATTGGGCGCATCCAGTGCCTTGGATTCCACCACCCATTTGCCGAACACGCAGGTGAAGTGCTCGATGGCGGCGATGATGCCCACGCGCTGCTTCAGCCACCACGGGTCCAGACGACGCGTGAGGAAATTATCGGGCAGGCCGAAAGGACGATCCGCCAAAGCGTTGTCGAAAATGAAGCTGGCCAGTTTCACCATGCTTTCGAATTCCACGCCATTGCGCGTGAGGTAATCCTCCAGTGCGGATTCATGCGCGCGTGCATGCATGGCTTCCTGACGGATGAAGCCCTGCACGTCATCACGCAGCACTTCATCCTGCACCAGTGGCAGCGCCTTGTTGTAAACGCGGCAGAACCAGAATTCGCCGGCGGGCAGCAGCAGGTGTATGGAATTGATGATGTAGGAGGCTTCCGGATCATGGGGAATCCAGTGCAGCGGGCTTTTGCTCAGGTCAAAACGTACACGGCGCGGCAGAAGCTTGTGATGCTCGGTGGCAAGGACTGTCGACATGTTCGTGCTCTCTTCTTCGTGCTGCGGCATTTCTCCTGAGATACCGCCAGCTTCTGTTTCCCGGCATCATCCCGATGCCGCTTTTTATTGTTCCGCTTGCGCGGAGATCATTTCAGGCGGACAAGACCGGCGGCTTCTTTTCCGCCATCCACCTGTGCCACGAAATCGGCAATCCAGCCGGCCAGGCGTTCGCCTTCGGCCAGCAGGGTCCAGTGACCGGCTTCCACATCACGGCGCCAGGTATTGCGCGCCCAGACGGTGATGTCTTCAAAAAGCTGTTCGCCCACATAGTTGTCTTTCTTCAGCACGATGAGCTGCACCGGCTTGCCGGTGTAACGCTCGCGTGGTTTGAAAAGCGACTTGAGGAAATTGGCGCGATAAAGATTGATGCCGAAGATGCCGTCTTCCACGCCATGCTCGCGCGGGTGGAAGGGCACTTTTTCAACGGAGGCAATCTGCTGGTGCATGCGCTGGCCGGCCACACGCCAGAGCGTGGGGGCGAGCACAGGAAACTGGAACATGGTGATGTACCAAGAGCTGGCCAGCTGCTTTACGGCTTTTTTCAGCTTGGCCGGATTGGTGCTGAACAGGCGGCCCTGCATCCAGAAGCCGACATGATCCAGGCAGGGGCCGGAAAGCGTGGTGTAGGAAAGGATGCGGTATTGCAGATGTGCAGCCGTCACCGATTCCCAGGTCTGAATCGAGCCCCAGTCGTGGCCGACAAGATGCACAGGGCGGCCGGGCACGACGTGATCGAGCACGGCGACGAGATCATCAGAAAGCTTGTCCAGCGAATAGTCGCGCACGCGGTGCGGACGATCGGAATTGCCGGCGCCGCGCACATCGTAGGTCACCACGAAATATTGCTGGGCAAGGCGATCGGCCACTGCATCCCAGGTTGTGCTGTCATCGGGATAGCCATGCACGAGCACAACCGGTGTGCTGTCCGGATTGCCACGTGAATAGGCGGCCAGCTTTACGCGGCCGGAATGCACGATATAGGGCGTGACGGGGAGTTTTGTTACGGGCGCGTTCATGCGGTCTCCGTCTTGCGGGTGTTGGATTTCTTGTTAGTGACTTTAGCCGCCACTTTTTTAGGCTCTTCAGCTTTGGCGGGGGCTTTTGCCTTTTCAGGCTTGGCCGCGGACTTGGGCTTTTCGGCTTTCTTGCTGTCTTTCTTTTCGGCTACTGCTTTTGCCGTGGCAACTTTCTTGGGGGCAATCGCTTTTTTGACAGCCAGTTTGGCATCGGCATTAACCACTTCTTTTTTGCTTACAGTGGCGGCAGCTTCGACTTTGGGCGCCACAGCAACCGCAGAAACTTTTTCCTTAACGGCCTTCGTTGCTGGCGCTGCAATCACGCCTCGCTCTATCCAGCGCTGTACGTGCGGCACATCATCATCCAGCCAGAAAGCATCGTCTTCGGTGATGACCAGCAGCTCTTCGAATTTCGCGCCGACATGGCGGAAGCCGAGATGCGGTTCCACGGCCCAGAGGCCGGGCACAGGCGCATGCGCGGAACGCTGGTGACTGGCCCACAGCGGTGACCAGCCTTCTTTCACGCCCTGCACGGCTTCACGACCCAGCGAAAGCACGCTGCGTATGCCGAAGCGGCCGAGAGAAATTTTTGGGGCAATCGGGGCGTCCGGCAGTTTTTCCACGCGATGCGCGAGCACGGCAAAGGGATAAGCGTGATGACGAGGCTCCACGCCCTGCTTGATGCAAAGACTGTCGACAGCCTGACTCACTTCGGACATCAGGCGGCGCTCGCGGATCATGCGGATGATGAGTTCGCGGTGAGCGGCGAGATCATCCATGAGCTGATCGAGGATGGGGTTGTGGCCCAGTACGCCGGCGTAACCGATATCGGCGGTGTAGCCATTCAGCGTGGGTGCGCAATCGAGGATGAAGGGCATGTTTTCTTCCAGCTTTTTATTGCTGGGGAAGAAAGCGGGATTGAAGCCGCGCAACTGGTTCACGCCGATGAGGCCGCGGAAAGCGGTGCGATTGCCGAACCAGGCAAAGGGCTGGTGCAGGCAGTCGGTGGCACCGTGATCGGCCAGCCAGGTTTTCATCTTTGCCGCTACTTCGCGCTCGGTGATGCCGGGGCGCAGCTCGGCATGTATGGCCTCGGCGCAGGCATAGGCCAGGCGCTGGGCGGCGCGGAAGCCTTCGAGGTCGGCAGCAGTGGGGATGAGCGACGGAGAAGAAGGTAGAGAGGGGGCGGACATCGGCGAATCCCGTCTTTTGAAAGTGGGACGAGGATTACATTGGGCAATGTCACTGTCCATGTGAAATGGGGCCACCCTGTAGGACAGAATGACTGGTCAGGGGGTTTTTATCGTCCTAAACGGCAAGCTGGTGGCCGTTTAAGCAAAGGCGGCGGGGTGTCTACGGAAGGAAAGAGCGCCTTGCGGCGCTCTTTATATGGGGCTCAGAGCCCTGCCAGCTTGAGGCGGTTGCCATGCTCGCGGAAGACGGCCACCGGATCGGTGCCGAAGATATCGCGCAGGCCGAAGAACTGATTCACCTGATCGAAGTGGTTCATCTTGTAGTTGTCGCGCAGCACGAGGCCGACGTGGCTGCTGCACTGGCCCACCATGCCGTCATTGGGCGCGCCCTTGAATGCCAGGCTGGTGATGCTGAAGAGGATGTCGACCGGGTCCAGCACATTGGTGCGCACGCTGGTGCTGCCCCAGGAGTAATAACGCACGCCGCTCACCACGGCCGCGCCCTGGCCGCAGGGCGTGCTCGGCATGGCTTGCGGATAGTTGGCGGTGAACTCGGCGGAGCCACGGCTGGAGAGGGAATAGATGCTGGCCTTGGCATTGGAGGTGGTCTTGTCGCCAGTGAGCAGCTTGAGCAGATCGTTGGCGGCATTGAGCACGAGATAGGCCACCGAGCCCACGGCAGGTGCGGATTCACCGGCCGAGAGAATCAGGTCGGCCACGGGCGAGCCCTGGGCTGGCGTGCCCACGGTAGAGACCGAAGCGATGCGGTTCGGGATCAGGGCGCCGACATAGCGCACGGAGTGGCCACCATGGCTGTGGCCGATGAGATTGACCTTGTCGGCACCGGAGATGGCGAGGATATCCTGCACCTGAGTAAGCAATTGCTCACCGCGCGCTTCAGAGCTTTCCAGCCCGCCCACCTGCGTGGTGTAGACCGTGGTGCCACCTTTGCCGAGAGCGGCGGGGATGCCGTACCAGTATTCGACGGTGCCGGCGAGCTTGTCCCAGCCGAACATGCCGTGGGCCAGTACGACCGGGTAGCGGGTCTTGGTGTAGGTATCGGCGGCGTGTGCCGCGGCGAATGGAAGTGTGAGCAGAAGCGCGAGCAGGGCCCGTGTCAGTGTCATGGCGTCAGTCCTTTGTCTTGTTGTTTGAGGCAGGTACGCAGGACTGCAGGACGGGCGTACATGGCGCGCGCAGGTATAGCAGCGGAATCGCCGGTCGGCGAACTCGGGGAGGGGGAAGGGAGGGGATAAAGAGAAAGCGCCTGCGGCGGAGCGCAGCCCGGACATGCGCCGGGCGAAGCGTGTTCCCGGTGCGTCAGCACCGGGAACGTCATGGACAGCTCAGCGCCGCATGATGCGGGCTTTCTCGCGCTGCCAGTCGCGCTCTTTCTCGGTTTCGCGCTTGTCGTGCATCTGCTTGCCCTTCACCACGGCAATCTCGCACTTCACGCGGCCATGGCTCCAGTACAGGGAGAGCGGCACGCAGGTGTGACCCTTCTGCTGCACGTCGGCAATGATGCGGCCGAGCTCGCGACGGTTGAGCAGCAGCTTGCGCGTGCGTGTGGGGTCGGCAATCACATGGGTGGAGGCTTGCAGCAGGGGCTGGAAGGTGGCGCCGAAGAGAAAGGCTTCTTCGCCCTTGAGCATGATGTAGGCGTCGGTGAGGTTGGCCTTGCCGGCGCGCAGGGATTTCACTTCCCAGCCGAGGAGGACCAGGCCGGCCTCGAATTTGTCTTCAATGAAGAACTCGTGCCGGGCTCTGCGGTTCTGCGCGATATTGCCCGTGCCCGAGCCTTTCTTTGGTGTACTCATGGGCGGCGATTATAGGGGCGACGCAGGCGCCACGTCCGCAAAAACTCGCGCGCTTGAGGCGCCCGGGTGAATCGCCCACAATGCGGCGCATTTCCCGTGCCCTGAATTTCTGAGACGAAAAACTCTGATGGCCACTCCCCAATCTGTCGTACACGGCATCCTGCGTCCGCGCGAAGTGTTTGCTGCCCTGGCTCTTTCCGGTCTGGTTTTCCTGCATCTCTGGGAATTGCCGCGCCTGGCCGCCCTGCATGGTGGCGTGACCTTTGTCATGGCCTGGGTGCTCTGCTCCCTGCTTTTCGGTCTGCCTTTACTGCTCACGCCGCTCTTGCTGGGCCGCCGTTCGCGCCGCTCGCCGCTGGAAGGTATGGCCTTCCTGACCCGCGAAGCGGATGCACCGCGCTTCTGGCGTGCGCCGGCCTGGGCGTCGGCCCTGCTGGGCTTGATCGCCATGGCAGCCGTGGCCCTGGTGGCCGGTGGCAGCCTGAATTTCCTCGCGCATGATTTGCGCCTGGTCAGCGATTCCCTGCTGGCGGCCAGCCATAGCGGTGCCGTGCTGCCCTTGGGCAGTGGCAGTCTCATGTTGCTGGCGGCCGGCCTCAGCCTGCTGGCGCCGGGCAAGCGCGCTGCCGTTTTGTCCCTGGGCATGCTGCTGATTCTGGTGCTGCTGGCTGTGGCTGCCCTGGCCGGTCTGGGTACGGCGACGGCGCTGTATCAGGCCGCTCCCCTGACTATTGATAGCTGGCGCGCGGCCATGGGTCTGGCGCTTTGCGGCACGGGCGCAGGTGCCGGCCTGATCTGGATTGCCGGCATGCAGGCGCCGCGCGAAGGCGGTCTGGGCGGATTCGGGCTCGTGGCGCTCTTTGCCTATCTGGTGCTTGGTCTGCTGTTGCTGCTGGCGCTGGCGCCTTTTGTATCGGCACTGCAGGCGAATGCAGATGGTGAGTCCTTGCAGATCGTGCCCACCGGGCCGGCTGTGTGGATGCTGATGCCGGCCCTGATTCTGGCAGCCTTGCTGGCGCTGCAACTGCTGGCCGAGCCACTGCTGTTCTGGCTGGCGGAAAAGAAAATGCCGCGCCTGCAGGCGGTGGTGCTGGTCTTCGTGCTCGCCACCCTGCTCAGTGAAGTGGTGTGGTATGTCGGCGGCCCGGCCGGCCTCAAGCTGCTGCTGAGTGCGCTGGCTCTGGTGCTCTTGCTGGTAGTGCTGGGCCTCGTGCTTTTCGCGGGCTGGATCATGAAGGTCAGTCATGCACGCAAGGAATTGTCCCTGCCGAATGAAGGGCTCTACAACCTATGGCGTGTGGCTGTGCGCATTGCCCTGCCGCTGGCCATTCTCTGGGTGCTGACGGGTTTCTTTTCGGCATGACCACGGTAACGCGCTCGGCCCTGCTGCCGTATTCTGCCGCCGAGATTTTTGCGCTGGTGCATGATGTGGCGCGCTACCGCGAATTCCTGCCCTTCTGCATTGCCTCCGAGGTGTTGCGGGAGGAGGGTGAGAATATGGAAGCACGCATGGCCTTCTCGCGTTTGGGGATGTCGCAGGCACTGACCACGCGCAACCGCGCCACCCTGCACGAACGCATAGACATAGAGTTCCTGTCGGGGCCGTTTGAATACCTGCGCGGCAGCTGGGAATTCCAGGCCTTGCAGGAAAGTGCCTGCAAGGTGAATTTCACCGTGGATTTCCAGGTGCAGGCAAAATTCCTGCAGTTTGCGGCCGGCACCGCCATCAACCAGGCCGCCACCCAAACCGTGGATGCCTTCCAGCGCCGCGCGGTACAGGTTTATGGCAAACGCTGAAGCAATAAAAATTGAAGTGGTCTATGCCCTGCCGGACGAGCAGGTGCTGCTGCCCTTGCTGCTGCCGGCGGGAAGCACGATTCCTGATGCCGTGCGCGCCTCCGGTCTTGCGGCGCGCTTTCCTGAAATAGAGAGCGCTGAAACGCGTTTCGGCATTTTCGGGAAAATCGAAAAAGAGCCGGCAGCGCGGATTCTGAAATCGGGCGACCGTGTGGAAATTTATCGCCCGTTGCTGATTGACCCCAAGGAAGCACGCAAGGCACGTGCCGCCAAGGCAAAAGCCAGGCGGCAGTAAATGAAATAAAAAATCCCGGCAGATGCCGGGATTTTTATTGGATCAGGTGCTGCGGCTCAAAGCGCCTCGCCACTGATGCCCTTGTCCCGGCTCTCGGGGGCAGACGGAT
>JAVHYE010000013.1:23452-30735 GCA_031119295.1 Pedobacter sp. | reverse complement strand
CGACAGCGCTGGTGGAAGGTGATGTGCAACTGGCCGATATCGTGCTGGGTCGCCGCCGTTCGCTGGTGGTGAAAGTACATGACGGCACCGGCCTGCTCACCTTGCGCTTCTACCACTTCAGCATGGCGCAGAAAAACAATCTGCCGCGTGGCACGCGCCTGCGTATCTTTGGCGAAGCCCGTGTCGGCGCCAGTGGCCTGGAAATGTATCACCCGGAATATCAGGCCTCACCAGAGGCCCTGCCGCCGCCACCGGAAACACTGACCGCGATTTATCCTGTCACCGAAGGCATTACCCAGCTGCGCTTGCGGCCACTGATTGCACAGGCCCTCGCCCGTCTGAATGCGCAGAATCTGCCGGACTGGCTGCCCGCTGAAGAAAATCGCGGCTGGTCTTTGCAGGATGCTTTGCGTTTTGTACATACGCCGCCCAAGGAAGCTGACAAGCGCCTGCTTGTTGAAGGCCGGCATCCCGCGCAACAGCGGCTGGCATTTGAAGAGCTGGTGGCGCATCAGCTCAGCATGCAAAAACGCCGCGAAGAAATCCGTGCACAAAAAAGCGTGGCCCTGCCGGCCAAACCCGCATTAGCGGGGAAATTCCTGAAAAGCCTGCCCTTCCCCTTAACCGGCGCGCAACAACGTGTGCTGAAAGAAATTGCTGCGGATGTGCACAGCGGCCGTCCCATGCTGCGCTTGGTACAGGGGGATGTGGGTGCGGGTAAAACCGTAGTGGCAGCACTGGCTGCCTGCCACGCCCTACAGGCCGGCTTTCAGGTGGCGCTGATGGCGCCCACGGAAATTCTGGCTGAACAACATGCGGTGAATTTCACGCGCTGGTTTTCTGCACTGGATATCAAGGTCGTCACGCTGCTTGGGCGACATGGTGTGAAAGCGCGGCGCGAAGCTCATGCCATGATGGCCGACGGCCAAGCCGACATGGTCATAGGCACGCACGCCCTGTTTCAGGATGAGGTGGTCTTCCACAAACTGGCGCTGGTCATCATCGACGAGCAGCATCGCTTTGGTGTGCATCAACGCCTCGCGCTGAAGAAAAAAGGCGAGCGCAGTGGAGCAAAAGACGGAGAAAGCATAACACCGCACCAGCTCATCATGACCGCCACGCCCATTCCGCGCACGCTGGCAATGAGTGCTTATGGTGACCTCGATACTTCCGTCATTGATGAATTGCCGCCGGGCCGTACGCCCATACAGACACTGGTGATTCCCAATGAGCGCAGGCCCGACATCATCGAACGCATACGCGCGCAATGTGCGGAAGGTCGGCAGGCTTACTGGGTGTGTACGCTGATTGAAGAATCCGAGCAGCTGGAAGCGCAAGCCGCTGAAGTCACTTTCACCGAGCTGCAAGCGGCCTTGCCGGAAATGCGTATGGGTCTGGTGCATGGCCGCCAGAAGCCTGCTGAAAAAGCGGCCGTCATGCAGGCTTTCAAGAATGGCGAGCTGCAATTACTGGTGGCCACCACCGTGATTGAAGTCGGCGTGGATGTGCCGCGCGCCACGCTCATGGTGATAGAAAATCCGGAGCGTCTGGGCCTGGCACAATTACACCAGCTGCGTGGCCGTGTCGGCCGCGGTGCTGAGCAAAGCTTTTGTGTACTGCTCTATCAATCGCCATTAGGTCAGCTGGGCCGCGAACGCCTTGCTACCATGCGCGAAACCACAGACGGCTTCCGTATTGCGGAAAAGGATCTGGAGTTGCGTGGCCCCGGTGAAGTGCTGGGCACACGCCAGACTGGCGAGATGCAATTCCGCCTGGCTGACCTGCTGCGTGATGGCCCGCTACTGCCTGATGTGCAGCTCTGCGCCAAGAAAATGCTGCAGAAAAATCCCGTTGCTGCCGAAGCCCTGCTCAGCCGCTGGGTGGCAGCACGCGGAGATTATGCGCAGGTGTAAGGCCGCACCAAGCAATCACTACGACATGCCGTCACTGCAACATGCTCTTACTGCAGCATAAAGGTATCGTATTCCAGCGCATCCAGTTTTCTATCCAGCAGGCGCATGGCAATCATGATGACCACGAGCAAAGCCAGCGCAAAGCCATAGCCATAGAACTTCGGCCCCAGCCATAGGGTGATGAAAGTGAAGCCGCCATTCAGGAAGACAAAGCCGGCTGTCAGTGCCAGCACCACACGGCGCTTGTCCAGATAGAAAAAGACATTGAGCAGGCCAAGGAAAACCACCTGTAAAGAGGCCGACACCAGATTCACGAAGAGCAAAGGCAGATAGAGCTCGGAAATCCCCACGGCCTGCAGCAGCCAGCTTCCCGTCACCAGCAAGGCCAACACCACCAGTGTCTGTATCTTCACGATCTGGTAGATGCCCTGACGCACGATATAGACCATCTCGTTGCGCATATCCTCGATATGCTCCAGCGAGCCACCGGAGCGCACGGCGTCATAGAAGCGGTCGTAATACTCCACGAAATCCGTTTCCATTTTCACTAGGAAAACTGCCATGCCGGGGATGATGGAGAGATAGGCCAGAAATACGGGGATGTCGTAAATCACAGAGGCGCGCAGCGGCCCTATGATTTCCTGACTGGTGGCCGGCCAGGCCCAGAACATGAATTTGTCCACCCAGATGCCGAGATTGTAGAAAAAACCTACTGCCACCAACGTGGGATAGAGATAACGCTTTTCCACAAATTCAAAGCTGATGAAATGCGAAGACGGATAATTGCGCAGGATGAGAATGATCATGCCCAGCAAGAGCACGAACTGTCCCAGTACAAAACCCGCCAGCAGTCCTTCCAGCCCCCAGGCACGCAGCAAGAGTGCCAGTGCCACCGTCATGCCATAGCCCACGCCGAAAAGAATGAGGATGGCCTTGTACTCCTTCATGCCGGACAAAAATATCGTTGCCACCCAGATATTGCTGACCGTGACAAAGCCCGTCAGCATGAGCAGGCGATAGAGCAGGCTTTCTTGCGGAAACAGGAAAAGAATGGCCAGCACACCCAGGCCACCGGACACCGCTGTTACTGACAGCAGCAGCCCGTTGAAATTGGGCAAAATCATTTCACTGCGTTTTTCAAATAATCTGTCGGCGGTAAAACGTGTAAAGGCCAACTGCACAAGACCGGTCAGCACCAGACTGAAAGCAATGATGTAAGTAACACTGACCTGGAATTGCGTGATGAGGAAATTCGGCACCACGATGGAGACCGACATCAGGCCTATGACTAGTATGCCGAGTATGGACAGCACCCAGGGGCCGGAGCTGATGATGCCGGCATAGGCATAGGCCTGCACCAGCCCCAGCAAGGAATCACGCTTCAGCAGTTTGCGCAGTTCGAATCCTATGCCGGCCATCAGCGTGCTCCTCCCGCATCCGGCGTAAGCCCGTCAGGCTGTGACAGCGCGTCTTCATACACCGCGCGATATTTGGCAAACATCATTTCCTGCGTGTAATAACGGCCGACACGCGCAATACCGGCCGCTTGAGCTGCATGCCAGCGCTCTTCATTGTCCAGCAATTTCAGAATGGCCAGAGCCAGTGCTTCAGGATCGGCAATGCCCACCACTTCACCCGAACTGCCCAGCGCACGATCTTCTTCACCCAAGCCTTCAATCAGCTGCCGACAGGAACCTACATCCGTGGACACGCAGGGCACACCGGCGGCATAGCCTTCCAGAATCACCAGCGGCAAAGCTTCGGAAATAGAGCTCAGCACCATCACACCGACTTTGGGCAAAAGTTCGTCGATTTTCTGGAACCCCAAAAATTTCACATTGTCGGAAAGCCCCAGACCCGCCACCAGATTGTGGCAATCCTTGGCGTATTCCGGATCTTCATCTTCGGGCCCAGCAATCCAGGCCTGCACATCGGGCAGGCGATTCACCAGGGTACGCATGGCGCGTATATAGGTTTTCACATCCTTGATGGGCACCACGCGGCCGATAAGACAGATCGTGAGCGGTACCCCGGGGGCGCGTTTTTCACGCACCTTTTCCAGATGCGGCAGATTGATGCCATTGGGAATATTCTGCGTGCGCTCAGGCGGCGCGCCATCCGTAATCTGGCGCAGGCGATTGGTTTCATAGAGCGCAATGATGTTATGGGAATGCTGATAACACTCACGCCCCAGCGCCTCGAAAAACCTTACCCAGAGATTGCGGAAATAGGCGACCTCGCTGGAGTCCTTTTCCAGCACACCGCGGTTGTCGCGTATCCATTCCGCCTGGAAGAGATCGATTTTTCTTTCCTTGGTGTAAATGCCGTGCTCGGACAGCAGCAGCGGCCGGCCACGGCGCTGCTTCAGCAAGGCGCCCAGATAGCCGGCATAGCCGGTGGAAATGGTGTGATAGCAGCGCACCGGGATGAAGTTCTCGGCCACTTTCATCAGCTGCCAGAGCGGCCGGTGCATGATGCGCACCGTCCAGAAATAATCCACGAAGGAAGGATCGGTACAACGCTCGCGGTATTGCTGGGTGATGTAGTCCCAGGCGCCGCGGCTATAGAGAAAATCTTCTTCCGTGTACTGGCCATCGCGAAAAGCCTTGAGCAAGGCCTGCATCGCGGCATTTTCCTGATGCGGGCAGGCTTTATTGCCTTCGCGCTGGCGGAAATGCTCATGCAGGGCCCGCACCTGCTCGTTGATGGCGGCATTGGTGCGGCGCGGCATCACCGGCGGTGTGTCATTGCCGCCATGCAGATAATGCACTTCCAGATGCACCACATTGTCCGGCAGCTGAAAACGCATATCGCCATAGTCTTCCTTGCGGCTGCCTATGAAGCAGAGCGCAAAGGTCAACTCGGGAAAGCCGCGTATGATCTGGTTGACCCAGCTGGACACGCCGCCGCTGACATAAGGAAAAGTACCTTCCAGCAAGAGGCCAACATCGGCTGATTTTCCCTGACGGATAATCATGCACGCCCCCAGAAATCGGTGAGCAGGGCCATTTGCTGACTGCGGCTTTCACCGCGTATACGCTGCATGCGCTCGCGTACTTCCGGATATTTTTTCTGCAGGAAGGCGAGCTCGGCGAGATAGGGCTCGGCGCGGCTTTGTGGCAGCCCCATGACCATGGCCGTAGAGAACGAACCGAGAGCGCCGCCGTAATCCCCGGTCAACATACGCATACGACCGGAAATCACCCAGAGGCCGGAATCACGCACATGATGACGCAGGGCCTCGGCGGAATATTTACGCACTTGCTCCAGCGCATATTGGCGCATATCACCCTGTGCTAGCCCCTGATACACCAGCTCCCAATACAACTCGGCCAGCTGCTTATTGGCGGCATACAAAGCCGCTCTTTCAGTGGCTACCGACAGATCTTCCAACGCTTGCTGAATGCGCGCGGCAATTTTCTTTTCCTTGGATTCCAGCATGCCATAGGCCAGCAGGCGCAAATCGTCAGCCTGATCGGAAAGCGCATCGCGCAAGACACTGGAGGCATGGCGCGGCGAGACATGCTCTATGGCCATGAGAGCTTTCATGCGCAGCTCCAGTGGCGCTTCGGCGCTGGCCAGCTGGCTGCGCACCTGACCTATACGCAGACGGTTTTCTTCCGTGCTTTTCTTGGCCATCTCGTATTGCGGCACGGCAACAGCGCCATAGGGCTGGTCACGGCGCAGATAGGGCCACCAGTGCGCAAACAGCACGCCTATGAAAAAGCCCAGCAGACCCAGCACCGGAATAAAAAAGCAGAGACTGAACAACAGCCCCAGCACCAGCGAGCGTGGCTGCCGGTATTGTGCTGGCAACAGCAACCAGGCACCCGGCGTCATCATGGCGCTGGCTCCCGCATGCAAGGTGAAATAGCCCAGCAGCAACCAGCTATTCGTGCTGTGCTGGAACAACACTGCCACGGCAGCCGTTTCCAGCGCCAGCGCGCCCAACGCGAGTTTGATTTCACTGGCCAGCACGATGGCACCTCTGCAAAAGATCCTGCAGCAATTCATGCGGCGCCGCAGCGCCTATGAGGGCGGTATGCGACATGAGCCCGGCCGCAGCAAAATCCTGCAGTCCCAGCACATCACGCAGCCAGCGCTCGGTACGCAATAAATAACCCGACATGGCCGCCTCACCATGCAGGGGCATGATGGTGAAAATGCAGCGATAACCGTCCTGCTCGAAATCCCAGATCACATCCAGCTGACGTGACTGACGCAAAGTCTCCAGTGCAATTTCGCTCTGGCGCAGACCCGGTGCTATCACCAGCGCAGCCACAGTGGACTGTATGCCAGCCTCCACACGTATGCGGTGCAGACGCACCAGCTCACCGGCAAACAGGGGCGGACAGGCCGGCACGGCATTCATGATCTGTTTGCTGGACGGGCCCAGCGTGACGCCATCGGCGTAATAACCGATCAGCACGGCAAGAAAACGCAGGGTCTCTTCATTCAGCGACATGAAGGGCAGGCGCTCCACCACCAGCAGGCCGTGCACATTGCCGGCACTATCGGCCACCGGAGCAACGACAAGATAACGACTGCTTTCGGCTTGCAGACCTTCGGTTTGCACATGGGCCAGCGTGCCGTGCTCCAGCGCATAACGCACCAGCAAATCCCCGCCATCGAATTCGCTGGTTTCACCGATGCTGGCCACGGGAACAGGCAGGGGCTGATCGTCTTCCATCACATGCAAGCAGGCCACTTCCAGCTGGCAGGACTGGCTGAGCAGATGCAGGAATTGCTGCGCTTCCGGCAGCGGGTGGGCGCCGCCATCATCCACCAGTAATTTGCGCAGACGCTGCAAGGCATCGCGCAAGGTCATGGGCTTGACCAAGAGTTCCTGCTCCAGACGCTCATGCGAAAGCCGTAGCAGATAATGCCGGCGTGTGAGTGAAGCCAGGCGCTCATTGAGATAGGCATTCACTTCACTGACGCGGCGCAGGCGCGTACCCCAGACATCGGAAAACTCACCAGCGAGCAAGCAAGTGATGATGCCGCCCAGGAAAAATCCTTCCGGAAAAACACCATTTGCCGAATTGGCGAAGCCGACAGCAGGCAAGAGAAACCAGAACGCTGCCAATAAAGCACAAGCCCCGAAAGCGGCCAGCGTGCCGTAACGCAGGGACAGCAGCAGAGGGCCCAGCCACAGCCAGGGAAAGCTGCGCTGCAGGAGGAAAGGATCAGCCGGCTGCAACCACAGACAAAGCAGCATGAGCAAAAGCATGAGGCCGGCCACTTCCAGCCCTGCTAATGCACTCAGGCGCTTGGGGGCCAGCCAGGCCGCCCAGCGCGAGGAGTGATAGGCCTTGATCTCGGGTGCACTCATGGCAATGTCCCTGTTGCTCGTTTTTGCATGATCTGCAT
>JAVHYE010000013.1:21937-23352 GCA_031119295.1 Pedobacter sp. | reverse complement strand
CTCACATCCACCACGCTCAGCGTGACGCCAGCCGCCGGCTCACCATCCAGACCGGTCTTGTAGCGCCACTCTTCCACCGAACCCAGCACGGCATAACGTGCGTTCTGGCTGCGCGCCCACTCCAGCGCGGCATCCTGCTGACGGCGATCCGCCGGATTCAAAAGCTCGCCACTTTGCACCGCCGGATACACCAGCAATTCCTTTACGCCTTGCGCACGCAAGAGGCTGGCGGTGATGGCCTCCAGACGCTGTGCGGCCTGCGGCGTTTCCGTATTGTTCACGGCCGGCAGCAGGGCCCAGCGCACGCTTTTCTGCAAAGGTGCCGCAGGTGCGGTTTGCAGGGTGCTGCAGGCGGCCAGTACAAGACTGCCCAGCAGCAGGATCAATCCATAAATTCGTTTTTGCATCGTCGTTCTCCTTAGCCTCCGTCAAGGGAGGGCTTGCCCAAAGCATCTGCCCAAAAATCCAGTTCAATAAAACAGCCGGTAATCGGCATTCAGCAGCTGTGTTTTTTCGCCATTACCCTGCGCGCCTTCATCACCGCTGATAAAAAAGCGCAGGCGATCACGTCCCAGCACGCGGCCGAGTATGCCTATACGGTAGTCATAGCCGAGGCCGGTCTGCGCATCTTGCGTGAGGCCGATATCCCAAAAGCTGCGCCAGCCGCGCTGGTAGTTCTGCTCGGCGTTGTCGCCAAAAGCCAGCGCCAGTGAAAACTGCGTATAGCTTTCCGGCACAAAAAACGCCGGTGTTGCGGCGAGCCCGGGCGGAACCAGTGGCAGCAGAATTGTCGGCAATACCGTTTCAGCACTGGAGCTGGTATTGCTCACGCCGGTTTTCACCAGCCAGTCGCGCTCGCCGGAAAAAAGCCGGTAGCTGTAAGTGAGGCTGTTGGTGAAAACCTTGCCCAGTGCGCCGCCATCCTGTGCGGACAGCATGTTGTATTCACTTTCCAGGGCCAGCAGATTGCGGCCGTCCACGGCCCAGCCCAAGGTGAAGCCGGCGTAATCGCGCATGCCGCCGACAATGAGACCGGAAGTGAGATTGCTGTACTGGCGCCAGCCGGCACGGCCTTCCAGTGAAAATCCGGCGGGCAAGTTTGTGCTTGCGCGTGCGCGCAGGCCTGTGACGTTCTCTAGCGAATCAAGCTGCGTCAGTTGCAGCGCTTCTTCATGATTGTCGCCACGGTGCTGCCAGCCCAGCTCATAACGCTGCTGCTGATCCACCGGCAAAAGCAGGAAGGCCGGATCGCTGGAAAGCGGCGCCGTCTCGGCCATGAACATGAAGGAGTGATTGCCGTCCACATGCTGCTTGAGATCAAAGCGCAGGGGCTGGCGGGTGAGACTGCCCTGCTTGTCGCGCTGCAGACTCAAATCGATACGGCTGGCATCTTCCCAGGCACGTTGCTGGAAGCG
>JAVHYE010000013.1:20406-21837 GCA_031119295.1 Pedobacter sp. | reverse complement strand
CTGCTGCCATTCCAGAATGAATAGGGCCTGAGCCAGGGACTGCTGGCTGGCCTTGTCGGCATGCAGACTGCCCTCACGCTGCGCCCAGAGCTTTTGCCGCAAAGCCCGTGCTGCATCCGGCAGACCGGCCGCGGCCAGCGTGTCGGCATAGGCCAAGCCTGTCAGGAGGCTATTGGGTGCCTGCTGATAAAGCGCTTGCTGGTAAGGAAGTGCCTGCACCGGTTGATCCAGCCGACTCCAGCCGGCCGCCCACAGGGGCCAGAGCAGGGGCGTATCGGCGGCTTCGGCGCGCGCCTCCAGTAAAAGCCGGCGCAGGTCGCTGGCCTGCGCATGCTGGATATAGAGACTGAGCCAAGCCGCGAGCAGGCTTTGCCGCTGCGGCACGAGACGACGGCCGGCGGCGTAGTCGGCCATGGCTTCGCGCCAGCGTCCTTGTGCCTCACGCAAATGCCCGCGGAATTCATGGAAGGCGGCATCCCCTTCCAGCTGCGCCAGCTGGCCCGGTGTCAGGCTTTGCAGGAAAGCCTCGGCATTGGGCAGCTGGTTCTGGCTGACCCAGAGATAAAGCGCGCTATTGGCATAGGCCGGCTTGCCATAACGGCGATAGGCCGTCTCCTGCAGACGGGCCGCTGCCAGCGGATCGCGCCCCTGCATCAGCGCAGCGTAATTGATGAGATCCAGCTCGCGCTCACCGGGCCCGGCATGGACATGGCCATAGGCGGCCAGTGCCGTGGCTTCGTCCGCGCGCAGGCGCGCCACCTCGGCACGGGTTTGCCAAAAGCCGGCAGCGCTGTCCGGCATATGCGGCTCGGCCTCGGCCAGCACGGCATTGGCCTGATCCAGTTCGCCGCGCTGGTAATGAATGCCGGCGGCGCGCAGCACCCAGCCTTCCTGCCAGCCATAGCGACGATTCAAGGTATTGAGGTCTTTGAGCGCTTTTTCATCCTGCCCCACACGCTCGGCCAATAGCGATTCGGCTTCGACCAGAGCTCGGCTGTCTTTACGCTTTCTAAGCTCGGCCAGGTAAGTGAGCCCTTCTTCCGGGCGACCCACACGCTCATAGGCCGAAAGCAGGGCATTGATGCGGGCACTATCGCCGGGATGGCTTTGCGCCTCGTGCTGCTGGTAACGCAGCCAGGCTTCGTCGTCAGCCAGCATGGGGGCGATACGGCCGACTTCGCGCCAAGCCTGTGCATCGCCCGTCTGACGCGCCAGCTCCAGCCAGTTGGCCAGCGCCACCTCGGGCTGACCCAGCCACTGCGCCACCTCGGCCATACGCCGGCGCCATGCCGCATCGGCAGGACGTTCACGCACTGCCTTTTCCGCCACGCGATAGGCCGCGGGCAGATTGCCGGCGGCGAGATAGACCTCATAGCCCAGCTGATAGCGGCCTTGGTCAAAGCTGGCGGCCGGCTCGCTCGCCTGTTCGGG
>JAVHYE010000013.1:4844-20306 GCA_031119295.1 Pedobacter sp. | reverse complement strand
CAAAAGATTGCCGGACTGCAGGGCGCTGACGCCGGACATGAAATAGTGGCGACGCTCATCCAGCGTACGAGCATGCTCCATCGCCAGAAAGTAATTCTCCGCCGCATCAGAGTAATGCCCGCGACCCAGCGCCATGGCCGCGAGCTCGGCACGTATGGCGGTCTCGCGCTCCGGCGCCACTTTCAGCAAACGCTCGAGATAAGACTGCGCCAATTCAGGTGCATCCAGACTCTCGGCTTCGGATGCGAATTTCTGCAACTGCTCAGGCGTCCACTCATAAGCCTGCATACGCGTGAGCTCGACCAGAAACGCCTGACGTGCCGCCATGAAAGCCGGACTGCCCGGCTCTTGCTGCCAGAGACGACGGAAAAGAATGTCGTGCTGCAAGAGCTCGGCTTCGGCACGCACCGGACTGCCCTGAGCCAAAGGCTGCAATAGTGGCCGCAGCGTGAGCTCGGCAGCATCCACTTCACCATCACCCAATTGCCGTCGTGCCATCACCAGACGCAGATGGGCCTGCTCTGGCTGCGCACGCAGCCAGGCGGCGAGATAGGCCAGCGACAGCGGATCGGAATAAGAGCTGCTTTCCAGACGCTGCTGCAGACGCTTGCCCGGAAATACCGCCGCCAGTGCCACAAGCACCAGCAGGCCGAAAAGCAGAATCTGCCCGGCCGGCATGAAGCGTCCACGTTCAGGGACGGCAACGGAGTTCGAGCGCCGGTTCTGCATGTTGATCCAGTTTGTAGCTATTGAGGCCGGCGCTGCTGCGCACCGGTTTTACGATTTTTCCGGCAGCGCGCAGCTCACAGCTGCTTGCTCCACCTAATGCGAACTCCAGCGGCACTTGCCCGGCGAGGCCGAAACGCAGATTGCGGCCATCGCGCTGGAAACTGCCTAGGCGGGCATTGGCGCTAGCCAGCCAAGGAAAGTTTTTACTCGCGACTGTGCTGAAGCTGATATCGGCATTGCCATTCACCAGCGCGAGATATTTTCCTTCCGGCGCATCTGCAACACCGGCAAGACCGGTACTGGCTTGCCAGTCCGGTTGGGATTTATCCGGTGCAGAAATACGCAGATTGCGCAGATTGCCGTCACCGCGAATACGGAAACCCTCAGGCGTGCGCGCCACCACCATGCTGTTGTAATCCAGCACCATGCGTATGTAGTCGGAAGCAAAGACCGGATGCAGGGGCTGCTTTTCCACCCAGCCATAAATACGGTGCATGGAGGCCAGCGAGGCGGATTTGCTCACGGCATAGGAGTGGTAATAGAGATTCACCGGCTTGAAGCGGTAAGGCGTGTCCGTGAGCTCGAAAGTTTCAATAACGCGATCAAAGCCATAAAAGGGCCCAGTCCAGAGATTGGTGTAAACATTTTCATTCTGGTTGGGTGCAAAGACCTGGAAATAGCCGCCTTTTTCTATGCCCAGCCCGGCCATGCGCGTCCAGGAATTGCGGCTTTTGGTGATGGTGGTTTCACCGCCATTCATATTGAGCAGGCCAGCGCTGGCCACTTCAGCCAAGGCCGCCGGCGTGGCTACACAGTTGCCACTCCAGAGCAGGATTTCCGTTTTTTTGTCCTTGGGCGCAAGACGGTTATTGATGTAATCACGCGAGCCTTTGATTTCGCGCTCGATATTGTAGTTATAGCCCTTGATGTCAAGGTGATAGCCGCCTGCATCACCCTCGCCGGCCGCTGCTGCCGCTTCGGCCTTGCTCCAGAAAAAAGGATGGGAATAGGTGTGACTGGCCACTTCGACAAAGGGCAGCGCAAAAATATCGCGCGCGGTTTTTTCAAATTCGGCCGAGCGCTTCGGGTAAAGCCCGGTAGGGCCTACCTCGCCTTCTATGACAGACATGGTCGTAGGCAGGCGATAACGCTTCAGGATGTCGTCACGTAAGACCACGCCCACATTGCGACGGCCACTGAATTCCGAATCACTGGCAAAGCCGTCGCCATCAATATGCGACAAGAAAAGCCGGCGACCGTTTTCCGTCGTCACATCCGGCACCGGCACACGGCCATCCAGACGCAGGGCAGTGCGCAGGAAAGCCACAGGATTCACATACCAGCGTTCGCCATTGTCATTGCCGGGCAGGCTTTCCAGTACATAGGGCGCCAGCACATAGCCGCCCCAGGGCATGATGGCAGCCGACTGGAATTCCTGGGCATCCGGCAAGCGCAAAGTCAGCAGGGCGCGGCCCTCTTTTTTATCCTGCATCTGCATCAGCGTGAGATCGTCACGGCGCGCGCGCAACGGCATTTCAAAACCCATCATGGGATCTTGTGCAGAAATCGCCGGCATCACATTGGCTGGCAGTGGCTCATCGCGCTCGCGCAGCCCCAGTGTCTTGAACAGGGCATCATCCGGGCCCACGCCAAAATGACTGAAGACCGCCAATGGCAGCCCTTCACGCGTACGCGCTGCCAGCCACGAAGGCCATTCCGTGCCAGTCATGACACTATCGCTATTGGTCCAGCTGACAATACCGGCATAGCGCCCCGTCACGGGAAATGATGGTGGACCTGCACTGATGGGCCGGTATTCAGGCACGAGGCCGAGATAAGCGAAATGCACGCCGAGAAATCGTTGTACATCGGCATAATGCAGATCCGGGCTTTCTGCCGTGTTGTAAAGCACCAGCACTTTACGTGGCAGCACTTCCACGGCGCCCACACCCAGTGTGTTCAAGCCGCCATCTGCTACCCAGGGAATGAAACCCAGCTGACGGATTTTTTCAGCGGTGGCACGCGCCTCGCTGCGCTTTTCCGGCGGCAGATAATCAATGGCCAGAATCGGCAAGCCGTAATCCTTTTGCACTTGCTGCAATTTACCCTGCAGCCATGCGCGGTCATTCGTACTGACATCGACATAGCCGCCACGGGCCGGATCAAAGCCGTGATACAGCGATTCCGCCGCCACCATCCATACCGCATCATGCACCTGCGGCAGGATTTCAAAGCCGCGATTGAAAATGAGTCTGGCCTCGGGCCAGCGTGTCTTGATGGCGCGTATCACGGCGACAAGACCTGCTTGCTGCTTGGCCTGCTCGGCCGGTGTTTTGGCGGCGAGGGCCCAGGAATCCAGCGTGTCGAGAAAAAATCCGCGATAGCCCTGTGCCCATAAAGGCGCCAGCACTTGCTCTACGAAAAAAGCCGGCCAGCCGGGTGCACTCTGGTCGATGACGCGCGAACCCCAACCACGATTGTCGGCAATCAGCCAAGCCGGCGGGATACGGGAGAAATAAGGCTTGGAAGCATGCACCTCGCCCACGCTGGCATAGGCAAAAACAGTGGAGTCGGCATGCTGGTGGCTGGCGGGATTGAGGCCGGGATGGTCGGGGTCCACTACCACTACATCAAAGGCGCGCAATTCATCCCAGGGGGGATTCTCGCCATAGAAAAGTGCCACGGCCGGCGCGGCGGCCTTGCTGGTGGCTGGCGCCTCCGTTGCTGCCACGGCCTGCAAGGCATGGAACAGAAGCACAAAAAACAGAAAGGCAGGTGCACAACGGCCCCGCCTCTGCGTTTTCCGGAATACGTCCCCGCGTATCACGGCGTCACAACTCCCTTCGTGATCCGGCCGGCTCAGGCAGCATGCTACCTGTCCAGCCTCTGTCCAAGGCCCGGTTTGTCTGCGCCGGACAGGGCTGGCGACAGGCAAATCAATATGCAGCCCGTAATGGGCAGGCTGCAAAGCAAGCGTATGTTAAAGCAGGAAAAATGCCGGGCCGTCTGTGTTGTCCGACTGTTTCCGCAGACTGTCGGAAGCAGCGGCTCCTCAGCTGGCGTGCCGCGGTTCCTCCTCACGGCGCCGGCGTCGGCGCAGGCCCTGCGGCTTGAGATATTTGCCCACACTCATGAACCACATGAGCAGGCTCATGTCGCCACTGAGCTTGACCTCGCCGGCCTGCATGGCCGTCATGAAAGCATTGGCATCCGCCGTGGAAAGCAGGCGGAAAGCTATCTCGTCAGTTTTGAACAAGAGCGTGAGATCAGGAGACTCATGCAGCTCGCCGCGCGATTGCACGCGATTGTGAAGCACGCGGAAATAGCGGTGAGCGCCTTCTTCCGTGGAAATCTGCAGAGCGAAATCTCGGCCGTGCAAACGCGCAATGAAATCGGAGTTGGTGCGGGCCAGGAGCTCCATGCGGCGCGCCATATACCACAAGACCACTCTGAACTTCATGCGCACGCCCTCTGCTACTTCCGGATGACACTCCTTATAAAGCGCACTGCCGGCAAGGACAAGATGCAGAACTGGCAGTCCGCCCCAGTGGTTTGCCCAGACAGCTCCTACACTTGCACGACATTTCTTAGCGCAAAGGAAACAGGCACTGCTGCTGCCCCCGGCAGAATCGGAACAGGAGCGCCTTATACAGATAGACAGGAGTCACCATGAATACGCTATTGCTTGCCGGCATTATCGCCAGCGGCCTCCTCATGCTTTTCAGTCCGCGCGCCGGCCTTGTGGCCGCACTGGCCATTTTCATCACCCTGCTCACACTGAGCGTGCGCAACACACCCTACTGGCACTGGCTGTGGCTGCCCTGGGCACTCACCCTGCTGTGGTCGCTGAAGCCGCTGCGCCGCCTTGTCCTCATTCCGCCAGCGCTCTATCTCGTACGTCGCTTGCTGCCGCCGATTTCCGACACCGAGCGCGATGCCATTGCCGCCGGCAGCGTCTGGTTCGAGGCCGATCTTTTCAGCGGCCGTCCAGACTGGGACAAATTGCTGGCGATCCCGCAGCCACAGCTTGCCCTCGAAGAACAGGCATTTCTGGATGGCCCCACGGAAGAGCTGTGTGAAATGCTGGATGACTGGGTCATCACGCATGAGCTGCGCGATCTGCCACCCCGCGTCTGGGAATTCATACGTGGCCAGGGCTTTCTCGGCATGATCATTCCCAAGGAATTCGGCGGCCTCGGTTTTTCTGCACAAGCGCATTCTGCCGTGGTGGGAAAAATTGCTTCACGCTCCGTCTCTGCCGCTGTCACCGTGATGGTGCCCAATTCACTGGGGCCAGGTGAGCTGCTGCTGCATTACGGTACCGAGGAGCAGAAAAAACATTATCTGCCGCGCCTGGCCTCAGGCCAGGAAATTCCCTGCTTTGCCCTCACCGGCCCTGAAGCCGGCTCCGATGCCGGCGCCATTCCCGATAGCGGCATTGTTTGCCGCGGCATGCATGAAGGCCGCGAAGTGCTGGGCATCAAGCTCACCTGGGAAAAGCGCTATATCACGCTGGGCCCGGTCGCCACGCTATTGGGCCTCGCCTTCCGCCTGCATGATCCCGAACATTTATTGGGCAGCGTGGAAGATGTGGGCATCACGCTGGCCCTGATTCCCACCCATCATCCCGGCGTGCATATAGGCCGTCGCCATTTCCCCGGCAACCAGGCCTTCATGAACGGCCCCAATCATGGCAATGATGTTTTCATTCCGCTCACCTGGATCATAGGCGGACGTGAATATGCCGGCCGCGGCTGGATGATGCTGATGAATTGTCTGGCGGCTGGCCGTGCCATTTCCCTGCCGGCCCTGGGTACCACTTCCGCCAAAACGGCGGCGCGCTATTCCGGTGAATACGCGCGCGTGCGCAAACAATTCAAACTGCCCATAGGCAAGCTGGAAGGCGTTGAAGAAGTACTGGCCCGTATCGGCAGCCATGCCTATACGCTGGAGGCAGCACGTCGCATGACCTGCGTGGCACTGGATATGGGTGAAAAACCGGCGGTGGTTTCCGCCATCATGAAACACGAAGCCACCGAACGCATGCGCATGACCCTGAATGCCGCGATGGACATACACGGTGGCAAGGGCATATGCGAAGGGCCGAAAAATTATCTGGCCTCGGCCTATCAGGCCATTCCTGTGGGCATTACGGTGGAAGGCGCGAATATCCTCACGCGCAGCCTCATCATTTTCGGTCAGGGCGCCATGCGCTGCCATCCCTTCCTCTTGCGTGAAATCGAAGCAGCTGGACTGCAGGACAGGGCGAAATCTGTGGAAGATTTCGACGATGCTTTCACGGCCCATGTCAGTCATATCATGAAAAATGCGGCGCTCAGTCTTTTGCACGGACTGACTTTTTCCCGCTTCGCCGCTTCACCTTCGACAGCAACGGCGCACTGGTATCGCAAGCTCGCCCGCCTTTCCGCCAGCCTTGCGCTGACGGCCGATGCCGCACTGGCCCTGCTCGGCGGCGAGCTCAAGCGTCGTGAAAGCCTTTCCGGGCGCTTTGCGGATTGTCTGGCCGAGCTTTATCTCTCCAGTGCCGTGCTGAAGCGCTGGGAAGATGAAGGCCGGCCCGCCGAAGATCTTGCTCTGGTGGATTATTCACTGGCCCTGTCGACACAGCGTATTGAAGAACAACTCGCCGGCATACTGGCGAACTTCCCCAATGCACTTGTTGGCGGCCTCTTGCGTATTCTGGTATTTCCTCTGGGACGTCGTCATGCGGCACCCAAAGACAAAACCGGGCATGCCGTCGCCAGCCTCATGCTCAAACCTTCAGCCAGCTTTGATCGCCTGAGCCCCGGCATCTTCATCAGCAGCAATCGTGCCGATGCCACGGGCGCGCTGGAGTACGCCTTCCAGATGGTGAGTGATACCAAGGCCATAGAAGGAAAGCTGCGCGATGCGCGCAAGGCCGGGCTACTGCTGGGAGAAACACCGGAGGCCGGTGTGCAGGCCGGCATCATCAGCGCCGCCGAAGCACAATTGCTGCACGACACCGCCGCTGCCGTGCGTGAAGTCATCATGGTGGATGATTTTTCCAATGAAGAGCTTTCGGGCAAGGGCGTCGCCACTGTCCAGCATCACGCGGCCTGAGGCCGCCATTTACAAGGAGAGTCCGTTGGAAATATCTGCAGCTGTCTTGCCGGCTTTTTTGTTGGTCGTATTCGCTAATGGCGCCCAGGCGCAGGGCAACAAACTTGAAGCCGAAGGCCATGCCCGCTCCATCAATGGCGATGTAGCTACCAGCGTGGATTTTCACAACACATCAAGCGCTGCCCGGAAAGTCTGGTGGCTGGGCTATGACGGCCAACGCAAACTCTATATGCAGCTGGCGCCGCAGGAATCCTATCTACAGCCCACCTATCTCACTCATCCCTGGTTGGTGACCGATGCCGAAGACAATGGCCTGGCCATTTACTATCCGGACTCAAAGCTACGTCAGGTCACGATTGAATAAGCGTTCATGAAAAAGGCCCGCTATTGCGGGCCTTTTTCATTTCCATCAAGCCAGTATCGGCGGCAGCTGTTTGGTCAGCTCCATTTTCACCGCACCACTGCCAGCCACGGTGCCGGTGAGGGCAAAGCCCAGCACCTGGCCTTCAGGACTTTTGAAAACGGCTTTCACATCATTGCCCTCGGCTTCCACTTCCCAGTTGCCGGGCGTACCGGGCACGATGGGCGAAACCACGACGGGGCAGACCGGCGTCTTGATCTGCACGGGCATGGCCGGGTATTGCACCGCGGTGTCTGTGCCAGCCAAGGTTTTTGCCAGTGCGCGCGCAGCAGCCATCAGCGGCAGCACATAAAGCAGCACCTTGCCTTCCACTTCTGCCGCATCGCCCAGTGCATAGATATTCGCATCGGAGGTGCGCAGGAAACGGTCGGTCTTGATACCACGGCCGACGTCGAGGCCAGCACTCAATGCCAGGGAAATACGCGGACGCAGACCGATCGCAGAAAGAACAAGATCGCCGGCAATGCGCTCGCCATTGCTGAGCTCCACTTCCACGCCTTCGCCACTTTCCCACACACCTTTCACGCTGTGACCAAAATGGAAATTCACCCCCAGGGTACGCAGGCCGTTGGCCACGGCTTCGGAAGCACGCTCCGGCAGCAGCGAAGGCAGCACACGGCCGACCGGCTCCACCACGTCTACCTGGAAGCCGCCATTGGAAAGATCGTTGGCAAATTCACAGCCGATGAGACCACCACCGATGATGACGACTTTCTTCTTGCCCATGGCAGCAATACGGAAAGCCGCATAATCCTCGAGATCATTCACGGAGAGCACGCGCTCTATGCCATCACCGCCGAGATCCGGACGGAATACATCGGCACCCAGAGCCAGCACGAGATCGCCATAGGCCAGGGTTTCGCCTTCCACACTCAGGGTTTTGGCAACGCGATCAATCGCATTCACACGTACGCCGATGCGTATATCGGCCTTGAGCTGCTCGCGCATCTGCTCGACCGAAGACATGGCCAGCTCATCGGCCGTCTTGGCCTTGGTGTAGCCCGTGGAGAGCATGGGCTTGGAATAATTGCGGCCGTCATCGCCAGTCAGAATGATGAGCGGACGTTCGGCGTCCAGCTTGCGGAATTCCTTGGCGAGGTTGTAACCGGCGAGACCGGTGCCGATGATGACGAGCGCGCTCATGCTGTTTGTCTCCGATAAGGTTTGCGACTAAGTCTGCGCAAACCATCACTTCTGGAATAGCTTGCCGATAAAACGGCTGGCGGGATTTCTACAAAATTCAGCAGTCATGCTGCTGATAAAAACAGACCTGCTCGATGCAGGTCTGATTGATTCTTACGGCTGAAAGTTTTTCAGAACCTGCAACTGCAAGAGGGGTGTGATCCGGCCTTGATGGCAAGGCGCCTGTGCGGCGGCTGACCGGAGTTTACTTGTCGTAAATGAGGATCAGACGCCGCGCGGGCAACGCAGCAAGCGAGGTCGGAGCGCAGCCCGGTTAAATCTCAACGACTTCGAAGTCTTCTTTACCTACACCACAATCCGGGCAAACCCAATCAGCCGGAATATCGGCCCAGGCTGTACCTGCCGGAATGCCATCCCAGGGCATGCCCACGGCTTCGTCATAGATAAAACCGCATACCACACACTGCCACTTCTTCATTTTCTGACCTCGGCTTAAGCGGCCTGTGCGCCGCGCTCGCTATGTATTGCAATCGGAATGCCGCTGGCCCGGGCACCCCGAACTTCTTGGCTGCGCGAGTCTGCCAAAACAGGGCCGCCCTGACCAGCGCCGAAAAGCCGGCGGACTTGGCCCAAAACGCCGGTTACGCGCCATACGGACGAGAGGAGCGCCCCTTGCCTCCCCGTGCCCCAGCCGGCATGCTCGCCACAGTTTTTGCCGCTGTCTTTTCCATGTCTGTCTGGACCCCACCCCGTCACTGGCTCCCGCCCTCCCGTCACTGGCAGCTGCATCCTGCGCCGGAGATACACAGCTGGCTGCTGGAGCCCGGCTCCCTGACCGCACGCCTCGTCGCCCGTGCCCAAGGCAATTTCCGGGTTGAAGTGCTGAGCCAGTACTGGGGCCGGCCTGCCGTGGAAGAGGCCCGGCGACTGCGCCTGCATCCCGGCCGCTTTGCCCTGATTCGCGAAGTCGCCCTTATCGGCAATGATGAAGTCTGGGTGCGTGCCCGCAGTGTGCTACCGGCCAGCTCCCTCACCGGTGCCGGCCGCCGCCTGCGCAAACTGGGTAACCGCTCTCTCGGCGGCCTGCTTTTTCGCGACCCGACCTTGCGCCGTGGCCCCATAGAAATCAGCCGCCTGCGCCAGCCCGAGGGCCGGGTCTTCGCCCGCCGTTCGCATCTGGTTTATCACGGCCGGCCCTTGCTGGTAGCAGAGTGTTTTTTGCCGGCGCTTTTCCGTCAGCCATAAAAAACCACGCCTTGGCGTGGTTTTTTATCAGGGATCAGGGGTCAAATCGAAGATGTCCACCAGATCGGGCGGAATGAAGGAAGTCCAGTAAAGCTGGGATTCGTAGTCAATGCTGTCTATCTTGCCGGTGAAGGTGAACATTTGCTCGTTGTTCACATTTTCCACAAAAGGCTCAATCGCAAGATAGCTACCCGCCTTGAGACGATCAGCAATATAAAGTTTGCCTTTCGTATAATTGTTGCCGGTATAAGACCCCTCAAATAAGACTCCATGACCCGAGGCCTGGTTAGATGCGCCGCCAACAAGTGCCGTATCCAGAGTTGATATATCAATGTCATAGGTGCCGTAGTCACCGGTCTTGGTAATGCGGCCACGCACGCTCAAGGACTGGGTGTCATTTCCTTCTTCATCGTCGCTGGTAATAGCCTCACGCCGGTAATCGCGAATCTGCAGCTTAATTGGTACGGTGCGGCCGTACTGGGTGACGGCGCCATCCAGAATCAGCTGGGAAATTTCAAGAACATCGCTCTTGCTGTCCTTGTTGCAGTCCGGCACGCAATCCCGGGCCAGGGCACCGGAAATAACGAGATGCAATGCGCCGCCGTTATAAGTCGTGTCCACGGCAAGATTGTTGAACTGCACATGCCGTTTTGTATCGTCCTGGGACAGCTCGATGCTGCCATTGAAAGTCAGGCCTTCCACCTTGCAGGCACTGAAGATCACCTGGCTGTCATAGCCGGCCACTGCACTGGGGAGGGCGCTATGATTGCCGCCACTCTGGCAGGAGCTTGTACCGCTCAGCGTGATTGAGCCACTACCCAGATCCACAAGATTCACCAGCAAGTGGTCATTCGTGGTTAGGCCGCCAATTTCCTCGGTTACGCTCAAACCCTGGAAAACGCTCATGGGTTTGGCGCTGGTATCGCGCACCAAGGGCTCTTCATCGGCACAGGCGGACAACAGCAGCGCAGACCCGGCAATCAGGACCGGGCCCAGTGTCTTGCTCAGCTTCATCTTCATCTTATCCAGGCAAAGGCAACAGGCCGCCCCCAAGGACCAAGGGGCAATGCCGCGCGATGATCCCGGTATCCCCGCCCCAAGACAACAGCATCTGGGTAATCGACAAGCCTTTCATCCGCCCTGACAACCGCTGGCTGGTTTATGATGACGCCCATCGCAATGGCGAGACGACCCATGCTGACCGCGCTTTTCACTCCTTTGCTGCAGCGTTTCCCCCGACTTCCTGACTTCCTCAAGCTGGCGCGTTTCGACCGCCCCATAGGCATCTGGCTGCTGCTTTGGCCGACGCTGTGGGCTGTCTATATAGCAGGCAATGGCACACCGCCACTGCACATCATCGTGGTCTTCACCCTGGGCGTAGTTCTCATGCGTGCCGCCGGCTGCGTTATCAATGACTGGGCCGACCGCGATTTCGATGGCCAGGTCTGGCGCACCAAAGAGCGTCCTTTGGCGGCCGGCAAGATCAAGCCCAAGGAAGCCCTGGCCTTCTTTGCCCTATTGGTGGCGGCTTCTGCCTCCCTGCTGCTCTTCCTGAATCTGCAGACTTTCTACTGGTCCTTCGGCGCCCTCGCCATTGCCAGCGCCTATCCCTTCATGAAGCGCTACACCTATCTACCGCAGGTAGTGCTGGGTGCCGCTTTCTCCTGGGGCATACCCATGGCTTTTGTCGCGCAGGGACAGACACCGGGGCCGGTATGCTGGCTGATCTTTGCCGCCAATCTCTGCTGGACCGTGGCCTACGACACTTACTACGCCATGGCTGACCGTGAAGACGACCTCAAGGCCGGCATCAAGTCCACCGCCATCCTTTTTGGCGAAATGGACCTCATGATCATTGCCAGCCTGCAAGCGCTTTTCCTGTTCGCGCTCTGGATGGTGGGTAGCCGGCTGGAGCTGGCCTGGCCCTTCGGCCTTTCCCTGCTGGCCGTGATCGCCCTCTTTGTCTGGGAGTTCCGTCTCGCCAGTGAGCGCGAGCCCGGCAAATGCCTGCAGGCCTTCCTGCATAACCATTGGGCCGGCACCCTGATCTTTGCCGGCCTCTTCCTTGCTTATCTCTTCAAAGCGGCACCGGTAGCTGGCTGATGGATAGCCCCCGGAAGAGCGGCCGTCAGCGCCGCCTCGAAATCCGGGAACGGCGCCGGCAACGGGCCTTGGCCGGGAATACTCATTCAGTGCCAGCCGAACCGGGACGCCACTGGCCTGCCGGAGCCGTTGCCGCCGACCCTGCCGAGCTCGACCACAACAACACCTATGGCATGCTGCCGCTTTACTATGCTGACCGGGCCTTTATCTGCCGTGACTGCGGCAGCGCCGAACTCTGGACGGCCAAACAGCAGAAATGGTGGTACGAAATCGCCAAAGGCAACATCAACAGCACAGCCGTCCGTTGCCGCTCCTGCCGGACTCGCGAACGGACCCGGCAGGCCGAGGCTCGCCGGATTCATCTGGAAGGTCTTGCCCGCAAGACAACGCCTCCGACGGAGTGAATGCGGCATTTCTGTAATAATTCCTTAACAAGGCCAAGCTGTAATACGCTCGTCACTAAACACGAGAAGACAAGGCTTGGTGCCATGAAAACCGAACGAATTCTGATAGTTGATGATGAAGCCGCGATACGCGAGATGATTGCCATCGCGCTGGATCTGGCCGGCTTTGCCTGCCTGGAGGCGGAAGACGCCCTGGCCGCCCACCACCTCATCGTTGATGAGCGCCCCTCCCTCATCCTGCTGGACTGGATGCTGCCCGGCATGAGCGGCGTGGAACTGGCGCGCCGTATCAAACGCGACGAAGCCACCAGCGAAATCCCCATCATCATGCTCACCGCGCGTGGTGAAGAGGACAACAAGATCCAGGGCCTGGATGCAGGCGCCGACGACTACATCACCAAACCCTTTTCCACACGCGAACTGGTTTCACGCATACGCGCCGTCCTGCGCCGCAGCTCAAGCCTTTCTTCGGAAAAGGCCATCGAGGCTGAAGGCCTCAAGCTGGATCCGGTCAGCCACCGCATCACCGCCAATGAAACGCCGGTGGAAATGGGCCCCACGGAATACCGACTCCTCGCCTTTTTCATGAGCCACCAGGAACGCGCCTACTCACGCTCGCAGATGCTGGACCAGGTCTGGGGTGGCAATGTCTATGTCGAGGACCGTACCATCGACGTCCACATCCGCCGCCTGCGCAAAGCACTGGAACCTTTCGGCTTCGACAGGTTCATACAGACGGTACGTGGCACCGGCTACCGCTTCTCCACCAAGGTGGACGGACCGCGCGAACCGGCCACTGCTTGAGCCGGCCCCCAGCACACGACACAGGACATCCGTGTGAGTGACATGATGAAACAGGAGGCCTCGCGCCTCCTGTATTTTCTCCTGCTCTTCGGCTTGGTCGGCTGGCTGTTCGATCATCCCGGCTGGGCACTGAGCCTGGGCTTTCTCACCTATACCGTGCTGCATTTGCGTCAGCTGGAAAAGCTTTATCGCTGGCTGCGCGAAGGTTCAGACGACGACATTCCCGAGGCTACCGGTCTCTGGGGCGAAGTTTTCCAGAACATCTACAAGCTGCAGCGCGACGAGCGCCGCTCCCGCGACAATCTCATCGGCATTATCGAACGCGCACGCTCTTCCGTGTCTTCGCTGCGCGAGGCCGTGGTGCTGGTGGACGGCAATGGCAATCTGGAATGGTGGAATCCTGCGGCCGAGAGAATTCTCGGCCTGCAATCGCCCACCGACCTCGGCCAGCCCGTCACCAATCTCGTGCGCGATCCGGTCTTCATACGCTATTTCGAGCAGGGTCCGCATGATGTGCCCCTGCAACTGCCTTCCGCCATACATCCGGCCCATCACCTGCAATTCAGCGTGAACCGTTTTGGCAGCAATGACCGCCTCATGATTGTCGAAGACATCACGCGACTGCATAACCTGGAAGAAATGCGCAAGGACTTCGTGGCCAACGTCTCGCACGAGTTGCGCACGCCACTGACCGTGCTTTCCGGTTACCTGGAAACCATGCTCTCCATGGAAGAAGAAACACCATCGCGCTGGAAGCGAGCCCTGCAGCAGATGGATGCCCAGGCTGGCCGCATGACCAGCCTGGTAAATGATTTGCTGCTGCTTTCACGCCTGGAAAACGATTCGCTGAAACAGGAGCCGCGCATCGTCAATGTGCCGGCCATGTTGCAGCAGCTGAAAAACGAAGCCATTGCCTATGGCCTGGAAAAACACCAGCGCGTGATACTGGAATGTGATGACAGCCTGCGCCTTGTCGGCCTGGAAGACGATTTGCGCAGCGCCTTCTCCAATCTCGTCACCAATGCCGTGAAATACACCCAGGCCCATGGCGAGATACAGATGCGCTGGTGGGCAGAAAACGGTTTTGTTTTCTTCAGCGTCAAAGACGACGGCATAGGCATAGATGCGCGCCATATTCCGCGCCTCACCGAACGCTTCTATCGTGCCGATGCGGCACGCTCCACCGCCACAGGCGGTACCGGCCTCGGCCTTGCCATCGTCAAGCATGTGCTGCTGGAACATAAGGCACGTCTGGATATCCGCTCTACCTTGGGCAAAGGCTCCACCTTTACCTGCGTTTTCCCCGGCTCCCTGGCCGCGCACTGATGCGCACCGAATAGTCACATCAGGCCGGCAGGGCCAGTCTCTATGCCGGCCGGGCCAAATTTCCGGCAACGCTTCTCAGGCTGCAAGAACTCCGTATTATCGGGGCTTCCTCACAAGACCGGCCCAGCCGGCTTCACGCATCATCCAAGGAGAAGTGGCCATGCTCGGCGCCATGATGGACAGACCCCTGCTTATTTCCAGCTTGCTCGAATTCGCTATCACCAATCACCCGCGTGCTGAAATCGTCACGCGTCGCGTGGAAGGTGATATCCATCGCACGAACTGGCAGCAGATAGGCCTGCGCAGCGCAAAAGTGGCCAATGCGCTTGGCAAGCTGGGTGTAAAACCGGGCGACCGTATTGCCACCCTGGCCTGGAATACCTATCGCCATCTCGAACTTTATTTCGGCGTGTCCGGCACAGGTGCCGTGCTGCACACCATCAATCCCCGTCTTTTTCCGGAGCAGATTGCCTGGATAGCCAATCACGCAGAAGACCGCCTGCTTTTTGTCGATCTCACTTTCCTGCCGCTGGTGGATGCCGTGCGCGGCCAGCTCAAGAGCCTGGAAAAAGTCATCGTGCTGGCGGACAAGGCCGCCATGCCGGCAGGGCGTGATGATCTCGTTTGCTACGAAGATTTTATTGCCACAGAAAGTTCTGACTACGCCTGGCCTGAATTCGATGAGCGCTCGGCCTCTTCGCTCTGCTACACCTCCGGCACCACCGGCAATCCCAAGGGCGTGCTGTATTCCCACCGCTCCACCGTGCTGCATGCCTGGGCCAGCTTGCACACTGGTGCACTGAATATCGGCCGCGACAGCGTGGTGCTACCCGTCGTGCCCATGTTCCATGTGAATGCCTGGGGCACGGCTTATGCCGCCGCCATTTCCGGCGCAAAATTCGTGCTGCCCGGCCCCGGCATGGATGGCAAGAATCTGCATGAGCTGATTGCCGGCGAAAAAGCCACGCTGCTCTTGGGTGTGCCGACGGTATGGCTGGGCCTGCTCAATTATCTCGACAGCATCAATGCCAAGCTCGACACGGTGAAATACGCGGTCGTGGGCGGCTCGGCGGCACCACTGGCCATGATTCGCGCTTTTGATGAAAAACATGATGTTTTCCTCATCCACGCCTGGGGCATGACGGAAACCAGTCCGCTCGGCACGGTGAATGCGCCTACGGCTGA
>JAVHYE010000013.1:0-4744 GCA_031119295.1 Pedobacter sp. | reverse complement strand
CTGGAAAATATCGCCGTCGGCCACGCTGCCGTGAAAGAAGCCTGCGTGATTGGCGTGCCGCATCCGAAATGGGATGAGCGCCCGCTGTTGCTCATTGTTCTGAAAGATGGCGCCACAGCCAGCAAGGATGAAATCCTGGCCTTTGTCGGCAAAAGCATCGCCAAATTCTGGCTGCCCGATGATGTTATTTTCGTAGCTGACCTGCCGCACACCGCTACCAGCAAGCTGCACAAAGTGCCGCTGCGTGAGCAATATGCCAATCACCTGATGAAGTGAGAAACGAAAAGCCATTTCTCATACTCCCGGCACAGCTGACGCCGGAAGCTCATAAATAAAAAAGCCGCGCAATGCGCGGCTTTTTTATTAGAGAGCCGTATCAGATCTTGAAGCCGATCTGCAGGGCTGCGCCCATGCTCTCGCCTTTGCCCTTGGCAGCGGAAAGATCGATGTTGAAACGGTCGAAAGGCGTAATGCCAATACCGGCGGTGACGAGATCAGACAGCGTGTCCTTGGTATCGGTGCGGTAGCCGGCACGCAGGTGGAAGTGGCGGCCTGCAGAAAGCTCAACACCGGCACGCAGGAACTGCGACTCTTCCAGCTTGTCGAAACCGCTGCGTGCCGTGAGGTCGGCATTCACTTCTACTTTGACGAGGCTGTTGCCATAGCCCGCAGCCACAGTGACCACCGGCTTCATTTCATATTCTGCTGCAGCACCACCCAGCTGGGGCACGGGGCCGGTAAAGCTCTTGGGAATAAGATTTTCCACCACGCCAGCAATCACGAACTGGCCTTCATCACCCAAGCGCAGATTGGCACCCAGATCCACGTTGAACGCGGTTTCTGAAACGCTGCGATCGTCTTCCGTTGCTTCATCTTCATCAAAGGTAGCGACGTTGGCGCTGTATTCAAAAAGATCGATCTGCTGAATCTTCACGGTTGCGCCGGTTTCCAGCTTGCCGAAACTGTGGCCCAGCACGAGGCCAGCTTCCGTTATGCCTACGCCGGAGGTGTAAGCAATGGATTGCAAATCTTCATCGGTCACGCCCGGGACGCTATTGGCAATATCATCAAGCACAGCAGCATCAGCGGCATCATAGGAATACTTGATGCCCACTCTGACCTTGCTGCGCGCCATCACGGCCAGCGGCACTGTCTTGTTGGGAATGGCAACCAGGATGGCAGCGCCTACATCAACTTCGCCGGTGGCTTTGTCAAAGCCCTGCATACGCTGGTTGATCTCGGCAGCTGCAGCAGAACCCTTGCCGTAAAGCGCACGGATGTCATCGCGAATTTCTTCCGCCGCATCTACAAAGCCTTGTTGATCATCAGCCAGGGCGCCGGCATTAAGCGCAAAACTGAAATCATCGTTGTCATCAAACTTGTTGATCAGCGCCGGATTCAGCAGGGACTGGTTGTATTCCCCCATGGTGAGACCGGTACCGCCGCGGGCAAAGGTGCGGGCATCATAAGTTTCAGCATGACCCACGACGGGCAAAACAATGGCTGCAGCCAGCAGGCTCTTCCTGATAAGCATGGTTGTCCCCTTTAGAGATGGCATAAGAAAAGGCAGCGCCGCCAAATAGCTGCGACTGGCGCTTAATTACATTTCCCCAACACCCAGATCAAGCCCGAAATAGGGGATGACAAGCGAATGTAAAACTGCTTGCCATAAAAAAAGCCGGCCACTCTCACGAGTGCCGGCTCTTTTATGACCCGAAAAGACTATTTCTTTTCGCTGAGGCGTTGGCGTACCTGGTCATAGCTGGTGTGGCGCACATCGGCGCCCTTGACCAGGAAGATGAGCTGTTCGGAGATATTGCGGGCGTGATCGCCGATACGTTCCAGCGAACGCAACACCCACATGACATTGAGCACGCGCGAAATGGCACGTGGGTCTTCCATCATATAGGTCATGAGCGCACGCATGGCGGTCTTGTATTCGGTATCAATCGAGCCGTCAGCCTGCATCACTTCAAAAGCCAGATCGGCATCAAAGCGGGCAAAGGCATCCAGCGCATCGTGCAGCATCACACGCACCTGGTTACCGATATGACGGGCCTCCACATAACCGCGCGGCGACTCGCCTTCTTCCACCAGCGCCAGGGCATAACGCGCCACCTTGGCAGCTTCGTCACCGATGCGCTCAAGATCGGTGATGGATTTGCCGATGGCGATGATGAAGCGCAAATCGGAAGCAGCAGGCTGGCGACGGGCCAGTATGCGTACCAGCTCCTCGTCAATCTGCGTTTCCATCTTGTTTATCTTCTTGTCGTTTTCCTGCACTTCCTGGGCAAGGCGGGAATCGGCATCCAGCAGGGAAATGATGGAGTCACTCACCTGCTTTTCCACCAGACCGCCCATGGCGAGAAAGTGGCTGCGCACTTCTTCCAGTTCGGAATTGAACTGCTGGGAAATATGTTGGCCGTAATCGTCTTTGTTAACCATGGTCGCCGGCTCCTGCTCTGCCGAAAATCTTTATGAAAGGAGTGAAAATCCGTTTTCAGATATCAGGGCCAAGCCCCGTATACCAGCCATCAACCATAGCGGCCCGTAATATAGTCTTCGGTCTGCTTGTTACCGGGGTTGGTGAAGAGAGTATCGGTGTCACCAAACTCGATCAGCTTGCCGAGATACATGAAGGCGGTGTAATCGGACACGCGTGCAGCCTGCTGCATATTGTGCGTGACGATGACGATGGTGAAACGCTCCTTCAGCTCATGGATCAGCTCTTCGATCTTGAGCGTGGAAATCGGATCCAGCGCCGAGCAGGGCTCATCCAGCAAAAGCACATCGGGCTGCACGGCCACGGCACGAGCGATACACAGACGCTGCTGCTGACCGCCGGACATGCCGAGTGCAGACTCATTCAGACGGTCCTTCACTTCATCCCAGAGCGCGGCGCTCTTGAGCGAGGTTTCCACCACTTCGTCCAGTACGCGCTTGTTGTTCACGCCCTGCAGACGCAAACCGTAAGCCACGTTTTCATAAATGGACTTGGGGAAGGGATTGGCTTTCTGGAACACCATGCCGACGCGACGACGCAGATTGGTGATATCCACACCGCGATCGAAAATATCCGAACCTTCCAGCAGGATCTTGCCTTCAACGCGGCAGCCGTCCACCAGATCATTCATGCGGTTGAAGGTACGCAGCAGCGTGGATTTGCCGCAGCCGGAAGGACCGATGAAGGCCGTGGCACGTTTGCTCGGTATCGTCATGTTGACGTCGAACAGGGCCTGCTTCTCGCCGTAGAAGAGATCAAGATTATTGACCTCGAGGCAGATTTCTTCCTCTTCCATGCGGCGGTTGCGACGGCTGCTGCCGAGCGCCCCGCTGCTCATGGAGACGGGGGGCGGCACGGGGGCGGCAGGGGCCTTGGGGGTATCGTTCACGGTAGCGGTATCCATGTCGAAGCTCATATCGGTTCTCGGATTCTGTTCACAAGCCAGGGGCGCTGTCCAACCAGCGCTTGTTGCTCAACTTATTGCTCAAGCGCCTTGTACTTTTCACGCAGGCGGTTGCGCAGGGAAACGGCGAAAAGATTGAGTCCCACAATCACCAGCACCAGCAGGAAGGCGGTGGCATACACCAGCGGACGCGCTGCCTCCACATTCGGGCTCTGGAAACCCACGTCATAGATGTGGAAACCCAGATGCATGAATTTGCGCTCGAGATGCAGGAAGGGGGCATTCATGTCCAGAGGCAGTGTGGGCGCCAGCTTCACCACGCCCACCAGCATCAGCGGCGCCACTTCACCGGCCGCGCGCGCGATGGCCAGGATCATGCCGGTCATGATGGACGGTGAGGCCATGGGCAGCAGCACACGCCACAGGGTTTCTGCCTTGGTAGCACCGAGAGCCAGCGAACCTTCTTTCAGCGAACGCGGAATGCGCGACAAGCCTTCTTCCGTCGCCACGATCACCACCGGCAGTGTGAGCAGGGCCAGAGTAATGGAGGCCCAGAGCAGGCCGGGCGTGCCGAACACCGGGGCCGGCGAGGCTTCCGGATAAAACAGGCGATCCAGATTGCCGCCAAGGAAATACACGAAGAAGCCGAGGCCGAAAACGCCATACACGATGGAGGGCACGCCGGCGAGATTGTTCACGGCAATACGCACGGTCTGGGTGACGACACCCTGGCTGGCATATTCGCGCAGATAAACCGCAGCGATCACGCCCAGCGGCGTTACCAGCACCGTCATGATGAGCACCATGAGGATGGTGCCGAAGATGGCGGGGAAAACACCGCCTTCGGTATTGGCTTCACGCGGATCATCAAAGAGGAAGCTGCCGGCGTTATGGAAATAGCTGCCGATCTTGCTGAACAGACCCATGGCATTGGGCATATTGGCGCCGACAATCTTCATCAGCGGAATTTCATGCTCGCTGCCATCGGGCAACACGAAAACGGCACTGTCACGGCCCATCTCGTGATTGAGCTTTTCCAGCTTGCCGGCAACAACGGCATAGGCCGCATTCTGGGTTTCACGCTGCTTGTTGATGGTGGCGCTGGCGTTGGCCGTGAGCTTGTTGGCCAGAGTGAGGCGACGTTCCTGCAGGCGCAGTTTTTCCAGTTCAAAATTGATGCTGCCTATTTCGCCTTTTTCCAGATCGGCAACCTGATCGTGAAGATCGTTGCTGCGTGCTATACGCGACTGCAACTCATCCCAGGCTTTCTCGCCCGTGGCGATGACCTTGCCGTCTTCTTTCACACTCACCAGACGTGAATAGAAATTGCCCCACTC
>JAVHYE010000153.1 GCA_031119295.1 Pedobacter sp. | reverse complement strand
CGGCCGGCGCTTCACCGGGGCCGCTAAGGGCATGCAGCCACAGCGCCGTGGTGAACAGACTGCCGAGATAAACGACGAACATCACCGGATTGCGCAGCTGCTGCTGCGGTGAAAGTTTTCTCAGGGCGTCGATCCGCGCGCTCTGTACCATTTTCTTCTCGAAAATCAGGGAAGATTTTTTCATGATGTCGGTTTCCGTTTTTACTGCGCGAGCAGCGTCAGTTGCTCGGCCAGCGGTCCGAGAGCCAGTGCCGGCAGGAAGGTGAGGGCGCCCACGATGAGAATGGTGACGGCCAGCAGGATGGCGAATTGCGTGGTGCCGGTAGGCAGGGTGCCGGCATTTTCCGGAAGGCGTTTTTTATGCACGAGACTGCCGGCAATGGCCAGTATCGGGATGATGACGCCGAAACGGCCCAGCCACATGCACAGGCCCAGCAGGCCGTTATAGAACGATGTATTGGCGCCGAGACCGGCAAAGGCGCTGCCGTTATTGGCTGTGGCCGAAGAGAAGGCGTAGAGCACTTGCGAGAAGCCGTGTGCACCGGGATTGCTGATGGCCGTGAGGCCGGGTTTGGCCAGCACGGCCAGCGCACTCATGCCGAGAATGAGCAAGGAGGGCAGGATGAGCGCAATCATCACCAGACGCATTTCTTCTTTGCCGAGTTTGCGGCCCAGATATTCTGGTGTGCGGCCTATCATGAGTCCGGCCACGAAGACGGCGAGCAGGGCGTAAAGCATCACGCCATAAAAACCGGCGCCCACGCCGCCGAATACCACCTCACCCAGCTGCATCAGCCACATCGGTCCCATGCCGCCCAGTGCGGTGAAAGAATCGTGCATGGCATTCACGGCACCACAGCTGGCAGCGGTGGTGATGATGGCAAAGAGGCTGCTGGCGGCAATGCCGAAACGAACTTCCTTGCCTTCCATATTGCCGCCGGCCTGCAGGGCGCTGGCACTCTGATCGACACCGAGTTTGGCCAGTAGTGGATTGCCTTGCTGCTCGCTGATGCCGGGCAGTAGCAGGACCAGAAGGAAAATGATGGTCATGGCGCCCAGCAGGGTCCAGCCCTGACGCTGATTGCCGACCAGATGGCCGAAGGTGATACAGAGCGCGGCCGGAATCAGGAAGATGGACAGCATCTGCACGAAATTCGTCAGTGCATTCGGATTTTCAAAAGGATGGGCGGAGTTGGCATTGAAAAAGCCACCGCCATTGGTGCCCAGCATCTTGATGGCTTCCTGCGAAGCCACCGGTCCCAGTGCCAGCGTTTGTGTGCTGCCTTCCAGCGTGTGCAGGCTGATGCTGGAAGCAAAGGTCTGTACCACGCCCTGGCTGACCAGAAACAGCGCATAGAGCAGGCTTATTGGTAGCAGTACATAAAGCGTGATGCGGAAAAGGTCTGTCCAGAAATTACCAAGGCCCGGAGATTTTTCGCGCACAAAAGCGCGCATCAGGGCAAAGGCCACGGCCATGCCGGTGGCAGCCGAGACAAAATTCTGCACCGTCAGCACCAGCATTTGCGTGAGCGGGCTCATGGTGCTTTCGCCACCGTAGGCCTGCCAGTTGGTATTGGTGACGAAGCTGATAGCCGTATTGAAAGCGAGGTCAGGAGCCACGGCGCCGAAGTGTTCAGGATTCAAGGTCAGAAAGCCCTGCAGGCGTTGTACGGCATACACAAAGACAAGACCGACCACATTGAAGGCCAGCACGGCGAGCGCATAACGTTTCCAGTCCATATCGGACTGACCATCAGCACCCAGCAGGCGCAATGTCTTTTGCTCGAAGGGGCGCAGGGGATTACCACGCGCCAGTGGCAAGAGCGCCTTGGCCAGGGGTTGTGCCAGCGCAGCCAGCACCAGTAGATAGACAAGTGTCAGCGGAACAAGGGGGCTCATGTCAGAAGCGCTCCGGATAAAGCAGGGCAGTCAGGAGATAGACAGTGAGAAGCAGGCCGGTGATGGCGGCGGCTACGTAAAAAGCGGTCATGGTTTTTCTCCCAGCAGCTCCAGTCCCTGGATAAGGGCAAAGGCCGTCAGGCTGAAAAAGGCGATGAGGAAGAGATAGAGGGCATCCATAAAACCATCCATAAGCACAGCGGAAGTGGGGATGGCGGCAGTATGGAAATCCGGTGCTAAGGCCGGGGTAAAAGCTGAAAGGGCGGGTGTAAAGAAAATATAAAGATGGCGCTTGGCGGGACATGACAGGCGGACATGAAAAAGGCCGGGATCACCGGCCTTTTGATTTTTGATGGTGCTGGCCGGGGATCACCCTTGCCGGCACCTTGCGTTTGCCTTGTTGAGACTTACGCGGCGTGAATCCTGTTGCAGGCGCTGACGATGGCTTTCAGCGCTGCTGTACCGCTGTTGCGATCTCGGCCCATGCCGATGACTGGCACACCTTTTTCATCCTCCAGTGTGACGATTGCCATGGCTTCTGCCTGTTCGTCATCACCCAGTGAGCGCTCCTCGAAGTGACGCAGCTTCACCGGCAGGTTGAGGGCCTTCATGAAAGCTTCGATAGGGCCATTGCCTTCGCCTTGTGCCTCTTCGGGCTTGCCATTCTTTTCCAGTGTGACGCGTATCTGTCGGCCTTCGTTGGATTGCACCTGTTTCAGCAGGGTCAGCGGTGCAGACTTTTCATAGCTGGCGCAGAAGATTTCCCAGAGCTTGGGAGCGGTGAGCTCCTGTCCGGTTTCATCAGCCACTACCTGAACCACTTTGCTGAAGGATGGCCACTCGGAGGCGGGCAGCTTTACGCCATAAGCGGTTTCGAGGATATGCGCGATACCGCCTTTGCCGGACTGGCTGTTGACGCGGATGATGGCTTCATAGCTGCGGCCTACATCGGCCGGATCAATCGGCAGATAGGGTACGGCCCAGACAGCATCGTCTTTCTGTACGGCAAAGCCTTTGCGTATGGCGTCCTGATGCGAACCGGAGAAGGCCGTGAAAACGAGATTGCCGGCGTAAGGATGGCGCGGGTGCAGGGGAATGCTGGTGGCGCGTTCGACGACAGCCGAAATCTTGTCGATATCGGAAAAATCCAGACCGGGATGTATGCCCTGGGAATAGAAATTCATGGCAAGTGTCACGAGATCCACATTGCCGGTACGTTCGCCATTCCCGAAAAGACAGCCTTCCACGCGATCGGCGCCCGCCAGTACGGCAAGCTCGGCAGCGGCCACGGCCGTGCCGCGGTCATTATGCGGATGCACGGAAAGGATGATGCCGTCGCGGCGCTTGAGGTGGCGGTGCATCCACTCGATCTGGTCGGCATAACGGTTGGGCGAGGAGACTTCCACCGTAGCGGGAAGATTGATGATGATTTTCTTGTCCGGACGCGCTTCCCAGACATCGGCTACGGCATCGCAGACTTCAAGCGCGAAATCGAGTTCGGTAGCGGTAAAGGTTTCCGGGCTGTACTGGAAGACCCACTCGGTTTCCGGATGCTCGGCCGCGATGTCCTTCATGAGCTGTGCGTGTTTCACCGCCATGTCGCGGGTTTCGTCACGGCTCATGCGGAACACGGTCTCGCGCCAGACCGGGCTGGTGGCGCTGTAGAGGTGGACGATGGCGCGTTTGGCGCCGTAAACGGACTCAAAGGTGCGACGGATCAGGTGCTCGCGCGCCTGGGTCAGCACTTCGATGGTGACGTCGTCGGGGATGTGTTTTCCCTCGATGAGGGAGCGCACGAAATCGAAATCGGTTTCCGAGGCAGACGGGAAGGCGACTTCGATTTCCTTGAGGCCTATCTGCACCAGCATCTTGAAGAATTCGAATTTGCGCGCGACTGACATGGGCTCGAAGAGGGCCTGGTTGCCGTCGCGCAGATCGGTGCTCATCCAGATGGGCACATGGGTGAGTTCACGGCTGGGCCACTGGCGGTCAGGGAGATTGATGGCCTGTGTACGCGGGTATTTCTTCGAAGGGTCTTTGAGCATGTTCTTGATGGAAGTCATTTTGTTCATCTCTTGCATTGAGGTCGCTGTGTCTCGGGCGTAATGGCAAGAACAGGGCGCTCCGGCTGCCACAGTTTCATGGCCGAAGCACCGCAGCGCAGTCGTGCGCAAGAGGAAGGGCAAAGCAGGGCGATGTGCAAGGACATGGCACAAATCTCCGGAAGTCCGGGGTTTTATTCAGGATTGGATGTTACGGGGTAAGGAAAAACGATAGATGCCCGTCAGGGCAGCAGCAGGCCCAGCGCGGCTGTCATTGCAACAGCAGCGAGCTTGTTCAGGAGATTGAGGGCCGGTGCATTCATGGCTTTTGGGGATGCCGTGAGTAGAAGAGCCCCGAACTTATCAGCCAAATTGACCGGACACAAGCCGCATGTTGCACTTCCGGCCCAAGAATTCATGGGTCAAAGAGCATGTGGTGGCAGGAGACAATCACGCTGAAAGCCAGACCGCGAGGCCTGCATCTGGTGACGGAGGAGGTGCTGGCCCGTATTCCCTTGCGTGATGTGCAGGTCGGCCTGCTGCATCTTTTCATCCAGCACACTTCGGCAGCCCTGACCCTGAATGAAAACGCCGACCCGGATGTGCGTGGTGATCTGGAGCGCTGGCTCAATCAGGTCGTGCCGGAAAATGCCCCTTATTACGAACATACCCTGGAAGGGCCGGACGACATGCCGGCTCATGTGAAGGCTTCCCTGCTGGGAGCCAGTCTCAGCCTGCCGGTACGTGATGGACGCCTGGCCTTGGGGACCTGGCAAGGAGTCTGGTTATGTGAGTTCCGCCAGCATGGTGGGCCGCGGCGCCTGATAGCGACATTGAATGGTGAATAAGCCCCTTCACATATTTGCTACACAGTTTTGCGGCCTGATAGTCAGCCTGTCGGTGGCTGCGGTAAGAGCAGCTGGTTAATATCGGGCGCATTCCGGCAGTCACGCCAACAAGCTTCCAGAGGTTTGCATGAAATTGTTAACACGCCTTTCCATTCCAGTAGCCATGGCGGGACTGCTTGCCGGATGCGGTAGCGGTGAAGAGACGGCTACAGGAAAGTCGGCTACAACGACAGGCGTATTTCGCGATGCTCCGGTAGTTGGCCTGAGAGTAGAAGGCTCAACGGGCAAGCAACTTACTGCTAGCGATGGCAGCTTTGCCTATCGCCCGGGCGAGACTTACACCTTTTATGTAGGCAAAGTAGTGCTCGGCAGTTTTACGCCGACGACGGATAACGTCACCGTCAGTCCTGCCAGTCTGGTACCCAGCCGTGACAAGACCAGCATCATCAATCTGACGCGCTTTTTGATAACGCTGGATGCCGAGACGGTTGCGAATCCGGTGAATGGCATCACCATTCTTCCAGCCATGGATACGGATGCGCAGAGTTGGACGATTGTTGGCTTCGACCCCAAGAATCTCAGTAATTCGGCTGCGACCGCTGTGCTTAATGGCCTTAGCAGTGGAGGATCCCTGGTTTTCAATGGCATCAATGCCATTAATGGTCGTACGGCCGGCACGGCGTATTACTCGGCTGCCAATGCAGAGAGCCATCTGAATAACAGCATGAACTGTGCCTACACAGGTGCTTATTACGGTGAGCGTAAAAGCGGCAGCAGTCTGGAAAGTCGCGTTGCACTGGTTGTTGATTATCAGGGCAAGGTCAGTACGCGCCAGTTCTTTCCTCTAGGGTTGTCCAATTACACATTTACCAAGGCCTCCGGTTTTTCCTACACCAATTTGCTGACTGATGACACGGTGAAAACCGAAGTGGCGGCAGATGGTAGCCCCGCAGTGCCAGCCTGGTTGCGTTACCAGTTCAAGCTGGCTGATGCAGACAGGGTTTGGGTCAACACTACTCTTACCCCGGGGGCAGGCGGAGTGACTGGCAGCTATACCGGCGATGACCAGGCGTTTTCACGGCTTTCAGGCAAGCCGACTGCGCTGTATCGCTTCGCTGGCCTTGTTTCCACTGTCGTGGGCGCTGTGCCTATCAATGATCTTGTTTATCTGGTTGAGGTGGATGCCGGCAGCGCGACTACCAAGACAGTCAGTGGCCGCCTGCTGGATTTGCGTACTGGTAATGCGGCGGCCATCTCGGGCACTTACACCGCGGCTGGCCTCATCACGGCGAACGCTACGCTGGATAATCGTACAGTCCAGCTGCTTGGTCAGCTGAGTGGCAATACATGGAGTGCAAATTTCAAGGACGCAAACAATGGTATTGATCAGGCTGCTGTCACCGAAGGCTGCAAATTGAATTAAGCTCATGTAGAAATAAAAAAGCCGGCATTTGCCGGCCTTTTTATTGGCAGCTAGCGCTTCGCCTGCAAGGCCTGTTTCATGCCCGCTGGCGTTTCCGGTGCTTGCTGCAAGCGTGCCAGCGTCTCTGCGCAAGAACCTCCCTTGTCGGAAGAGCCAGGGTCAATCAGCGGGATGATGGCGGCAAAGGGTGACACGGCGATGCCCAGCAAAGCTGCGGCGCCCAGCTTGAGGCCGACCGTACTGCCATCCGGGCGTATCCGTGGCTCGGCAAAGCTGCCACGCACATGAAGCGGGGCACGCAGGGACAGCGGTGAAGCGTCATGCGGTTTGGCGCGCAAGGTCAGATCCAGTTGCTCATCCACCAGCGAGATATTGCCGTTCAATAGCAGCAGGGTATCGGAGCTATCCACGATGCCGGTTTCTGTTTGCAGCTTGCCCTTGTCAGCCTTGAAACCCAGCGCGGCGCAATGCAGTTGCACATTCTTGTCGCCGCGCACCAGCAGGCCCAGAGCCTGGGCGGCATCCAGTCCTGATCCTTCCAGAACCAGCTGCGATATTTCGCCATTCCTGATCCAGGTCTGAGCTGTGCCCTGCAGGGTGGACAGCATGGCGGCCGTGGATTTGCCACTGCCATGCAGTTTTGCCTGTCCGCCCAGGGTGCCGCTGACGAAAGGCGGAGCCGCTGTTGCGCCGGCAGGTTTTTTCAGGCGTATGCGCTCGGATTTTCGTGCCAGCTCGTTGCGCGGCTTGAGCCATTTTTCCAGCTTCACGCCCGACCATTTGAGATTGCTGGCCCAGAGGGGCTGTTCACGTCGTGAGTCCAGCAGCAGCTCGCCACGTAATTCA
>JAVHYE010000152.1 GCA_031119295.1 Pedobacter sp. | reverse complement strand
CCCACCAGGAAAGTGACCTTGGGATGCAGCTCCAGACGCTCCAGATTTCTGACCGCAGGCAAGCAGAAAGGATAACGCGAGAAGGAATCCACCTTCTCGCGCTGGAGTTGCAGGGAGTGTAGATAGTGCGAGGCCAGCACCTCAGGCAAACACCACAACGGTCTGGCGACTGATGGCAACAAGGCGGCCTTCATCATCCCAGATTTTGGCAGCGCAATTGCCGTAACCATTCTGGGCAAACTCGGTGACGGCCTGATACTGCCACCAGCTGCTGGAGGTTTTTCCTTCCGGCAAATGAATGGGCTCCAGCGTCCAGGTCATGGAGCTGCCGGGCGCCACACCCTTCACCATGGGCAGGATGGCGGGCGGCCAGGCATCAACCAGCATGAAAAGATCCAGCATGTCCACGCCGGCACGTCCTTCTTTCAAACGCATCCAGCCACCGAGTTCGGGCAGTGCCGAGCCCGTGAAAGGAAAATCACCGTGGCCCCAGCGGAAATCGAAATGCTGGGTGAACTCCGGTGTCATGCCCGCCACATAAGGCAGGGCCTGGCATTCATCCGGTGATTTGAACACCGGTGCAGGCTGTGCCGGAACAGAAATATACGATTCGCGTGCCGTCCCGAAACTGCACAGTAGCAGAGCCACCACTTCACCGTTCTGCAGTATGCGCGCTTCCGTTTGCGTCACGGATTTTCCACCGCGCAGGATTTCTGCGGTCACCGTGGCCGGGCCGGTAGCCACCGGCCCCACAAACGACACCGTGGCCGAGCGCAGGAAAGGGGTTTGTGCAAACAGGCTTTGCGTGCGCGCATACATGAGCGCACCAACCAGGCCACCGTAATTGGCGCGGCCCTGGGTCCAGCCGGGAGGAATGTCTACGGACTCGCCCGTACGCAGGGCGGCAAAAAGGGCATCAAGACTCATGTGGGTCTCTCCATCAAAAAGCGCGGGAGGAGGAATGTCACAGCGCAGAGCGCTTATGCCATGAGCCCTGTTTGGTGGAAAGCGTCGATATGGACAAACTGTTCACCCCGGCCAAACCAGCGTGAAAGGATTCAGCGGGCCGCTGTATCGGCCTCTGCAGTGACTGCATCGTTCTCCGGCAGCACGCGCTTGGCGCCCAGGAAATAACGCGTCCAGTATTTGTCGCCCATCTGGTCCACACGCACAAAGCCGCCGGTGGCCGGCGCATGCACGAAACGGTTTTCACCGATATACACGGCCACATGATTCACACGCTTGCTGCCGCCTATGCGGAAGAAAAGCAGGTCGCCGGCTTTCAGCTCTTCCACCGTGATCTTGCGGCCATAGCGGTTGCTGTACATCTCGGCGGAGGAACGCGGCAGGCTGATGGTGCTGGTGAGGCCCAGCACGTATTTCACGAGGCCACTGCAATCAAAACCGGTATCGGGATCGGCACCACCGTATTTATAGGGCGAACCGATAAGGCTGAGTGCCGCCAGCACCATATCATCATGGCTGACCAGCGCCGGCTTGCCTGACTCTTCGGCAAAGCCTTCCGGCAGCGCCGACTCGGCATGCAGGAGCGCCGAAGGCAGCAGCAGAGCGAAAGCCAAGAAAAAACGTATCAATGCATATCCATCCCTGTGACTGACAAAGCGGCCCGGCCGGGAAAGCCGGGCCGCGAAGTGTCGCAGATCAAACCCTGACTTCCTTAGCTTTTTGTTAACCCGCCAGCTCTTCAGCTGTTGTGGAGGCCACTGCAACATCTACGGCCGTCACGGTGACCGGCACGCCATTCAGCACCGGCATGGCGGTAATCGCATCGATATGGCGCTCGTCGGTGATGTCATTGAGGCTGACGCCAGCCACCTTGCGCGCAATCTCCAGACGCACCCCTTCGCGATCATGGCCGAAACCATGCGGCACGCTGATCACGCCCGGCATGAGGCTGTCGGTGATTTCCGCCGGCAACTCGATCGCGCCAACGCGCGTTGCCACACGCACATTGGCGCCATCAACGATGCCAAGGCGGGCTGCATCATCCGGATGCAGCATGGCCGTGCAACGCGGCTTGCCTTTCACGAGGCGATGCGAGTTATGCATCCAGGAATTATTGCTGCGCACATGACGGCGACCGATCAGCAGCATGCTGCCTTCATGACCGTTCCTGAGTTTTTCACGGGCGCGCGCAACGTCCTTCAGATAAAGCTCGGGCGCCACGACAATCTTTTTATCGGGTGTGAAAATCCAGTCCGGGAAAGCACGATGCAGCGGCCCCAGATCAAGACCATGCGGATGCTTTTTCAGCTTCTTGATGCTGAGGCCATTGCGATCCGGCAACACAACCGCCGCCAGACGCTCGCGCAACGAACTCTTGCGCGAGGCCAGCTTGCGGTGCGTACCGTAAGGACCAAAACGCAGCATCAAATCCAGGCCGGCATCCAGCCCCAGCTTTTGCACCACCTGCATCACCTTGCCACGCAGACCGCGGCCAATCTGGCTGCCGGGCATGAGACGCGTGCCCAGCTCCAGCAATATCTGCCAGTCGTGACGGGAATCTTCGGGGGCTTCAAAAAGTGGCGGCGACCATTTGGCGTAATTGCGGACATTCACCGCCGCAATCGCCACATCCATATGCGAACGCTCCAGCGCACTGGTAGGCGGCAGGATGATATTGGCGTGGCGCGTGGTCTCGTTGATATAGATATCAATGGAGAACATGAAGTCCAGCGACTCCAGCGCTTCATCCAGCTGGCGGCCATTGGGGGTTGAAAGCACAGGATTGCCGGCATGTGTGCCCAGCAGGCGTATTTTGCCTTTGCCCGGCGTGAGGATTTCTTCGGCCAGCACAGCCACGGATTGCTCGCCGCCAAAATCCGGCAGGCCGCTCACGCGCGAAGGATGCTTGCCGTAATTGCCCTTGGGGCCGAGGCCGACAATATCGAAAGGCGGATTGGTGAACATCACGCCGCCCTCTCTATCCATATTGCCGGTGAGGATGTTCATCACATAGAGCATCCAGGTGGTGATGCCACCGAACTCCTGCACGCAGGAACCCATGCGTCCATAGCAGGCGCCGGCATAGGCCGAGGCAAAATCGCGGGCCAGCTCGCGGATTTTTGTGGCGGGTACGCCCGTGATTTCTGCCACCGCTTCCGGCGTGAATTCCGCCAGCGCCGCACGCAAGGTCGTCACGCCCTCCACCATCTCGGCAAGATGACGCAGGCGGATGTGATCTTCCTTGAACATCACATTGGCCATGGCGGCGAGGAAAAAGAAATCCGTACCGGGCTTGATGAAAATATGTTCGTCGGCTTTTTCAGCGGTTTCCGTACGACGCGGATCCACCACTACCACGCGGCCACCACGCTCGCGTATGGACTTGATGCGGCCCATAGGATCGCCCGCACTCATCAGGCTGCCATTCGAAGCCGCGGGATTACCGCCAACAATGAGCAGGAAATCGGTGCGATCCAGATCAGGCACGGGGAACAGCACCTGATGCCCCAGCATCTGCTGACTGGCCAGCATGGCCGGCAACTGATCCACCGAAGTGGCACTGAAACGCTGGCTCTTCAAACCCAGTCCCGCAATCAGTGCCGGCAAGAGCAAAACACCCGGGGTATGTGCCGAAGGATTGCCCACATAAAGCGCCAGCGCTTCGGAGCCGTGCTCGGCGCGAATACGCTTCACGTTTTCTTCAATCGTGGCGTAAGCCTCTTCCCAGGAAATCTCCACCCAGTCGCGACCCACACGCTTCACCGGGCGGCGCAGGCGGTCCGGGTCTTCATGCAGGTCCTGCAGGGCTACGGCCTTGGGGCAGATATGGCCACGCGAGAGCGGGTCTTCCTTGTCGCCCTTGATGGACAGGATCTTGCCGTCCTGATGCTCGATGACCACGCCACACATGGCCTCGCAGAGATGGCAGGTACGGAAATGCAGTTCGGGGGCGTCGTTTGACTGGCTGATGCGCTGGCTCATGACCTTCCTCTCCCTCCTTGTTGATGTCTGGCCTGCGCGATGCAGGCATGCAGCCGGTCCTGGTTGCCGGGATGAAAACGGGATGGCCCGTAGGGGACGGGGCATGATAGCCCCGTCCCGTCCTGGCTTCAGCCTTTGTCGTCCGAACGGTCACGCGACCTGTGCGCCAGATCAACATTCCCCTTCTGGGCGCGCTTGTCGTTCTGTATGCGCTTGTACAGGCGCCCGGTCTTCTGCTCGCGCGCATGCCGCTGCCACAGGGCTTCGCGGGCATGGGCCGATTCACGAGCCAGCTTGCGCCAGCTCAGCAGACGGCGCTCTTCCAGCTCGCCGGCCACAATCGCTGCCTGCACAGCACAGCCCGGCTCGGCCTCATGCAGGCAGTCGCGGAAATGGCAGTCCTGCGCCAGCGTCAGCACATCGGCAAAAGTGTCTTCCAGACCGGCATCGGCCTCACCCAGACGCAGCTCGCGCATGCCCGGCGTATCGATCAGCCAGGCCACGTCACCGGCATGCACACAGGCCACCAGCTCACGGCCGGTGGTGGTGTGGCGGCCCTTGGCATCGTCCTCGCGGATGGCGCCCGTGGCCTGCAGCTCGCGGCCGGCCAGGGTATTCACCAGCGTGGATTTGCCGACACCGGATGAACCGCTGAAAGCCACGGTCTGTCCGGCCTCCAGCCAGGGACGCAAAGCGTCCAGTGCCGCCGGCTCGGTGGCATTCAGTGCCACACAGGGCAGGTCTGCGCCCAGCTTGTGCACCTCGGCCTCATAAGCAGCAACATCGGCCGCCAGATCGGCCTTGGTCAGCACGATGACAGGCGCCACACCCGCCGTGCGCGCCATGGCGAGATAGCGCTCCAGACGTGCCGGATTGAAATCGGCATTGCAGGAGGTGGTGATGAACAGCGTGTCGATATTGGCGGCGATGGCCTGGGTCATCGCCGCCTCGCCTGCGGCCATGCGTTCGATCAGCGAATGCCGGGGCAGCACGCGCAAAAGCCGTGGCTGCTCCTGCTCCACCAATACCCAGTCGCCCACCGTGGGCAAAATGGCTTCAGCGTCTTCACGCCAGCGCCCGGGCAGCACAGCCTCCAGCTCGCCACACTCGGCCAGCAGCACATAGCGATCACGATGCACGGCGGCCACACGCGCCGGAAAGCCGGCCTCCAGATCATCCAGTGTCAGGCTCTGGGCGAATTCCGCCCGCCAGCCCAGCTCTTGCAGTGAAAACTGTCGTAAAGAAAACGGCTGCTGAGAAAAAGCGTCATCAGAAGAAAATGTCATTCAGGTAAAACCCGTGCAGGAAAATGCGTCGGCTCAAACGAGCCGGTGGGTGACCGGAAGCGGGACGAAGGGGTGGTGCGCGATCAGCCGCCGCAGCCGGTCAAAACAACACGAACAACAATCATCGTTTTCTTGACCTCGCTATGGGCTGATGGAAGAAGGAAGGCACGCCAGACAAAGGACGCGACCAGAACGCAGTATCTGTACGAAACCACGTCTACGCAAGCGCCAAACATGAGGACTAGAATCAGGGGCCATTCCGCCGGCCTGTCCTGCACACAAACAGCAACACAGGCCCATGCACGACAGCCCGTTCCCAAGGAGAGCCCCCCATGTCACTCCCCAGCACGCTGCAGACCCTCACCCTCAAGTCCGGCCAGAGCCTGAAATTCCATTCCCTGCCTGCGCTGGAGGCCGGCGGTGTCGGCAAGATTTCGCGCCTGCCGGTGTCCATACGCATCGTGCTGGAATCGGTACTGCGTAATGCGGATGGCAAGAAAATCACGGCCGAGCATGTGCAGCAGCTGGCCAATTGGGGCGCAAAAGCGCCTCGCGTGGATGAAATTCCTTTTGTGGTAGCGCGTGTGGTGCTGCAGGACTTTACCGGCGTGCCGCTGCTCGCTGATCTGGCCGCCATGCGCAATGTGGCCAAGCAGATGGGCCAGGACCCGAAGAAAATCGAACCGCTGGTGCCGGTGGACCTGGTGGTGGACCACTCCGTGCAGATTGATTACTACGGCAATCCCGAAGCCCTGCGCAAAAACATGGAGCTGGAATTCCAGCGCAATAACGAGCGCTACCAGTTCATGAAGTGGGGCATGCAGGCCTTCGATACTTTCGGTGTTGTGCCACCCGGCTTCGGCATCGTGCATCAGGTGAATCTGGAATATCTCTTCCGTGGCGTGCAGCAGCGCGACGGCTTTGTCTTCCCCGACACTCTCGTCGGCACCGACTCCCATACCACCATGATCAACGGCGTGGGTGTGGTGGGCTGGGGCGTGGGTGGCATAGAAGCGGAAGCCGGCATGCTGGGCCAGCCCGTGTACTTCCTCACGCCCGATGTCGTCGGCGTGGAACTGAAGGGAAAATTGCGCGAAGGCGTGACCGCCACCGATCTCGTGCTCACCATTACGGAAATGCTGCGCGCGCAAAAAGTGGTGGGCAAATTCGTGGAGTTCTTTGGCGAAGGCACGGCGCATCTCTCCGTCACCGACCGCGCCACCATAGGCAATATGGCCCCCGAATATGGCGCCACCATGGGCTTCTTCCCCGTGGACGCAGCCACCGTGGCCTATATGAAAGGCACGGGCCGCAAAGATGAGGAAGTGGAAGCCTTCGAGGCCTACTTCCGCGCGCAGAATATGTTCGGTATTCCGAAGGCCGGCGAGATTGATTACACGCAGGTGCTGTCGCTGGATCTTTCGTCCATCGTGCCTTCGCTGGCCGGCCCCAAACGTCCGCAGGACCGTATTGAATTGCCCGCCATGAAAAGCAGCTTCAATACCCTGTTCAGCAAGCCGGTGGCGGAAAACGGCTTCAACAAGAAAGCAGAAGAGCTGGCCCAGCGTTACGCCACCAAACTCAGCCTGCCTTCCAGCCAGCCTTTTGCCGCAAAGCGTCCGGACCGTCCGCTGGATAGGCATGAAGTGGAGATGATAGACAACCACCTCAATGCCAAGCCCACCTCCGTGCCCGGCGAGGCCATTGATATCGGCCATGGCGATGTGCTGATTGCCGCCATCACTTCCTGCACCAATACGTCCAATCCGGCTGTGCTGCTGGCCGCCGGTCTTCTGGCGAAAAAAGCGGTGGAAAAAGGTCTCACCGTCAATCCGCGTGTAAAAACCTCTTTCGGCCCCGGCTCGCGCGTGGTGCCGGAATATCT
>JAVHYE010000151.1 GCA_031119295.1 Pedobacter sp. | reverse complement strand
AATTTTGAAATGAACGATTACCTCGTGCAGTAAGAAGGGAGAAAGACATGCCTCGTTATACCGTTGATGTGACCCAGGACTACAAATTGCCGGCCGCTGCCGTTTTCCGTGTGCTCTCTGATCACAGCCGCCTGAGCCGTGTGCTGGGTATTCCCGTGAAACGCGTGGTGGATGGCCGCTCCGATATCAATGGCGAAGGTTCGGTACGCCGCATGGGTCTGTGGCCGCTGACGGTGGAAGAAACTGTTTACACCGTGGTGCCCAACCAGAGCATCCATTACCGCATCAGCAAGGGCGGCGTACCGCTCAGCAATCACACCGGTGACCTCAGCTTCAGCAGCACGCCACGGGGTTCGCGCGTGAACTGGACCATACGTTTCGATGCACCGCCGGTGCTGGGTCGTGTTGTGCAACAGGTGTTGACGCAAGGCCTGCGTCTCGGTCTCAAGCGCGTCAAATAATTCACCGGAGATCGGATATGTCCAAGCCTCTTGCTTTGAAGAATTCTGTTGTGGCTGTCACGGGCGGTGCCCGTGGTATTGGTCTCGCGATTGCCGAAGCCATGCGTGCGCAGGGCGCTCGTATCAGCATCGGTGATGTGGATTTGGCGCTGGCGCAAAAAGAAGCCGCACGGCTGGGTGGCTTTGCCCATGTGCTGGATGTGCGCAGTCGCGACAGCTTTGCGGAATTCCTGCGTGCCACGGAAGCGGCATTGGGGCCGGTGGATATCTTGGTCAACAACGCCGGCATCATGCCCATGGGCGCTTTTCTGGATGAATCGCTGGCCATCAGTGATGCGCAGATAGACATCAATTTCCGTGGCGTCATACACGGCATGCAGCTGGCCTTGCCCGGCATGTTGCTGCGCCGTCGCGGTCATATCGTCAATGTCGCTTCCATGGCGGGGCGGTTTGCCATTCCGGGCGCGGCGGTTTATTGCGGCACCAAACATGCTGTTGTCGGCATGACAGAAGCGGTGGCAGGCGAGCACCGGGATTCCGGCGTGAATTTCACGCTCATCATGCCCTCCAAGGTGCTGACCGAGCTTTCTTCAGGTACGGATGCCGCCAATCCCGGCATTCCTTCGGTGACACCGCAGGATGTTGCGGCAGCCGTAGTGAGCGCCATCAAAAAGCCGCGCCTGCATATTGCGGTGCCGGATTATCTGCAGGCTGCCCATGCCTTTTACGGTCTGGTGCCGTCCTGGTTGCAGGAGCGTGGTCGTCGTGTCTTCGGTGACACCGGCATACTCACCAAGCTGGATCATGCTGCCCGCGGCAGTTACGACAAACGCCTTGCTGCACTTTCCGAAAAATCCGGCCGTTGAATTACAAAGAGTGATGTCATGAGCTTCAAAGATACTGTTGCCCGCCGTGTGGTGAAGACCAGCCTGCGCCTTTCTTTCAAATTGCCCAGTGTATTGCCCTTGCCCGTGAGTGCTTTGCGCTCTGGCATGGAACTGGGCTCACAGCTTTTCCGTGTACGTGAAGATGTACGTGTAGAGCCTGTGCGAGTAGGGGGCGTGCCTGCCGAATGCCTGACACCGGCGGGCAAAACCGACAGCGTGATCCTGCATTTCCATGGCGGTGCATTTTTCGCGGGCTCAGCCAAAACGCATCGCGCCATGGGCGCAGAAATTGCCGTTCGTGCCCGCGCGACGGTGTATATGCTGGATTACCGTCTGGCGCCGGAGCATCCGTATCCGGCAGCACTGGAGGATGGTCTGGCTGCGTACAAGGCTTTGCTGGCGAAAGGCCATGCTGCTGAAAACATCGTGCTGGGTGGTGATTCCGGCGGTTGTGCGCACATTCTCAGCCTTGCCGTTGCACTGCGTGATCAGGGACTGCCTCTGCCTGCCGGCATGATCATGATTTCACCCTATGTGGACATCACACTCAGCTTGCCGTCGGTATTGGCCAATCGTGTGCGCGATCCCATGGTGACAGCAAAAGCACTGCGTCGCGGTTCCGATGCCTATCGTGGCCGCATTCCCGCCAGCGATGCGCGTGTGTCACCGCTGTTTGCCGATCTGCAGGGCTTGCCGCCAGTGCTGATACAGGCTGGCAGCGAAGAAATCCTGCGTGATGATGCCCTGCATCTGGCGCGTCAACTCACGGCTTCCGCGGTAGAAGTGGATTGCCGCATTCACGAGGGCATGTGGCACAACTTCCAGATGTTCAGCGATTTCATCATTGATGCGGATCTGGCGCTGGATAATCTGGGATCATTTGTTCGTCTGCAGTGCAGGGCTGTTTAAGCCAAGTAGGAAGGCGGCGCTTTCCTTATTTTCTGGAGGAATCTTCATCATGTTGGCAAATCAGCTTCCGGCGGGGGTTGCCCTTGCCATCTTCGCCGCAGGCGTTTTCCTGCTTGCGGGCTTGTTCACGGGTATATGGAAATATGTGGAGATGATGCGCAATGAAAGCGCCAGAGCCCATTATTATGTGGACATTGCACATCGCTCATCATTGCTGTATGCCAATTGCAGTCTGATTCTGGCTGTCCTTGCCTATTTTTCGACATGGTCTGAGGGCATCAATTTCTGGGCAGTTTTATTGAATGTCATTTACTTTGCCATGGCGATAATCCTGTATGTGGTGCACGGCATACTGAAAGACACCAATAACCAGCTGCGCAAACCGCACAGACTGGGGCCGCTTACTTTGGCCAGCATTTTTCCGCATCTTGCCGTTTCCACGCTTATCGTCGCTGAGGTTGGCGGGACACTGGTTCTGCTGGTGGGCACGTTTTCTCCGCTATGGTCAGCGATGGCAGCCTGAGTTTTCCTTGGGCCTGATTATTGGTGCAGCGACAAGGCCTGTTGAAAAGCCTTGCCGCTGTTGCCGATCAACTTGCACGAGTCTTGGGCTGTGCGGCCACTGTCTCTTCAATGAAACGGCTGACCGTGCCGGCCACTTTTCCAGCCTGGCTGAGCGGCCACCAGTGGCCGCCATCGATTTCCGTTTTATGGCTATTGGACGCCCATTCCTCCATGCCGTCGAACATGGCGGCAGGCACAAAGGGATCGCGGCTCATGACAAGCAGTTGTACAGGCAGGGCAGTTTTGCGTTGGCCGGGTTTGAGCAACAGAGGCAGCAGATTGGCGCGGTAAAGGCCGAGCCCATGTTTTGCATCACCAGGCAGACTGCTTGCGGCCTTGACCGGTGTTTTTTCCAGAGCGGAAACAATACGTGGCCAGAGGCGGCCCAGACCCAGCCGCCAGGTCAGCTCGGGCAGCACCGGAATATTCAGCATCACCATATACGAGGAGCCCAGCGCACGTTGCAGCGCTTGCAGCCACTCAGAAGCACTGCCTGAGCCCAGTCGCCGGTGAAACCAGTTGCCGACATGATCAAGACTGGGTGCTGCGGCAGAATAAGAAGCGATACGGCCTTGCAGGCGTCTGCCCAGCACGGCTTCCCAGGCTTGCAGGGCGCCCCAGTCAAAGGCCAGCAGATGCACCGGGCGCTCCGGACTCACGGCATCAATCACGGCTTTCAGATCATCCACCAGATATTCAAACGCATAAGCGGCTGTGCCTTGTGGTGCCGAGGATTGTCCGCTGCCACGTACATCGTAAGCCACCACATGAAAGCGCTCTGCCAATTGCAGGGCGATGCCTGTCCACACTTCGGCTGAATCCGGATAGCCATGTATGCAGACGATGGTTGGTCGTTTGTCCTTTTTTCCTTGCGGCTGGCCCCAGTGGTAGGCAGCAAGGCGAATCTCACCGGATTGGATGAACTGCGTAGGCGTCATGACGGTTTCCTGCGTTTCGCGTCAAAGAAAATCAGCGTGCGAGGCCGTTGGCGATAACACCCGGCGAGCGGCTGATATAAGCCTGAGCCTGCGCGGTATTACCTTCATTCACCGGGTTATAGCCCGGCAGCATGAAATTGATCGGCTTGGTCATGAACCAGCCCGGACTCATGATGTTGTTAAGTGCTGTGGAGCGGAGCCAGGCGCGCCAGAAGGCGGTCTTGTAAATGCTCTTGAGATATTCCGGTGCTTCATCGTCGGAATTGGCAAGCTCGGCGGTGCCGGCAGCCATGAGGTAAAGAAAGGTCGGTGCCAGCACCAGCATGATGAGGGCGCGCATGGAATAAGTGCCGCCGAGATGACGGTAGAGGTCATAAGCCACGGTGCGATGCTCGACTTCTTCGGCGCTATGCCAGGTGAAGAGATCGCTGACTTCGTGATTGGCGCCGCGTGCCTCCCAGTCGCAATGATCCAGCACGTACTGACCGAAGCCGCAGGTGTAATGCTCGGCAGCGGCGACGATGCCAACGCGGAATGTCAGCCACTGTTTTTGCAGCAGCTTGGGAATTTTGATGCCGAAAGGCTGGTCGGCCAGCATCTGCTCGAAGACCCACATTTCGCGGCGGTAATTGCTGTCCAGATCGACCTTATAGCGCGTGAGGTACTGGTCGATGGAATCGCGGTGCGCACGCGAATGTATGCCTTCCTGGCGGATAAACACTTCCACGTCTTTACGCAGGGCAGCGTCTTTCACATGCGGCAGGGCCTGATTGAATACGCGGCAGAAAAACAGTTCACCGCGCACCAGCGTGAAGCTGAAATGATTGATGGCATGGCTGCCGAAGGCATCGCCCGGAATCCACTGGAAAGGAGCCGTGCTCCAGTCGAATTTCACCTGGCGTGGCTTGAGTTCGGTGTCGGCGGTAGTGGCAGGGCGTGTATGGCGACTCAGCATGGAGTGTTCTCCTGGGCATTTCATGGATACAAGGCGAGACGAGGCCTGTTTGAAAAAAGTGGGGAAAATTTTGACTAGGCCAGCTTCACATTCATGCGGATATTCGCGGTGAAAACGGTCTGGCCTTCTTTGTCCTTGATGGTGACGGGTACCTGTTTGTCGCCGCTCACGTTCCAGTCGATGCCGGAACCATCAGCTTCCGCCACAAGATCTGTCATGGCTTTCTTGCGGTACTCCACCGTCATGCCGGCAGGAATCCAGCGTGCGCCCTGTGGAATGGACACATCCGTCATCAGGCCCCCGGCGAGCTCGGCCATATTGCACATGGCGATGGCATGCACCGTTCCCAGATGGTTTTCCACACGGCGGCGTTTGCGTATGGAGACACGGGCATAGCCGGGCTCCAGTGCCTCCACCAGTGGGCTGATGCTGGAGAAATAGGGCGCTGTACGGCAGACGCCCAGGGTGAAGAGCCGGGTGCCGCCCGGCAGGCTTTTCAGGCGATTGAAGAGAGCTAGCACTTTCACGAGGGTCTCCTCTGCCGGGGAGCGCCCGACTAGAATAATGTTCTATTCAGAATAATATTCTAATGGTGGTCTTGCATCAGGTCGGGGCTCTTGTCTGTCCTCATGAGGGACCTGCCTTGCGTCACTTGGGGTCAGTGATGTGACTGATTGGTTTTGTTTTGACTGGAAAGTGCTTTTGACGGGCCTGAAAGTAAAAAGCCCCGCAATAGCGGGGCTTTTCATGGAAACGGGCAGGGGCTCAATGCGCGCCGGCGATTTCCAGCACTTTTACGAAATCCGTGGATTTCGGATGTTCCTTTACGGTGGCCAGCATGGTTTTGCCTTCCGGGCCCACGGCATCCAGATTACGGCCGGCGGCCTGGAAGAAAACCAGGAAGCGTTCGAAGTCCACCGAGCGCATATGTTTGTAGGCCGTCATCAGCACATGGAAGTCGGCATCATGGCCTTCGGGCGGCACATGATTGAGATGGCTTTTGACGCGCTCATCGCTCCAGTCTTCCCCGAAGCGGGCGGGTTGGCTGACGCCCATGGCGTTCTCCGGTTGCTAATTCGACGGGGCGGCACTGTATGGCGAGTGCCTTTATGGGTCAAGCGGCCGCAGACGCCAGACATGAAAAGGCCCTGAAAAGCCGGCTTTGCCGACGCTTCAGGGCCTTATGTGTGCAGCCTTTGCTTGTGCTGCCCTTTACTTATGAAGCTTGGGATCGATCAGGATCATCTTCTCGAGGTATTCCGCCACGATCAGCAGCTGCGGGCCTTCCAGATCCGGCGTCAGCTTGCGTATCACCATATGCGTGGCGCCCTGGATCACGCTCATGCCGCCCTCGGAGAGCTTGCGCAGGATGAGGCCGAGATTGAGCAGCTTGATGGGCATATTGAGGTAGTGCTCAACGGCGAGGTCGGTGATTTCTATCATCACGCTGGAGAACTCCAGCGCATGCTTCTTGGGATCACCGGCGCGCATCTTGGCCATCACGGCCACGAGGCGGGCATGCACATCATCTTTCAGGGGAAAGCCCACATAGGGGCTGTCCGGGCCGCTTTCGCCGGGCGCATTCAGCATCACGCCGCGCATGTAATTGGCCAGGGGAATCATCTGGGGGTTGTCCAGCTTCTTGATCACGGTGCCGGAAACGCTGTGCACGGTCTTCTTGATGGTGCCCACCGAACCCAGCACCACCTTCTCCATGAAGGGGCTGAGCTTCATCAGGGTGACCATGTCGATGAAGAAGACCTTGAGGATCTCGTCGGTGAAGTCATTCATGATGCTGGTCATGATGTTCACTTGGGAGTCTTTGGTCTTGGATTCTATGGCCGCCACGAACTGCTCGGAATTGCGACGCAGATGGGCAGGCGAGGGAAAGGCGAGGTAGGCGGTCATGCAGGAGCTTCCGGGCAGGTTCTTGTTGGTTTTTCCTGGTGGCTTGCCAGCCTGTTCATTGTGGATGTGAGGCTGGCTGTGTCGTCCGTGGCCGCAGGCCGGACACGATGCTAGAGAAATGCCTTGGTGACTGGCAAGTCTTCGGGCCTAACAGCATCTGACAGATTCAGCGCTCCGGCGTACTTTCTGGGCCATTTCCTGCTGCATTTGCCCCTGATGCACTTTCCGGCGAAACATCCTCTTTCCACTGCTGCACGCTGACCTGGGACTTGATCAGATCCAGTGACTCCAGAAGGATGCTGCGCAGGGTCTCGTTCATGCCTTCATGCGAGGCATTCAGGGTATCGAAGAGCCCGCCCGCCACATCTTCCAGGGCGGCATTGCCGGGCCGGGCCATATCGGTGAGTACATCATCGAGGATGCGGGTAAGCAGGCCGCTCACGACCACCTGCAACTCTTCTTCCACAGCCGGCCCGGCAAAGAGCAGGCGCCGTTTCAGTTTCTGCA
>JAVHYE010000150.1:972-7136 GCA_031119295.1 Pedobacter sp. | reverse complement strand
GTACGGGCAATACCGCGATTCACAATGAGATGCGGCTTGAGCTTGAGAGGCAGCATTTCCCCGGCAAACACACGCTCACCACTTTCAGCCTGATACAGCCCGGTGATGACATTGAAGAGCGTGGTCTTGCCGGCACCATTGGGGCCGATAAGGCCGTAAACGCAGGCCTCGGGAATCGTCAAGCTGACATCGTTCAGGGCCTTGAGGCCGCCGAAACGCTTTTCAATGTTTTTCAGCTGCAGGAGCTCAGTCATGCGAGGCCTCCAGCTCTTCCTTGCGCCGTGACGAAGGCCAAAGCCCGGCCGGACGGAACAGCATGACCACGATCAAGGCCAGACCGAAGAGCAGCATGCGCAGGTTTTCCGGGTCCACCACCATGCGCCCGAACAGGCTGCGCTGCAGGGGATTGATGATCTCGCGCAGGAACTCCGGCGTGATGGTGAGCAGCACGGCGCCAAGAATCACACCGGCAATATTGCCCATACCACCCAGCACCACCATGCAGACCACCATCACCGATTCCATCAGGGTGAAGGACTCGGGGCTGACAAAACCCTGGAAGGAGGCAAACAAGCCCCCCGCCACGCCACCAAAGCTGGCACCCATGGCAAAGGCCAGCAGCTTCACATTGCGGGTATTGATGCCCATGGCCTGTGCAGCAATTTCATCTTCTCGTATGGCCACCCAGGCACGGCCTATGCGGGAGTTTTCCAGACGCACGCAGATGAAGATGGTGAGCAGGGCCAGCGCCAAAAAGAGATAGTAATAGGCGTAATCGCCGCTGAACTTCGTACCGAAAAGTGTGAAGCCGCTTTCAAGGCGATAGCCGAAAAGCGAAACGCCATCGATGAGATTGATGCCCTGCGGCCCGTTGGTGATATTCACCGGACGGTCCAGATTATTCATGAAGAGACGCACGATTTCGCCGAAGCCCAGCGTGACGATGGCGAGATAATCACCACGCAAACGCAAAGTGGGCGCACCCAGCGTGGCGCCGGCAATACAAGCGAGAGCCGCACCCATGGGCAGGATGATCCAGGCCGAGACATGCCAGTCGAAATGCGGCGAAGCCAGAATGGCAAAGAGATAAGCACCCACCGCGTAAAACGCGATATAGCCCAGATCCAGCAGGCCGGCGTAACCCACCACGATATTCAGGCCCAGCGCCAGCATGGCGTAGAGCAGAACGAAGTCGAGGATGCGCACCCAGGAGTTGCCGAAGGCGCCGCCCATGACAAAGGGAGCAATCAGCAGGATGAGGGCAATGCCCGCATACGATGCCCAGACCTTGGCAGGAACCTTTAGCGCACTCATCACGGACGCTCCGAGACGCGTTCGCCCATGAGGCCGGAGGGACGGAAGACCAGCACGAGGATGAGCACCATGAAGGCGAAGACATCCTGGTATTGCGAGCCCAGGAAGCCGCCGGTGAGATCACCGATATAGCCCGCCCCCAGTGATTCGATCACGCCCAGCAAAAGCCCGCCGATGACAGCGCCGGCAAGATTGCCGATACCGCCCAGCACGGCCGCAGAAAATGCTTTCAGGCCGAGCAGGAAGCCCATATAGGCATGAGCCTGTCCATAATTCGCCGCCACCATCACGCCCGCCACCGAGCCCAGGCAGGAGCCGATGATGAAAGTCATGGAGATGACGTGGTTCACGTTCACCCCCATGAGCTGCGCCACCTGCGGACTCTGCGCGGTGGCGCGCATGGCGCGGCCGAGCTTGGTGCGGTTCACCAGCAGCATGAGGCCGGCCATGATGGCCGCTGCCAGCACGATGATGAGGATTTGCAGGGACGTGATGGAGGCGCCCAGGAACTGGTGCGGCTCGGCCGGAAGGATGGCCGGGAAAGCCACGTACTGACGGCCCCAGATGATCATGGCCAGATTCTGCAGCACGATGGACACGCCGATCGCCGTAATCAACGGCGCCAGACGCGGTGCATGGCGCAAGGGCCGGTAGGCCACACGCTCCACGGTATAGCCGAGTGCGGCACAGGCCGGCACCGCCATCAACAGGCTGGCGGCCACCAGCACCAGTGGCGGCAGATCAATGCCGGCGCCGATAAGGATGTTGAGACAGGTGATGGTGATCATGGCCCCTATCATCACGATTTCGCCATGCGCGAAATTGATGAGGCCGAGGATGCCGTAGACCATGGTGTAACCCAGCGCGATCAGGGCGTAGATGCTGCCCAGTATCAGACCGTTGATGAGTTGTTGAACCAGAATGTCCAAAAGCGGCTTTCCTGCGAATGTAGCGGCGTGCCCACAGGGCAAAGCCCGGTGGCAAAACAGGGCGCCAAGCATCGCGCCAAATGCCGCGAAGGTTACGCAGGATTCATGCCCGACTCAACGGGAGGCCGGCTCCTCTTGCGTATACAGCCCGAAAAAGACAAAGGCCCGCAACAGCGGGCCTTTGTCATGACGACTCAGCTTATTTGGCTGGAGCTGGAGCCGGCACAGCGGCAGCGGCACCCGGCGTAGTCGCCGGGCCACCGATGGTGCGTTGCACCACCCACTGACCCTTTTCCACACGGTAAACCGTGATGGCACCACCCTTGAGATCGCCCTTGTCATCAAAGGCGATATTGGCCGTCACACCGTCATGACTGGTCTTGGCCATTTCCGGCAGGAATTTGGCGGACTCCACGGAACCGGCACGCTTCATGGCCTCGGCAATCACCATCATGGCGTCGTAGCAGTAAGGCGAGTAGAGCTGGATCACACCGTACTTGGCTTCGAAGCGCTGCTTGAAATCCGGGCCATGCGGCATGGACTCCAGCGGCACACCCGGCAGCGAGGCGGTCACACCTTCAGCCGCGGCACCAGCCAGCTTCATGAATTCGGCGGTGTGTATGCCATCACCACCAAGGAATTTAGCGGAGAGGCCCAGGGTCTTCATCTGCTTGGCCATGGGCGCGCCCTGACCGTCCATGCCTCCGTAGAAGAGCAGGTCGGGCGACTGGCCCTTGATCTTGGTGAGAATGGCGGTGAAATCCGAGGCCTTGTCATTGGTGAACTCACGCACGATCACGCTACCACCGCTGGCCACCACTGCTTTCTCGAATTCGTCAGCCAGACCCTGACCATAGGCGGTACGGTCATCGATGATGGCAATCTTCTTGGCGCCCATGTCTTTCACGGCAAACTCGCCCAGGGCCTTGCCCTGCTGCACATCATTGGCCATGACACGGAAAGCGCCTTTGTAACCCTGCTGGGTGTATTTGGGATTGGTGGCCGAGGGCGAAACCTCGACGATGCCGGCTTCGTTGTAAATGCGCGAGGCGGGAATGGTAGTGCCGGAATTGAGATGGCCGATGATGACGTTGACGCCATCGTCCACGAACTTCTTGGCGACGGTGGTGGCCACACGCGGGTCAGCCTGATCGTCTTCCGACAGCAGCTCGAACTGCACCTTCTTGCCGCCGACTTCAAAGCCCTTGGCATTGAGCTCGTCTATGGCCAGACGCACACCGTTTTCATTGTCCTTGCCGAGATGGGCCTGCGGGCCGGTGAGCGGCGCGGCATGGCCGACCTTCACGACAATGGCGCCATCGGCCGTAGTGGCGGCCGGGCCAGCGCCCTCGCCTTCCTTCTTGCTGCAGCCAGCCAGGCCAACAGCAGCGGCCAGCACGGCCAGTGTCAGTATTTTTTTCATGGGAGTCCCTTTGTGTACCCGGTCAAAAACTGGCTGGGATTATTGCCTGCTCAGCAAGCTGGTGCCTAGGGTAAACTAGCGCCCTTTCGCGGCCATGCCGCCCTATATATGACACCCTGCGCCCATGACCACGCTCTCCCCGACCCTGGACCTGACCCTTGCCCTCATGCGCGAGCCTTCGGTCACGCCTTTTGATGCCAACTGCCAGACCCTGATGATCGAAAGGCTGGAAAAAATCGGCTTCAAGGTCGAGCGCCTGCGTTTTGGTGATGTGGACAATTTCTGGGCGCGTCGTGGTGACAGCGGCCCCGTGCTGGCTTTTGCCGGCCATACCGATGTCGTCCCCACCGGCCCGGTGGAAAATTGGAGCGTGCAGCCTTTCGCCCCGGAAATCCGCGACGGCATGCTGATAGGCCGTGGCGCGGCCGACATGAAAGGCTCGCTCGCCGCCATGGTGGTGGCCTGCGAGCGTTTTGTGGAAAAACATCCGAACCATAAAGGCTCCATCGCCTATCTCATCACCAGCGATGAAGAAGGCGTGGCCATCAATGGCACGGTGAAAGTGGTGGAGCATCTGGAAGCCCGTGGCGAAAAGATGACCTGGGCGCTGGTGGGCGAGCCTTCATCCAGCAAACAGCTGGGCGATGTCATCAAGAACGGTCGTCGCGGCTCGCTCAACGGCATACTCACCGTGCTGGGCACGCAGGGCCATGTGGCCTATCCGCAGCTGGCCGACAATCCCATACACCGTGCTGCACCCGCACTTGCCGAGCTGGCCGCGGAAATCTGGGATAACGGTAACGAGTTTTTCCCGGCCACTTCTTTCCAGATTTCCAATATCGGCGCAGGCACTGGTGCCAATAATGTGATTCCCGGCGAGATGAAAGTGGTGTTCAACTTCCGTTTCTCCACGGAAGTCACCGAAGCGCAACTGCGCGAGCGCACCGAAGCCATCCTGAAAAAACATGGCCTGCGTTACGAACTGGCCTGGAGCCTGTCCGGCCATCCCTTCCTCACCGCCAAGGGCGAGCTCGTTGCCGCTGCCGTGGCCAGCATCCACGAAATCTGTGGCATTGAAACCGAGCTCTCCACCTCCGGTGGCACTTCCGATGGCCGCTTCATTGCGCCTACCGGTGCCCAGGTGCTGGAGCTGGGCCCGCTCAATGCCACCATCCATAAAGTGAACGAGGAAGTGCGCGCGGCCGATCTGGACACGCTCACCGACGTTTACGAACGCATACTCGTCAAACTGCTGGCCTGATATGTATCTGCGTTGCCCGCTTTGCCGCGAGCCTCTACAAGCCGGCGAGAAAACGGCCAGCTGCAGCCACGGCCACAGCTTTGATCGCGCCCGCGAAGGCTATTTCAATCTGCTGCCTGTGCAGAAGAAAAACAGTCTTGATCCAGGCGACGATGCCGATATGGTGGCCGCCCGCCATGACTTTCTCGAAGCCGGCTTCTATGCCCCGTTTCGCGACACGCTCAGCGCCCTGATTGCACCTCTGCAGCCCGGCCATCTTCTCGACAGCGGCTGCGGCGAAGGCTGGTATAGCACTGCATTCAGTGCACTCAGCAAAAACACCACCGCCTTCGATATCAGCAAGAATGCCCTGCGTCGCGCCGCCAGACGTAGCCGCGACATCAGCTGGCTGGTCGCCAGCAGCGGCGATATTCCGCTGGGGGATGCTTGTGTGGATGTCGCAACGGCCATCTTCAGCCCGGTGACGGCGGCTGAGTCCGCCCGCGTCCTGAAAAGCGGAGGCAGCTTGCTGATTGCGGCTCCCGGCGAAAAGCATTTATGGGAATTGCGCGAAGCACTCTACGAAGAAGTACGCCCGCATCAGGCCGAAAAATGGCAGGAAGAACTGGCACCACACTTCAATTTCCACAGCGAAAGCCGTGTGCAATTCCGTGTGGACCTGCCGGACAATGCCAGCCTCAGGCAGCTGCTGACCATGACCCCGCATTACTGGCGCGCCTCACGCGAAAAGCGCAATGCCGTAGAGCAACTGCCGTCTTTTTCAACACAGGCCGATTTCCGCATACTGTCTTTTCGCAAAGCCTGATTACACAACCCTCCAACTCGTGACAAAACGATAAAACCGTAACCGACAAATGACAGGACGGTTTCATCAGGCTTTCTATGCTGTTTCTCAGCAGTATCCATCTGCATTCCCGCCCCGTGATTGCTGCAGCAGGAGCCTGAGATGAACAGCCAGACCGTTGCCGAAAGAGTAACCGGTGCCATGGGCACCTGGGACGAAGACCAGCCCTTGTATGCGCAGATGGCCAGAGCACAGGGCATGATGATCAAGGATATGGACCCGCTGGAAATCCAGAATATTCCCAGCCTGGCAGAAAGGCTGCGTAACGCCGGCAAGCAGCGTCACTCCGAACGCTGATCCACGAAAGAAGAAGCAATAAAAAAACCGGAGCGCTGGCAGGCGCTCCGGTTTGCATATTCGTCACAATCACAAAGACAGGCCATGCTCATGACC
>JAVHYE010000150.1:0-962 GCA_031119295.1 Pedobacter sp. | reverse complement strand
CATTCGAAGAGCTTCGGAAGAAGCTGGAGAAGCAGGGCGCCTGATGCGCGCCCGAGGAAATGGTGTCCCAGAGAGGATTCGAACGTCCGACCTGCCCCTTAGGAGGGGGCTGCTCTATCCAGCTGAGCTACCAGGGCACGGCCGCGGATTCTCGCCGCAGGCGACCGGGGCGGCAAGCCCAATCTGGCCTCTCGTATGAAAGAGCGCTAAAAAGCAAAAAGCCCGGAAATCCGGGCTTTTTGCTGTACACGCATCAGCACTCAGTTGAAGAGTGCCTCGCTGGAGAGGCCCTGGCCTTCCAGCAACTCACGCAGACGCTTGAGGCCGTCTACCTGGATCTGGCGCACACGCTCGCGGGTCAGGCCGATTTCCTCGCCCACTTCTTCCAGCGTTGCCACTTCATGGCCGCGCAGGCCGAAACGACGGGCCAGCACTTCGCGCTGTTTGTCCGGCAGGGTGTCCAGCCAGCTATCCAGGTTCATGCGGATATCGTCATCCTGCACTTGCTGGGAAGGGTCCATGGCGTTGACGTCGGCAATAGTCTCGCCCAGGGTCTTTTCCGAATCCCCGGCAATCGGCGCATCAATCGAGCTGACGCGCTCATTGAGGCCCAGCATGCGCTGCACGTCTTCTACCGGGCGATCCAGCAAGCGGGCGATTTCATCGGCACTGGGTTCGTGATCCAGCTTGTGGCTGAGCTCACGTGCTGCACGCAGATAGACGTTCAGCTCCTTCACCACATGAATGGGCAGGCGCACAGTACGGGTCTGGTTCATGAGACCGCGCTCCATGGTCTGGCGTATCCACCAGGTGGCATAGGTGGAAAAACGGAAGCCGCGCTCCGGATCGAATTTTTCCACCGCATGGATCAGGCCGAGATTTCCTTCCTCGATGAGGTCGAGCAGGGAGAGGCCACGATTGACATAGCGCTTGGCGATGGAGACGACGAGGCGCAGGTTGGC
>JAVHYE010000012.1:4281-30989 GCA_031119295.1 Pedobacter sp. | reverse complement strand
TCATATGGACAGTATTAATAAGCCGCAGCCCTGGCGCCGCATGGTCGCCCTTATCGACATGGACGCTTTCTTTGCCTCCGTGGAACAGATGGACAATCCGCGCCTGCGCGGCCGACCGGTGGGCATCGTCAATGGCGAGCAAGGCTCGTCGATAGTCGCGGCCTCCTATGAAGCCAAGAGGATGGGCATACGTACCGGCACCCGCTGCAACGACCAGATTGTCCGGGACTGCAAAGGCTTTGCCCGCGTCGTCGCCCGCCCCGCGCGCTATGCCGAAATCTCCAACCGCATCATGGCCGCCCTGCACGATGTCACCCCCGAGATCGAAGTGTTCTCGGTGGATGAGGCCTTCCTCGATCTCACTTCCTGCCAGAGCTATTACCGCTATCAGCCCGAACGCATCGTGCAGCTCATACAGGAAGCCGTGCTGGAAGCTTCCGGCGGGCTCACCTGTTCCGTGGGCCTCTCCGGTGACAAGACCACGGCAAAATGGGCCGCCAAACAGAACAAGCCCAAGGGCTCGCTTATCGTGCTGCCAGAGGAAGCCGAAGCCATTCTGGCCCCGGTGCCCATCACCGAGCTCTGCGGCATAGGCTCGGGCATGGGGCAGTTCTTTGCCGAATACGGCGTGCAGCTCTGCGGCGACATGAAAAAAATCCCCATCAGCATTCCCGCCAAACGCTTCGGCAATCTGGGCCGCCGTCTCTGGCTGATGGCACAGGGGCGCGATCCGGCGCCGGTGGACACCCGCCAGCACGAAGCGAAATCCATGAGCCACGCCAAGGTCATGCCGCCCAATCTGCGCAACCCGGCCGTGCTGCAGACTTATTACATGCATCTGGCGGAAAAGATGGCGGTACGTCTGCGCCGCGATGGCCTCATGGTGCGCGACTTCCATATCGGTCTGCGCGCGCCGGAAGGCTGGCGCCATGCTTCCTTGCAAACCGAACAGCCCACGGATGACGGCCTCGCCATCTTCCAGCTCTGCAAACGCTTTCTGCGTCAGTACTGGTTTGGTGAGGTGGTGCAGCAGATTTATGTGCACAGCAGCGATCCCACGCCGGCCGGCACCCAGCCGGACTTCTTCGGCCAGCCACAAAGCCGGGCCAGCAACCAGGTCATGGACGAAATCAACGAGCAGTTCGGTGCCTTCACCCTGCACCGCGGCAGCATGCATGAGCATGCCGGCACCGCACCCATCATTTCCCCTGCCTGGGCACGCAATGGCACCGCCAGCGGCTTTTCCACGATCACCCCCGGCGCAAAACCGGCCGGTCGCAAAAAGAGCACGAGCGCCCCAAAAAAGAAGGTGCCGGGGGATGACATAAAACAGGCGCAGTGATTCTATTGGGCACTCGCCCAATAAAAACCCGAAATCATGCGCGACTGTCCTCTCGACGCCCTGTCCTCGGTCTGCACGCCGCTGCGCAAACGTGGCCGCCCCAGCCGGGACGACTCCGCCATGCCGCGCGAAGCCATCCTGCAAAAAGCCTTCGAAGCCTTTGCCCGTCAGGGCTATGAAGGGGTTTCCCTGCGCCAGCTGGCCAAGGAGTGCGGCGTCAGCGACAGCCTGCTTTCCCATCACTTCGGCAGTAAACAGCAGCTCTGGTTCGAAGCGGCCGACAGCGTGTTCATGCCGCTCTACCTGCGCCTGATCCAGACCCTGGAAGGCATGGAAGCGCCCAATGTGGCCTGGCAGCTGCGCGGCAACCTCAAGGCCTCGCTCAGCATGATGGCGCTGGAAGCGGAGACCATCGCCTTCATGTTCCGCGAAGGCGAAGGCGATACCGAGCGCGCCGAACATCTGCGCACGCACTACCTTATTCCCTACACGCAACGCATTCATGCGCTGGTGGACGAAGCCACGGCCCAGGGCCTGATGCGCAAGCTCTCGCATGAAGCCTGTACCGGCATGGTGCTGGGCATCATGCGCATGCTGGTGGTACCCGGCCTCTACAAACCGGCACTGGCCCCGCGCCTCGCCACCGCGGAAACGATTTCGGCCTATGTGGACGAAATCGTCACGATTTTCTACGACGGCCTGATGCTGCCCGCATCGCAACACCAGGCGTCCGACACCCCATCCACAAATACAACTCCAACAGGATCACGCTCATGAACCGGACCCTGCTCGCCACTTTCATTCTTGCTGGCACCGCCCTCACGCTTTCCGCCTGCAGCCGCCAGGAGCCGCCGGCCGCGCCGGAGCGTCCGGTGAAGCTCCTCACCGTAGGTGAAAGCCATGTCGGTGCATCCACCGAATTTGCCGGTGAAGTGCGTGCCCGCATCGAGTCCGATCTCGGTTTCCGTGTCAGCGGCAAAATCATTTCGCGTCTGGTGGAAGCCGGCCAGCGTGTGCGCAAGGGCCAGGAACTGGCGCGTCTTGATCCGCGCGATTTCCAGCTCTCGGACCAGTCCGCCAGTGCACAGCTGATTGCAGCAAAAGCACAGCTGGAAAATGCCCGCTCGGAATTCAGGCGTTATGAGGAGCTGGCGAAAAAAGGCTATGTCTCGCAAACCGATCTGGACAGAAAGCGCGTGGAACTGTCGGCGGCAGAAGCACAGCATGACCAGGCCACCAGCGGCATGTCGCTGGAAAAGAACCGTCTCGTGGATACCTCGCTGCGCGCCGATGCCGATGGCGTGGTGACCTCGGTTGAAGCCGATGTGGGTGAAGTGGTCAGCGCCGGTCAACCGGTGATACGCGTCGCCCAGGATGGCGCGCGCGAAATCGAAGTGGAATTTCCGGAAGACCGCACCCAGCTCGCCAAAGCCGCCAAGGCTGAAGTGCGTCTCTGGGCCCGCCCCGGCAGCAGCTATCCCGCCACGCTGCGCGAACTCGCCGCCGCTGCTGATCCGGTGACACGTACTTTCCGCGCACGCTACACCGTCAAAGCGCCGGCCGATGCCATGGCTCTCGGCCAATCCGCCACGCTGCAACTGCGTCTGCCTGTGATCAGCTCTGGCGCGGCACGCCTGCCCACGACCGCCATCATGGGCGAAAAGAATCAGACGCAGGTCTGGATTTACGATGCCAAAAGCTCGCTGGTGCATCGCCAGCCGGTGCAGATCGCCGGTGCCGACGGCAATGATGTGCTGCTTGCCGGCCTCAAGCCCGGTCAGCAGGTTGTGATTGCCGGCGTGCATGTCCTTTCCGAAGGCCAGAAGGTGAAACCCTTCGTGCCTGTGGCCGGCCACTGAGGGCCGCGTCATGAGTGCAAACAATAATCTCGATCCGCAAAAAAGCGGCAGCAACCACGACCACCGCGAACGCTTCAATCTTTCGCGCATCGCCATACAGAATCCGGCGATCACGTTTTATCTGCTCATCGTGCTGCTCTTCGCCGGCAGCGCGGCCTATTTCCAGCTCGGCCAGGATGAAGATCCGCCCTTCACCTTCCGCCTCATGGTGCTGCGCGCCTTCTGGCCGGGCGCCACCTCCATGCAGATGGCGCAGCAGGTGTCTGATCCCATAGAAAAGGCACTGCAGGAAACGCCCTATGTCGAGCGTATACGCAGCTATTCCAAACCGGGTGAGACCACCATCTTCCTGGAAGTGAAGGACTACACGCCGCCGAAAGACGTGCCGAATATCTGGTACACGGTGCGCAAGAAAGTCGGCGACATGAAAGGCAATCTGCCGCAGGGCGTGCAAGGGCCTTTCTTCAATGACGAATTCGGTGATGTCTATGGCGTGATTTATGCGCTCTCGGCCGATGGCTTCTCCAAGGCCGAGCTGCACGACTATGCCGACCTCATACGCCAGCAACTTCTGCAGGTGCCGGATGTTGCCAAGGTCGAACTGCTGGGCCTGCAGCAGGAAAAAATCTTTGTCGAGATTTCCCAGCAAAAGCTGGCACGCCTCGGCATAGACATGCGCCAGGTCATCTCGGCGCTCAATGACCAGAACGCCGTGGATTTTGCCGGTGAGCTGCATACACCCAATGACAATATCCAGGTGCGTGTCGGCAACCAGTTCCACAATATGGACGAGCTGCGCGCCCTGCCCCTGCGTTTCAATAACCGCACTTTCCGCTTGGGCGATATCGCACAAATCAAGCGCGAATATGAAGACCCGCCCACGCCCAAGGTCCGTTTCAAGGGCAAGGAAGTCGTGGCACTGGCGATTTCCATGGCCAAGGGTGGCGACATCATCCATCTCGGCGAGCATCTGAAAACCAAAACGGACCAGCTGCGCCAGACCCTGCCTGCCGGCATCGAGCTGCAGCAGATGCAGGATCAACCCGCGAATGTTTCGCTCTCGGTACGTGAATTCCTGCGCGTGCTGGCCGAAGCCCTCATCATCGTGCTGGCGGTGAGCTTCCTGAGCCTGGGCCTGCACAAGAATCCCTGGCGTATCGATACCCGCCCCGGCCTCGTGGTGGCGCTGTCCATTCCCACGGTACTCGCCGCCACCTTCATGGTGATGAACTGGGCCGATATCGATCTGCACAAGATTTCACTGGGCTCGCTCATCATCGCCCTGGGCCTGCTGGTGGACGATGCCATCATCATCATCGAAATGACGGTGCGTAAACTGGAGGAAGGTTATGACCGCCTGCGCGCCAGCACTTACGCCTTCTCCGCCACCTCCATGCCCATGCTCACCGGCACGCTGATCACGGCCGCCGGCTTCCTGCCCATCGGCCTCGCCAAATCCGGTGTTGGCGAATACACCTTCGCGATTTTTGCCGTCACCACGGCGGCCCTGCTGATCTCCTGGTTTGTCTCCATCTATTTCGTGCCCTATCTCGGCTACAAGCTGCTGAAAGAACATCCGGGCAATGCGCATGGCGAGGTTTTCGACACGCCCTTCTACAAGCGCGTACGCAGCGTGGTGGATTTCTGTGTGCAGCATCGCTGGCTCACCATAGGCGCCACGCTGGGTGCCATGGCCCTGGGCGTGGTCGGCATGCAGGCGGTGGAAAAGCAGTTCTTCCCCGATTCCAGCCGCCCGGAAATCATTGTCGATCTGTGGCTGCCGGAAGGCTCTTCCTTTGTCGCCAGTGAAGCTGTGGCCAAGCGCGTGGAAGCCCGTCTGGCCAAGCTGGAAGGCATAGAAAATGTCTCCACTTTCGTGGGCTCCGGCGTGCCGCATTTCTATCTGCCGCTGGAGCAGATTTTCCCGCAGGACAATGTCTCCCAGCTCATCGTGCTGCCGAAAAGCCATGAGGATCGCGAGCGCATCCGCAAGCTCTTGCCGAATCTGCTGGTACGGGAATTCCCGGAAATCCGTGCGCGCGTGCAGCTGCTGCCCAATGGTCCGCCTGTGACCTATCCCGTGATGTTCCGCGTCATGGGCCCGGACCCGGCACAAGTACGCACGCTGGCCGACAAGGTGAAAGCCGAGTTGCATCGTGATGCCGATATGCGCGGCATCAATGACAACTGGAATGAAGAGATCAAGGTCCTGAAACTGGAAGTGGACCAGGCCCGCGCACGCGCCCTCGGCGTCACCAGCACCGACCTTTCCACCGCGGGTGAAACCATTCTTTCCGGCTCCACCATAGGCCAGTATCGCGAAAACAATCGCCTGATCGGCATTGTGCTGCGCCAGCCGGAAGCCGAGCGTGACTCCATCACCGCGCTCTCCAGTGCCTATCTGCCCACGGCCAGCGGCCGCTCCATTCCTTTCTCGCAGGTGGGGCATGCCCATCTCGGCTGGGAGCCTGGCGTGATCTGGCGCCAGAACGGCAATTTCGCCATCACCGTGCAAGGCGATGTGCGTGAAGGCATACAGGGCACCACCGTCGCCCTGCGTCTGGACCAGAAACTGAACCAGCTGCGCAGCGAACTCACGCCCGGCTACATCATTGAAATTGCCGGCACCGTGGCGGAATCCAGCAAGGGCACGAATTCGATTTCTGCGAATGTGCCGCTCATGCTCTTCATCATCTTCACGCTGCTGATGCTGCAACTGCGCAGTTTTGCGCGCAGCCTGCTGGTTTTCATTACGGGCCCCTTGGGGCTTATCGGTGCCACGCTCACGCTGCTGGTGCTGGGCAAGCCCATGGGTTTTGTGGCCACGCTGGGCATCATCGCGCTGAACGGCATGATCATCCGCAACTCGGTCATCCTCATTGACCAGATAGAGCAGGATATTGCTTCCGGCACCGAGCGCTGGACCGCCATCGTGAATGCCGCTGTCAGCCGCTTCCGCCCCATCATGCTCACTGCAGCGGCCGCCGTGCTGGCCATGATTCCGCTGCTGCGCAGTGCCTTCTGGGGGCCCATGGCCGCCGCTATCATGGGCGGTCTCATGGTGGCCACAGCCCTCACCCTGCTCAGCCTGCCCGCACTCTACGCCGCCTTCTTCCGCGTAAAACGAAACGAGAACTCGTCTGCGGCGTAAAACAAAAAGCCCCGCATTTGCGGGGCTTTTTTTATGCAGCCTTTTCAGGCCTTGAGGATATCGCCGTCCGGTAATCGTGTCGCCAGCCAAACCAGACTGACAGCAATAACAACATCAAACCCTGCACACAGCAACGGATACCAGCCGGGCGTACCCAGATTGAAAACCAGATGGCTGTGAAACACATCGTAGGCGCCATGCAACAGCCACAGCAGCGCAACGACATAAGCGGAGAACTTCATACGGGAAATGGCAAAAACAAGGCCGGCCGCCAGAAAGAACATGCCGTAGTACATTTCCATAAAGGCCGTATTGCCGTCGCCTGCCCGGTGAGCAAAGAACACATAGGGCCAAGGCAATGTCAGCAGGCCCAGGGTATAGGCCCAGCGCTGCACACCCAGGCGACGCGCCCCCCATACGCACAGGGCGGCAGCAAGAATTCCCGCTAGCAATGCCGGCATCACACTCTCCTTGTCATGACCTTGCTTATGATAAAGCGGGCAACGGCCCGCTGTGGAAGCGCACTTCGCTATCAGGAGCTTCTATCAACTCCCGCTCCTTGGCCCTGAAAAAAGCCACACGCTCGGCTATCGGGCCGTTTGCGTATTTTTCTGCCAGTCCCAGGTAATACTCGAAGTGCCGGGCTTCGGAGCGCAGGAGAAAGGTGTAGAAGCGGGCCAGCTCTTCGTCCAGATGCGGGGCGATGGCGGCGAAGCGTTCGCAGGAACGGGCCTCGACAAAGGCGCCGACAATCATGATGTCGACCAGACGCTCCGGCTCACCGTGGCGCACATGCTCGCGCAGGCCATTGGCATAGCGGGCAGCCGAGACATTACGGTAGGGAATGCCCCGCGCGCGCATGATTTCCAGTACCTGCTCGTAGTGCAGCATTTCCTCGCGTACCAGCTGCGCCAACAGGATCTGCAGCTCGGGCTTGTCGTTGTAGCGGAAGAGCAAGTTCATGGCCGTGCCGGCTGCCTTCTTCTCGCAGTTGGCATGATCCTGCAGCAGCAGCGGGATATCGCGCAGGGCGCCCTCCACCCAGCGCTGCGGGGTCGGACAGGCGAGAAAATCGCGTACGGGCTGGAGGAAATCCACGGCAGGGGTCTCGGCGGGCAGAAGGCGGCCGATTATAGCGGGGCCACACCATCCTTCTACACTGATCCAAATAATCGGGGAGGCCGAGGAACTATCCCGCTACAGACGGGTCACAAATGCCGGTTTGGTTAGGCCGCTGCATCCACTATCCTTGGCCCGCCTTGAAAGGCTGCCGCACCGCACAGGACATAAAAAACGCATGAACGATACCGCCGCCAGCCTTCCGCCCGCCCCGGACACGCTCACCCGCAAGGACCGCTTCTTTCTCAGGCTCCTGCGCTTCTTCGGCCACCGCTCTCTGGGCTTCCTGCAGAAATTCGGCGCCTTCGCCGGCTGGATGGCCATGCATGTGGTGGGCAATAGCCGCCGCCACACCGTGCGCCGCAATCTGGAGCTCTGCTTTCCGGGCAAGAGTGAAGACTGGTATCAGGAAACCACGGCGCGCTGCCTGGTTTCCATGAGCCAGACCATGGCCGAATTCACCAAGAGCTGGGGCGAGCCCCCGGAATACAGCATCAGCCAAATCCGCAAAGTGCATGGCGAAGACATTTTCCATGAGGCCCTGGCCTCCGGCCGCGGCACCATAGGCATCATTCCTCATTACGGTACCTGGGAATTCATGAATGCCTGGGTCAGCCAGCACACGGCCCCCATCATCATGTACAAGCCGGCCAAGCAAAAAGGGGTGGATGCCTTTGTGCGCGATGCCCGCAGCCGCCTTAATTCCATTGCCGTTCCCACTGACGACAGCGGCGTAAAGGCCCTGTTCAAAGGCCTCAAGAAAAATGGCTTCTCCGCCATCCTGCCCGACCATATTCCGCATGATGGCGGCGGCATTTATGCGCCCTTCTTCGGCATTTCCACCTGGACCGGCGTGATGCTGCCCAAGCTCATCAGCCGTACCCAGTGCAGCGTGATCGTGATGTACTGCCTGCGCCGCCCTGATGCCGATGGCTTTGAAATCCATTTCGAAAAGCCGGACCCGGATATCTGGAATGAAGATCTCGCGGCATCTGCTGCAGCCATGAACCGCTGCGTGGAAAACGTCATACGCCGCGACCCGGCGCACTATCAGTGGAGCTACAAGCGCTTCAAGAAGAACGAGAACCTGCCCGATCCTTATTGATAAGACCTCAGACAAAAAAACGCCGGCATTCGCCGGCGTTTTTCATGCAGCGGAATCATCATCCGCCTGCCCCTTTCCGTGCCGGTACTCGCCCGGCGTCAACCCGGTATAGCCCTTGAAATAGCGGATGAAAGAGCGGCTTTCGGTAAAGCCCAGCTTGCGGGCAATGTCTTCCACGGAAAGATGCGGCTGCGCCAGATATTTGCGCGCAAGCTCGGCACGCAGGTCATCAAGGATTTGCTGGTAGGACTGGTTCTCGTCCGCCAATTTTCGATGCAGGGTACGCACATTCATGCCCATCTGCTCGGCCACGAACTCCTTGCGCGGCGAAGCATCGGCCAGCATGGCACGCAGCAGCGAGCGCACCTGGTCAGAAAGCGAATACTTTGCCTTAAGCGAAGCCAGGGAGACTTGGGCATGATGCTCCAAGGTATCGCGCAGATTCACATCAGGCTGGCGCAGCGGATATTCAAAAATCTGGGGGGAGCACAGCAGGGCTGACATGGGCTGGTTGAAATACACCGGGCAACGGAAAATCTGCTGGTAATGCTTGAGCAGGCTGCGATCAGCCGGTGGATCATGCTCGAAACGTACAGCCAGTGGTGCCAGTTCTTCGGCATCAGCCATCCAGCGCGTATAAGAAGTCCAGGAGGCAAGCACGTTTTCAATCACATGGCGGCGTGTCTGCGGGTCCATGAAGCGGCAATTCCAGCGCACGACAATGGCGCCGGGCTCATGCTCCACCACCGAAGTACCCATATCGCCCACCAGCTTTTCATACTGCGGCATGCGCGCCACCGCCTCGGCCAGGGTATTGCTGGTCATGGCGATATAGCCCATCACGCTGTAGGAACCGGGCTGTATGTAATGGGAGGTCAGCAGGCCGAACACCGGGTTATTGCAACGCGGCAGCACCCAGGCCAGCAGACGCTGCAGCACATCACAATCCACGCGGGCATTATTGTCCTGCAGGAGCTCGGGCGAGATACCCGCCTCCACCAGCATTTTCTCGCGGGAAAGTCCGCAGGCCTCCGCACTGCGCAGATACTGCTGCAGGGCAGGAATGGAAATATGGCCAAGATTTTCCGCAAGGGACTGGGACATGGAGTAAGACTTTTTGTTTTGTCGACGACCACAGGCCGTCGGTCCTGCCGCCAATAGTAGGAAAAGGCATCCTGCCTGCCAAGACGACGACAGGATGGCAGGTCATATCAGCTCATCTGTACGTCTGCACCGTTTGCCACTGGTCAGGGAGCAGAGTTTCCTTCGGCTTGTAACTGGTCGCGCATGGCCTGTATGCGCCGCAATTTTTCCTCGCCCTCGGCAATCTGCTCGGGCGTCATGCCCTGTGCACGGGCCTGCGCAATATCCTGCTGCAGCCGCGGAATTTCCGCATCGGCGGCCTTTACATAAGCACGGTGCAGGCGCTGATTCTGACGTGCCTCATAACGCTGGTAGGCCGCCGGATCGGCCAGCTCGGCCGCTGTTGGCGCTTCGCGCGGCGCATCGCGCTGCAAGGCCGGCTGGCGCGCATCGCCATATTCACGCGCATTGCCCATGCTTTCTGCGGCCGGCGTGGTCGTGGCGGGCAATTCGGGCAAAGACACATCAGGGCCGGCAGTCTGCACCGGCAAGGGCTGCAATGGCGGCAAGGCTGATGTCATGGTGTTTGCAGCCGGCTTTTCGCCTTGTGCAGAGGCTGTAAAAGCGGGAGACGCACCGCCCTCACCCCGTAACCAGAACCCCAGCAGCAAGGCGGCCCCCAGAAGCAGGAAGAGTGAAAGGAAAATCCAGCGCTGACGACTCATGAGCCAGCACCGCGGGCCAGGGGTGCAAGGCTTTTGTCCAGTCGTATATCGGCAGCGGCCCGGACGCTGGCCAGCGTATCGCGATAGGCCTGCAAGGCTTTCTTGCGGGCAATGTCCTGAGCTGCCACATAGCGCACCTCGGGGCTGTCTTCCGCCTGCCAGCCCTCTACTTTTTCATCCACGAGCAGGATTTCCCAGGCCGGGTTTTCGCCGGGCGCGCCCGGGCTGCGGAAAGGCCGCGAAGCTACGCCGGCTTTTTGCACAAAGGTCAGGCTCTCCAGCCAGCTCAGCGATTTTTCGCCGTGCACGATCCAGCCCATTTCACCACCGCGACCGGCATCTTCGGCCTGCGAAACACGGCGGGCCAGTGCGGAAAAATCTTCGCCCTGCTGCAGGCGGGCATAAACGTCATTGGCAGTCTTTTCATCAGCCACACGGATATGACGCGCACGCACTTTTTCTATGCGGCGGAATTCATCGCGATGCGCTTCGTAATAGGCGTGGATTTCAGCGGGCGTGGCAGAGGCGGCCAGCTTTTTCAGATTCTCGTTGTCATCATGGATATCACTGCTGATGCCGATCAGTGCCATCCAGCCATCACGCAGCAATCGGTCTTCCACGGCACGACGCAAGACGGCGTATCCCTCAGCGCCAAGCCCGGAACGCGCTTCTGCCCAGCGCATCACATAGCGCCACTGCAAGAGCTGCTGCGCCTGTGCCATGGCAAAACCACCATCACGGGCATGCAGCTGGTTGCGCCCCTGCACATTCTGCGCATCGTAAACATCCAGCAGGGAAATACGGCCCCTCGTTTTGGCATCAAGACGATAAGACAGCAGTACAACAGCCGCAGCTGCTTTGCGGCCTTTTTCATCCAGCGCATATTCCAGCAACATTTTCGGCTGGGCACCCAGCACGGCATTCCAGTCAGCCGCTACCGGCTCATGCCGGGCCAGAATCAAACCATCCAGCTTGCCGCCCTTTTCCGCTTTTACGGCTGCATCGAGACGCGGCCCGTAGCCCGACTGCAGCCACGACACCAGTGACTGCTGGATCTGTATCTCCGGCTTGAAGCCCACCTTGTTGTCTTCCAGCAACTCCGCCACGGAATACTGCTGGCGGGCAACACCGGCCAGCAGGCGATCATCGATCATGGCCTGCACGACATCACTACGGCTTGCTTGCTTGTCCGTGCGCTGCGCCAGGGTCTGCATGAGGCTGACCACACTGTCAGGCAGGGGCTCGCCATTGATGGTGGCGGCCACGCCGGGCATGGCCAGGTCGTGCCGTGTTGCCGCCTGCACAGGCAGGGCCATGAAGGTCAGCAGGGAGAGGGAGAGCAGAAAGGAATGTGGCCGCATGATTTTTCTTGTTCTGTCTTTGGCAGCATGCCCGCCGGGGCAAGCACCAGGCTGTCATAAAAAAAGGGGCGTATCAGACGATACGCCCCAAGCTCACGATGGAACAACAACACCAGGAAAAACAAACAATATCAGAAGCGCTCAGCGGCGCGATTCAGCACCCGCACCACCATGGCAATGGAGCTGGGAATCATCACGCGGGCCACATTCTTGCGGTCGTTTTCATCCGTGCTGGAGAGCACGATGCCGCCCTGCGAATAGGAAATGGCACCACCCTGGGTCAGCAGCGGACGGATATCCGTGGCCGTGGCAGACAGCGGCGTGAAATTGTTCAGGGCGGCCGTCACCAGTGCGGGATCATTCAGCGTGTAGGTGTAGTAATTGTCATTCACCCAGCCTTCCCAGCCGGAGTGATTGAGGGCCGAGGTGGTCCAGGTGTGATGCGGCTGCAGCAGATCGGTGGTGTGCAGCACGAAGCCCAGAGTCTGCGCAGTCGGTGCGGCCAGGAACTGCTGGAACCAGTACTGGCCCAGATTATCGATGGGCTGGAAGGGAATCTTTTCGAAATCGGCGTACTGGCTGCGCGTGGAGTAACCCCCCAGACGGTAGTGCGCTTCGGTATTGTCATAGCCGTTGTATTTGGAGCTGTCACGGCTGAACCAGCCTGTCAGATTGCCTTTGCCGTCATCCAGATAATCGCCATAGAGCCAGGTGGCGGCCATATTGTCGATATCGCCCCAGACAGTGAGCTTGGCGTAGTTGTAGCCACCGAAGTCATTGCCGTGTGCATCAGCACCTTGCGTCTGGTTCTGGAAATGCCAGTAGGAGGTGTATTTCACGATGCCGGCGCCCAGGCCCCAGACCGGAGCCAGCTGGCAATCGCCGGTGGTGGCGCCGCACATATAGGTGTCCGCGAAATCATCCACGTCGTAGGCGCCCTGGCCCAGTGCCGCCGCAAACTGGTCGATGGTGTAACCAGCGGCCGTGGCACCGGCGAGCAGCTTGCTGTAATTCGTGGTGCCCGGATTGTTCTTCATGTAATTCACCGCATCCAGCACGATGCGGCGATGGGTTTCCTGACTCCAGGCGGCGGCGTTACCGGCAGCGCCCAGCAGTGCAGTGGCAGCAACAAGCGAGAGAACTTGCTTCTTCATGATCGGACCCCTGTCCCTTTTTATGATTCTTTTGTTTGCGGGGGCCTCCAACTCAATACGTCATGGCAGGCCTTCGCTTATGGACAGGGAGTCTATGCGGGAGAGATTTCAGGATAAGGACACAAGAGGACAGCGGGCAGACATATTCTGACCGCCATCCATGAAAAACCCGCCAGTCAGTTCTCCAGCAGGACGACCGTATCAGTCACGAGCTCAACCCCGATAAAAACGGTAGTTGTTACGTCCCGAGGACTTGGCCTGGTACATGGCCTTGTCCGCGCATTTCAGCAGGTCGTCACTGTGCGTGGAGTCATCGGGATAAATGGCGATACCGATACTGGTACCCACCTGCAGATGGCCGCTGTCCACTTCCACCACGCGGGCAAAGGCCTGCAGGATTTTCCCCGAGACCAGGCTGGCCGCGCGACGCGGTTCATTGCTTTCCAGCACCATCACGAACTCATCACCGCCGAGGCGCGCCACCAGATCGGTATCGCGCGAGCATTCCCGCAAACGTTCCGCTGCGGCTTTCAGCACGAGATCACCGGCATGATGACCTTGCGTGTCGTTGATGCTCTTGAAACGGTCCAAATCGAGATACAGCAGCGCCAGACTGGTTTCATGGCGATTGGCATCAGCCACGCGCGCCCCCAGCAGGCGCTCGAATTCGGCGCGGTTATAAAGCCCAGTCAAGGCATCCTGCGTAGCCTTGCGCGTCAGCACTTTTTCATTCTGGCGACGCGATGACACATCACGGAAGACCACCACCACGCCCACTACCGGCTGGCGCATGTATTCATCAGGCTGCAGGGGATTGGCGGACACTTCCACCGCCACATCCTCGTCACCACGACGCAGGAAAAGATCATCACGATGCGCACGCTCACCGCGGGCACAGGTCACCAGCAACTCGCCCACCGACCAGTCGGCCGGCTCAGCGTTTTCGCCATACAAGGTGAAGATTTCACTCAGGCGCCGGCCCACCAGATCGCTGAAGGTGGCGCCCAGCATTTCTTCGGCCGTGGGATTGGCATAAAACACATTACCGCTTTGCGTGACACCAAGCAGGCCTTCGGAGAGCGAGCGCAACAGCACCTGGTTATGGTCGCGCTCCTCCTGCAACAGGCGCAGGCTTTCGCGCAGGCTGCGGTTCTTGCGGTCCAGCTCGAGGAAAACGCGCACCTTGCTGCGCAGGATGGCGGCATCAATGGGCTTGAAGAGATAGTCCACGGCCCCGGTTTCATAGCCGCGGAAGATATAGCGCTGCTCTTTGCTGATGGCCGTGAGGAAGATGATGGGCGTGGATTCCGTGCGCGGATTGCTGCGCATGATCTCGGCGACTTCAAAGCCGTCGAGGCCAGGCATCTGCACATCCAGAAGCACTACGGCAAAATCGCGCTGCAGCAAAAGCTTGAGCGCCTCCTGCCCGGAACTGGCCTTGACCAGATCCACCGGTTCACCGTCGAACACCGCCTCCATGGCCACCAGATTGCTGCTCTGGTCGTCCACGACCAGCACTGCAGGATGCGTCATCATGAAAACGGACTGCCCGACTCGTTGATGAAGTGGTCACTAAACGTGAACCCTGTCACATAGAACACCACGAAGCATGCCACGCCGATATGCACGGAAAATTGCAGCTCATCCCGGCTTTTACGCAGGGCATCGGGTTACCGGCCGGTCACGCCATGACTGATGGCCAAGCCCGTCAGCCTGGCAATTTGACTCCCGCCTCCGCCAAAGTACTATACGCATGAACAGTATAAAGACGGATGGAGTCCCGCATGAGCAGTAAACAAGTACATCGCATCACCGTGAGCGATGACGCCAGCCGCAACAGCACACGAACCCTTCTGGCCGAACTGCAGGCCAGCAGCCTGCGCAGCCGCACTGAGGTCGGCACGATCGTGTCCTTCGTGGTCAGCCACTGGCGAGAGGATGCCGCCGGCGATTTCACCGTGGAACTCAGCCCCCAGGCTGCCGCCCGCCTGCCGGCACTGAGCGGACTGGAGCTGCTGCAAGCCGCCAAGGGGCTGGCTGAAGCTTCGGCACTCTTGCCAGAGGCAGCGGCCTGAGCATGCCCACTGTCCTGCCCGATCCTTTTTACTATCTGGAAAACTTCCGGCAGGTACTGGATTGGGTGGGCACGCGCCATGCGGACCTGCTGGATGCACGCGAAACCGGCTTCATAACCGGCTTTCACGCTCTGCCCCGGCCGGCACAGGCCCTGCTGGTGCGCATGGTCATGCGCAAGGGGGATCTCTTCAGGGCCAGCAAACTGGATTACGCGGAAATCGGTGCGACAGCTCCGCTGCTTGCCTTGCTGGCCGAGCGTGATCTGATAGACGCTGCACCCGAACTCACGCTGGAAGAACTTTTCGCCATGCTGCGCAAGGACGAGTTGCAGGCAATCTTCGGCGGGCGTGGTCAGCGCAAGGATGAGCTTCTTGAATCACTGCAGCCGCAATTTCCAGAGGCTCATCGTCTGCAAGAATGGCAGGCGGATTTTGAGGACAATATCTGCCGCCTGCTCAACACCGATATCTTTGATCGCCTGCGCCTCATGTTTTTCGGCAATCTGCATCAGGACTGGTCAGAGTTCGTGCTCACCGATCTCGGTCTGCTGCACTACGAACCTGTAGAGATTTCGGCCAGCTCCCGCGCCTTCCAGCAGCGCGAGGAAGTGGATGCCTGGCTGTATCTTCATGGTTGCCGCACACGCTTTGAAGAAGGCGAAAACTTGCAGGCCGTGCTGGCTGATATTCCAGCTTCGCCTTATGCCAATACCTGGCTGGAAGAACGCCGTGCCCGCCTGCTCTTTAGCCTGGGCCAGCAACTGGAGCGCGAAAAAAACTGGTCGTCTGCACTCTCCGTTTATGCGCAAAGCCGGCATCCGGATGCACAGTTGCGCAGCGTGCGTGTGCTGGAGCAGAACGGTGATATCGAAGCGGCCCATGTCGCGGCAAGCATCCTGCAAGCACAATCCTCGCGTGAAGAAGACCAGCAGCAGCTCGCCCGCAGCCTGCCGCGTTTGCGCCGCAAGCTGGGCCTGCCCCGGCAAAGCGAAACCACGCTCATTAGCCCCGAGCGCCGTGATATCACGCTGGAGCCTATGGCTGATCTCTCTGTGGAGTTCCGCCTGCGTGAACATCTGCATAGCGAAGATGCACCAGTCTTCTATGTGGAAAACGCGCTGATCAATTCCCTCTTCGGCCTGCTCTGCTGGCCGGCAATTTTCGCCCCGCTACCCGGCGCTTTCTTCCATGCCTTTCATTACGGCCCCGTCGATCTGCATCATCCGGATTTCCGTGCACGACGCGAGACCGAGTTCAGGTGTTGCCTGGCACAGCTTGAAAGCGATGCATACAAGACCAGCATTCTGGAACACTGGCATAGCAAACAGGGCCGGCAATCGCCTTTCGTTTTCTGGGATGTGCTGGATGAAAACCTGCTGCAGCTAGCGCTGGACTGTATTCCACCTGCGCATCTGCGCGCCCTTTTCGAACGCCTGCTGGGAGATATCCGCAGCAACCGCTCCGGCTTTCCCGATCTCATACAGTTCTGGCCGCAGGAAAAGCGCTATCTCATGCTGGAGGTGAAAGGCCCCGGCGACCGCCTGCAGGACAACCAGAGTCGCTGGCTGGATTACTGCGCCCGCCACGGCATTCCCGTCGCCGTCTCGCATGTGAGCTGGGCACACGTATGAGTTTCCGCATTGCCGTGCGCGAACTTTGCGAATTCACCGCCAAGACCGGCGATCTCGACCTGCGCTTCACTCCCTCTCCTACGGCACAGGAAGGCATGGAAGGCCATCGCATGGTGGCTTCACGCCGTGGCAGCGATTACGACGCCGAACTCAGCCTGAATGCCGAATACGGACCACTCAGCCTGCGTGGCCGCTGTGATGGTTTTGATGCAGCACGTGGTCGCCTGGAAGAAGTGAAAACCTTTCGTGGCGATCTTTCCCGTCTGCCGGACAACCAGCGCGCCCTGCACTGGGCCCAGGCCAAGTTGTATGGCGCCATGATCTGCGCGCAGCAGGAACGTAGCGAGCTGGAAGTCGCCCTGGTCTATTTCGACATAGGCACGCAAAAAGAAACCGTACTAGCGGAAAACTTTCAGGCAACCGAGCTGCAAGCATTTTTCCGTGAGCACTGCGAACGCTTCCTGCACTGGGCCGAGCAGGAGCTGGCCCACCGGCAGGCGCGTGATGCAGCGCTTGGCACTCTGCGCTTTCCTTTTGCCGATTTCCGCCACGGCCAGCGCCTGCTGGCCGAAGGCGTTTATCGAGCGGCGCGCGACGGCAAAGTATTGCTGGCACAAGCGCCCACCGGCATAGGTAAAACCCTGGGCACGCTTTTTCCCTTGCTCAAGGCCTGCCCGGTTCAGGAAATCGACCGGGTCTTTTTCCTGACGGCCAAAACCCCCGGGCGTGCACTTGCACTGGAAGCCGCACAACGACTCAAAGCATCCGATACGGATTTATCCCTGCGTGTGCTGGAGCTCACGGCGCGGGATAAAGCCTGCGTGCATCCCGACAAGGAATGCCATGGCGAATCCTGTCCGCTGGCCCAAGGTTTTTATGACCGGCTTCCGGCGGCGCGCGCAGAAGCCGTAGCGAGTGCATTTCTTGATCAGGCCACGCTGGCGTGCATTGCCGAACAGCATGCCGTCTGCCCCTATTACCTCAGCCAGGAGCTCGCACGCTGGAGCGATATCGTTGTCGGGGATTACAACTATTTCTTCGATGGCAGCGCCCTGCTCTACAGCCTCACGCAGCGCCGTGAATGGAAAGTGGCCCTGCTGGTGGATGAAGCACACAACCTGGTCGACCGTGCCCGCGAAATGTATTCCGCAGAATTACAGCCGGCCCGCCTGGCTGCTCTGCGCAAGCTACTGCCTACAACCCTGAAACGCCCGCTGGGTCGCTTCCAGAAAATCTGGGATGAGTTGCATGAGGGTAAGATCAATCCGCTTGATCCGGAGGCCCCTGCTCCGGAATACCAATGCCGTGACGAGCTGCCTGAAGCGTTCACACAGGCCCTGCAACAGACACTGGTTAAAATTGCCGACTGGCAGGGCAAGCATCCACAGGATGTCATCCCTGAGCTGCAGCAGTTTTATTTCGAGGCCCTGCATTTCCATCAGCTGCTGGAGCTGATAGGCCCGCATTCCTTTATCGATCTGCTGAATCCGCAAAAAAGCCCGCGCAGCCTGCGTCTGCACAATGTGATTCCGGCCCCGCATCTGCAGGCGCGTATTGCCGCCTGCCACAGCCTCACCCTGTTTTCCGCCACGCTCACACCGCCACAGCTACATCGGCAATTGCTGGGCCTGCCGGAAAGCACGCAGTGGCTGGATGTCCCCTCCCCCTTTGCAGCAACACAGCTTGCCGTGCATCTGGTGGACAATATTTCCACCCGTTACCAGCACCGTGAAGGCTCACTAGGACCCATGGCCGATCTCATGGCCGCGCAATACCGGCAAAAGCCCGGCAACTACCTCGCCTTTTTCAGCAGCCATGATTATCTGCAGCGCGCCCTCATCACCCTGCGCGAACGCCATCCCGATATTCCCCTGCGTAAGCAGTCACGCAGCATGAATGAAGATGCGCGCAAGGCATTCCTGCAAGGCTTTGGCGAAGAAACAGAAGGCATTGCATTTGCCGTACTCGGCGGCGCTTTCAGCGAAGGCATAGACCTGCCGGGCCGGCGCCTGATCGGCGCCTTCGTGGCCACCCTGGGCCTGCCGCAGGTGAATGCCATGAACGAAAAAATCCGCGAATGCCTGGAGCAACACTTCCAGTCTGGCTACGACTACACCTATCTCTACCCTGGCCTGCAGAAAGTCGTACAAGCCGCCGGCCGCGTCATACGCACCACCCAGGATGAAGGCGTGCTCTACCTGATCGACGACCGCTTCACGCAGGCGCATGTCCGCGCCCTGCTGCCGGAGTGGTGGCAACCCCTCCGCTTCAACACCATCAAGCAAAGAGCCGTATCCGTTTAAGACAAGCGGATGGCAAAAGCACGCTTTATACACCCCAAAAACACAAAACCCGCACTCCTTGCGGAATGCGGGTTTCGGATTTGGTAGACGCGAATGGACTCGAACCATCGACCCCCACCATGTCAAGGTGGTGCTCTAACCAGCTGAGCTACGCGTCTGCTGCATCTTGTCACTGCTCCGGTTTTGAGCCGGGGCTGGTGCAAGCGAGGCGCGCATCTTACTGAATCGCCCCCCTGCTTTCAACACGAAAACCGGGCCAGAGTGTGCAGGAAATGAACACTCAGGAGATGCCGGGAATGCGACCACGGGCCAGGCGGCGCAAACGCTGCTCCAGCAGCTTGTCACGGCTGCCGGCAGGCCGGTAGCGCAGGGCCGTATAGAGCCTGGCGAACTCCTCGGCTTCCTCGGCGCGCCGCGGCAGTTCACGTGCAACGCGGCGGGCAAAAGCCTGCGGCCCCTCCCCGGCTTCGCGCAGCACACCTTCTTTGGCCAGACGCTGGCAATAGCGGCGATAGAGCTTGTCCAGGGGATGCTGCTCGCGGCGTTCGCCACGCAGGGCCCAGAACAGGATGAGGCCGGTGAGTACCGTCATCAGCGCCAGCATCACGCCCAGACGCCGCAGCAGGCTGGTATCGCCCAACAGACGCTGCATGAGGCCGTCCTGACTTTCGCTGTTATAGCCCAGCACATCACGGGTCCAGCGGTAATTCACATAGTCCGCCATGCTGCGCAGCTGGCGGAAGAGCTGGTAATTGCCATAGCGCACGCCACTCAAGCCACTGTCGCCCCAGTACTCGCGGTTGTCCGCCATGCGTGCAGCGCCATGTTCGATACGATCCGGGGCAACCGAGGCTGTGGGGTCGATACGTACCCAACCCTCTCCCACCAGCCAGACTTCGGCCCAGGCATGGGCATCCATCTGCCGCACAAGCCAGTAGTCCCCGAGGGGACTTTGCTCCCCCCCCTGATAGCCCACAACCACGCGCGCCGGAATACCGGCAGCGCGCATGAGGAAAACAAAGCTGGAGGCATAGTGCTCGCAGAATCCACGGCGCGTACGAAAGAGGAAGTCATCAATACGATCCTCACCCAATCGCGGTGGCTGCAAGGTGTAGAAAAATTCCTCCTCATGCAGCCAGGCCAGTACACGGCGGATATAAGCGCTCTCATTGGCTGAGCTGTTGTGCCAGCGACTGGCCATTTCACGAGCCCGCGGATTACCCGATGCGGGCAGTTGCAAGGCTTGGCTACGCATCCAGGGCAGAAGCTCGTAAACATCCATACGTGCTGCCGTCCAGGACTGCACTTCATAAGTCAGCTGACTGAAAACCGGTATGCGCGCCGTAAGCCGGGCATCGCGTGTGAACAGGGCATCGCGACTACTGGTGTGGGGGATGGCCAGAGAAAACAGCCAGCGCTGATCCGTAGCTTCCTGAATAATGCGGTAACGGTAGAAGCTTTGATCATCCCTGTGCATGAAAACCCAATCAGGCCAGCTCCCTTCCTGACCCATCGGAGTATTGAGCCCATCTACTCGTGGATCTTCTGTCCAGCGCTGGCCATCGAACTGCGTCAATACCAGTCCACGCCAATACAACTCATTGCCGGGCGGGCGCGGCCCCTGGAATTCGACACGAAAGGCCAGCTCGGAAGACTCACTGAGCGAGGCAATATCACCGGGGCTCATGGAATCGGACATACCGGTCTTGCCCGAACCCTGATTCAGGTTCAGCGACCATATGGGTGGCAGTCGCGGCATGAAAACGAAAAGAACCAGTAGCAAGGGCACCGCTTGCATAGTGATTGCAGCCGCGCGGCGCAGGGTGTGCTGCAGGCTCACGCCTTCGCGCTGCTGCAGCACCAACAGCGCTGCAACAATCACGATATTCGCCAAGCCCACGTAGAGGGCAGTTACCAGCGACTGCGAGAACAGGAAGGCCGTAGCGAGTATGAAGAAGTCCAGCACTACGGAAATGAAAAGATCGCGGCCGTCGCGGGACTCCAGCACCTTGAGTACAGCGCAGAGTATGAGGAAGGACACTCCGCCCTCAGCCCCCACCAGCGTGCGATGCGAGGCATAGACCCCGGCCATACCGGCCAGTAGCAAAATTGCACGCAGGAATTTCCCCGGCAGAAGCTTGCGCCGCTCGGCCCAAGGGGAAGCCCAGAGGCTGCCCAGGAACACGGCAGCCAGCAGCCACGGCGGCAGTCTATCCACCTGCGGCAATACTACGGTGATCAGCGCCGCCAGTTGCCAATAACGTGCCGCAGGCCGGATGGTGGATTTATTCGGACTATTGCTGGTCACTGCGCTCATTTCGGCATGGCCTCGCGACCAAACAGCGCCAGTGCACGCAGGCAGGCATCGCGCTGCTCTATGCCGATATCCGCCGGAATTTCCACACCGGGCAGGCGCAGGCCGAAGGAATGGTTTTGCTGGGCCAGTACCATCACCCACCAGCAAAGGCGCGAAAGACGCGCCTCGATAGACAGGCCGGGCATGGCATCGAAATCGAGAATATCGCTGCCCACCTCTTCGCTGGCATAGGTCTTGGTGAGCAGGCCACTGCCCCGCGCCAGATGCTTCCAGGAAATATGCGCGAGAGGATCGCCGGGCGTGAAGGTCTTGAGACCATCGAAATCATCGTGGCCACGGCGGCGCTGCTTTTCACCTTCGCCATCACCGCCGGGACCCGCCGGCATGACATCACTGACCTCGGGATGCGGATACACCAGCGCCGCCAGATCCAGATCCAGCCAGGTCCAGCTGCGTAAAAGCCCCAGAGGATAGACCGAAGAAATTTTCAGGCGCGGTGGCCGCATCCAGCCACGCTTCTGCGTGGGCAGAGGCACCGCCACTTCCACCTTGCCATTCACCCAGGCAACGCTCTGCTGCACGCCACTCCAGTCCAGCAGCAGGCTTTCATGATCACGCTCACGGGCATCGTCCAGCTGCAGCACGAAACTCGCCGTCTCGCCGGCAAAAGCAGAACCGGCGGCCACTGCCGTGATGCGCAGACCAGACAGATTGGCATAGGTGTGGTGTATGGCTACCACGATGATGCTGCCAAGAAAAAAGCTGAGGCCAAGCAGCAGATTATTCGCGTAATTGATACCGGCGATAAAAAGTGCCAGCACGACAAGACCCGCTGTAGCGCCTTGGCGGGTGAGGAAAATGAAAATGCGCCGCTGGTTCAGCGTGACGCTTTGCTGGCGGGGAATGCGCCTGTCCAGCCAGCGACTCCAGCGCTGACGGAAAAACTGCTGCAGGCGCGCCAAGGGACTCATGCGCACTCAGCCGATGACATCCACGGCCTTGAGCAATTGTGCCGTCAGGCTGTGGGTACGGCCATGATCCTCCAGACCACCACGCAAGCGATGCTCAGCCACGGCCGGCAGCACGGCCTGCACATCTTCAGGGATGAGATGATCCCGTCCGCTCACAAAAGCCCAGGCACGCGCTGCACGCAAGAGGGCCAAGGCGCCACGCGGCGAAAGCCCGTGCTGGAAACCCTGGGCCGTGCGCGTATGTGTGACCAGACGCTGCACATAATCCAGCACGGCATCACTCACATGCACCTTGCCCACAGCCTGCTGCCAGGCATCCAGCTGCTGCACACTGGCCAGGGGCCTCAGCCCTTCCAGCCAGCGACGGCGATCGCCACCCATGAGCAGCTCACGCTCGGCACGCACATCGGGATAGCCCAGCTGTATACGCATGAGAAAACGGTCCAGCTGCGACTCGGGAAGAGGAAAAGTCCCCATCTGCGTGGAAGGATTCTGCGTGGCAATCACGAAAAAAGGTTGTGGCAGTTTGCGCGTCACGCCATCGGCCGTGACCTGGTGCTCTTCCATCGCCTCCAGCAGCGCGCTCTGCGTTTTCGGCGTGGTGCGATTGATTTCATCCGCCAGCAGGACCTGCGTGAACACGGGCCCCTGACGGAAATCAAAAACCTGGGTCTGCGGGTTGAAAATGGACACGCCGATGATGTCGGCCGGCAGCATATCGCTGGTGAACTGTATGCGCTGATAGGAAAGACCCAGCACACGGGCCAGCGCCTCGGCCAGCGTGGTCTTGCCCATACCGGGCAGGTCTTCGATCAGGAGATGGCCACGCGCAATCAGACAGGACAGGGCCAGCTTCAATTGCTCGGGCTTGCCGAGAATGACTGTGCCCAAGGCGGCAAGAACAGGATTCAGGGAGGACATGAAAACTCTTTTTTCACGGTTTCTGTCAGAGGAAAACAAGCGCAGGGCAAGCTGCGCTCCGTTCTGACCATAGCATCATCCGCGGCCGGAATAACACCGTGAAAAATGTATCAGAGCGCCGCAAAGCCCCGTTCGCAATCTGCCTTGATGTCGGCAAGGTCTTCCAGGCCCACGGCGATGCGTATCAGGCCCTCCGTGATGCCCGCCGCCGCCTTGGCTTCCGGACTCAGACGACCATGCGTGGTGGAGGCCGGATGCGTGATGGTGGTCTTGGCATCGCCCAGATTGGCCGTGATGGACAACATGCGCGTGGCATCAATGAAGCGCCAGGCTTCCTCGCGCCCGCCCTTGAGCTCGAAGGACAGCACGCCACCGAAACGGCGCTGCTGCTTCCGGGCCAACGCATGCTGCGGATGCGACTCCAGCCCCGCGTAATGTACGCGCGCGACCTGCGGCTGCTTTTCCAGCCAGTGCGCCAGCTCATTGGCGCTGGCCGAGTGCGCTTCCATACGCAGGCGCAGGGTTTCCAGGCCCTTGAGGAAGACCCAGGCATTGAAAGCACTCATGGTGGGGCCACAGGTACGCACCACACCGAAGACCTCATCCATTTCTTTCTGCCGCCCCACTACTGCACCACCCAGTACGCGGCCCTGGCCGTCTATGTATTTGGTGGCAGAGTGGATGACGATATCCGCACCCAGCTTGAGGGGCTGCTGCAGGGCCGGTGTGCAGAAACAGTTGTCCACGGCCAGCAAGGCGCCGTGCTTGTGGGCGAGCGCGGCCAGCGCCGGAATATCGGCCAGCTCACAGAGCGGATTGCTGGGAGTTTCCAGGAAAAAGAGTTTGGTCTGCGGCGTAACGGCTTTTTCCCAGGCCGAGATATCGGTGAGCGAGACAAAACTTGTGCTCACGCCGAATTTCTTCATGTATTTGTCGAAGAGCACATTGGTGGTGCCAAACACGCTGCGCGAACACAGCACATGATCACCGGCCTGCAAGAGACCAAGACAGGTCGCCAGAATGGCTGCCATGCCCGAGCTCGTAGCCACACAACGCTCGCCACCTTCCAGCGCCGCCAGACGCTCTTCGAAAACACGCACGGTGGGATTGGTGAAGCGCGAGTAGATATTACCCGGGGTGCTGCCACCAAAACGCGCTGCCGCTTCAGCCGCGCTCTTGAAGACAAAGGACGAGGTCAGGAACATGGCCTCGCTGTTTTCTCCTTCGGCGGTACGCACATGGCCGGCGCGCACGGCCAGGCTGTCAAAACCGAAGTCAGGGAGAAAATCGTCGTCGTGCAGGCTCATGAGGCAGTACCGGAGGTCGCGTGAAATCAGGCCCTAGTATGCCCGAGCCGGCCCGCCTGCCGAAAGGCAGCCGGGGTATACGCCCCAAAGAAAAAGGGCCGCCCCATTCACCAGGAACAGGACAGCCCTTTCATGACGCTGCAGCGGCTCAGCCGCCACTGATTCAACTGCCGTTGGAAAGATCCACGATAGTGGGGCCAGAACCCTCACCACCATCCTTTTTCTTCTTGGCCGAATCATTGCGCGAAGCCTGCAGGGCTTCGAGATAGGCATCATCGATATCGCCGGTGACGTACTCGCCATTGAACACGGAGCAATCGAAACGCTCGATATGCGGATTGCCTTCGCGCGCGGCAGCAATGAGATCATCCAGATCCTGATACACCAGACGGTCGGCCCCTATCATGGTGCAGACTTCGTCTTCGGTACGGCCATGAGCAATCAGCTCGTCCTTGGCCGGCATGTCTATGCCATAGACATTGGGGAACTTCACGGCGGGAGCCGCCGAGGCGAAATACACTTTCTTGGCACCGGCATCACGGGCCATCTGGATGATTTCACGGCAGGTGGTGCCACGCACGATGGAATCATCCACCAACAGCACATTCTTGCCGGAGAATTCCAGCTCGATGGGATTGAGCTTCTGGCGCACGGATTTCTTGCGCTGGCCCTGGCCCGGCATGATGAAGGTACGGCCGATATAGCGGTTCTTCATGAAGCCTTCGCGGTATTTCACATTGAGCTGGTTGGCCAGCTCCAGTGCGGAGGTGCGGCTGGTATCCGGAATCGGAATGACCACATCGATATCGTGATCGGCGCCCCACTCTCTCACAATCTTCTGCGCCAGACGCTCGCCCATGCGCAGGCGGGCCTTGTACACCGAGATATTGTCGATGATGGAGTCCGGACGCGCGAAATACACATATTCGAAAATGCAGGGCGAGTACTGCGGCTTTTCCGCACACTGGCGCGTGAACAGCTGGCCTTCGGCATTGATGAAAACTGCTTCACCCGGCTCTAGGTCACGCACGACCTTGTAACCCAGGGAAGTAATGGCCACGGACTCCGAGGCCACGATGTATTCCTTGCCTTCCGGGGTTTCACGCTCGCCGAACAGAATGGGGCGTATGCCATTGGGATCACGGAAACCGACAATGCCGTAACCGGTAATCATGGCCACCACGGCATAAGCACCCTTGCAGCGTTTGTGCACGGCAGTCACGGCGGCAAAGATGTCGTTTTCGGTGGGATTGAATTTGTTCTGCGCCTGCAGCTCGTGGGCAAACACATTGAGCAGGACTTCGGAATCGGAATCGGTATTGATATGGCGCAGGTCTTCGCGGAAAAGATCGCGGGCAATCTCGTGGGCATTGGTGAGATTGCCGTTATGCGCCAGCGTGATGCCATAGGGCGAATTCACATAGAAAGGCTGCGCTTCGGCCGAGCTGGAAGAGCCAGCCGTGGGATAGCGCACATGGCCTATGCCGAAATTGCCGATCAGGCGCAGCATGTGGCGGGTATGGAAAACATCGCGCACCATGCCGTTTTCCTTGCGCAGGAAAAGACGGCCGTTATGACAGGTAACGATGCCGGCGGCATCCTGACCGCGGTGCTGCAGCACCGTCAGCGCGTCATAGAGGGGCTGATTGACCGGGGATTTGCCTGCAATGCCCACAATACCGCACATAATTCACCTCAAGGTTGCCTGTCTTTGCCCTGCTCGCCTGGCGTACTGGCTGAGTCGAGAGGGTTTGCCTCAATGGCTTCCTTTCCTGCATCCTGGGCCGCTTTATAAAGCTGGCTGCGGAGCTCACGTCCCTGCGTCTCGTAGCGCATGAATTCCCGCGGCAATCTTGCCTCGCGCCACCAGTCGTCCTTCGCCACAAACGGCGCTGCCATCACCAGCAGCGCCAGTACCAGAATCAGTCCGCGCAGAAGACCGAAAACGGCACCAAAAAAACGGTCTACACCACGCAGGCCGGCAGCATCCATCAAGCTCATCACCATGTAACCGGCAATGAAGGCCAGCAGCAAAGTGGCGATAAACAAACCGCCCCAGGCCACCAGCAAGCGCAGCGACGGCGTGCTGATCACATCCACCAGCATCTCTTCCAGCGGCGCGTGAAAGAGACGTGCCACGATATAAGCCGCCACCCATCCCGCCAGCGAAAACGCTTCTCGCACGAGGCCGCGAAAAACGCCGAAAAGCATGGAGATGGCGATGATGCCGAGAATGATCGCATCAGCCGGATGCATGCTCACTCCTTGGCCGCAGCAGGACAGG
>JAVHYE010000012.1:0-4181 GCA_031119295.1 Pedobacter sp. | reverse complement strand
GCGGCAGTCGTTGCCTCCTGCCGCCGGCGCGAATTCTAGCACAGTGCTCCCGGCCACAGCAGCCGGGAAAACAGTGATCAGGGCTTGTAGGCCTGCACCCAGCCACTCAGTTTCAGTTCCGGATCAGAAGCCAGGCGCGACTTGATGGAGTCGGCCACATCACGGCGCAGCTCCGGCCCGACGATGACCTTCCAGACGGCGCCCTGCTGATGCGTCACGGCACGATAATTTTTCTGGCGCAGCTTGCTGACCAGCGCGTCAGCCTTGTCCTTGGAGGACAGGCTGGCCACTTGCACCACCCAGGCCTCGGGCACAGTAGCTGTGGGTGTTGCTGCCGGCTTGGCGCTGGCGGCCTTGGTCTCGGCAGCCTTCTTTTCCAGCTCGGCCTTTTTCGCAGCTTCCGCTTTTTTGACGCTCTCTGCGGCCAGGCGCGCTTTTTCCTGTTCAGCCTTTTGCAGCTCTGCCTTTTGTTGCTCGGCCTTCTTCTGGGCAACGAGCTTTTCCAGAGCCGCCTTGTCTTGCGTGGCCTTGTCCTGGGCCTGCTTGTCGGCAGCAAGCTTGTCTGCGCTTGCTGCTACGGCAGTCGCCGCGGCATCTGCACTCACATCCTCTTCAACGCTGGGCGGTGTTTCCGCCGTATCCACAAAAGTACGGTCTTCATGCGCCTCACTCACGGACTGATCAGCCGCCTGCACTTCGGCATCCAGTCGCGGCGCCACCTGCTCGACACCCTCTACCTTGGGCGCTGCCGGCATGGGCGGGACGGCCAGTGGCGCACCGGAGCCATCCAGAAGCATGGGCAGAAACAGGGCGGCACCTGCGATCAGAACCAGTCCGCCGAGCAGACGCTGCTTGATTGCCTTTTCCATCATTTCCTCAAAGCGCCTGCCAGGCTGCGGCGACGGTGTAGAACGAACCAAAGACGAGAATTCTATCGGTTGCAGTGGCCTGCTGACGAGCCGCCAACAGAGCTGCTGCCACATCCGGATACGCGGTAGCCACACTCGCCCCACCTGCCTGCAACAAAGGCAGGATATTGACGGCCTGCTCACCACGCGGCACCGGCAAATCCGCCACCAGCCATTGATCAATATGCGCCGCGCAGGCGGCTATCACACCGGCAATATCCTTGTCCGCCAGCATGGCGAAAACCGCCAGCGTACGCTGCCCCGGCTGTGCCCTGGGCAGTTGCTGCATGAGAAAAGTCGCGCCGTGCGGGTTATGCGCCACATCGAGCAGTATCAATGGGGACTCGCCCACTTTTTGCAAACGGCCGGGCAAGGCGGCCAGACGCAAACCTTCTCGCAAGGCCGACTCGGAAACCGTCAGGGGCGCGGCAAATACTGCAGCAAGAGCCACCGCCGCATTGGCCAGGGCCAGCGCCGGTCTCGGCAAACGGTTCAGCACATGACCCGCACCATGCCAGCTCCAGCTGTCCGCCTCTTCGTGATGACCAAAATCCAGACCACGACGCAGCAGTTTCGCGCCCTGCTCTTCTGCAGCTTTCAGCAAAGTTGATGGCGGGCTGTCATCGCCACAGATGGCCGGCTTGCCGCGGCGGAAAATGCCGGCCTTCTCGATGGCAATCAGTTCGCGGGTATTGCCCAGATATTCGACATGATCAATGCCTATGCTGGTGACCACGGCCACATCGGCATCCACCAGATTCACCGCATCCAGACGCCCGCCCAGCCCCACCTCCAGAATCACGACATCGAGGCCAGCCTCACGAAAAATCAGGAAGGCGGCCAGCGTGGTGAATTCGAAATAGGTGAGGGAAATATCTCCTTGGGCGGCGCGGATTTTTTCAAAAGCTGCTACCAGCACGGCATCTGCCACCGGCTCAGCATTCAGGCAGATACGCTCGTTGAAATGCAGGATATGTGGCGAGGTATAACTGCCGACACGCATGCCGGCCGCCTTGTAGATGCTGACCAGAGTAGCGACCGTAGAACCCTTGCCATTGGTGCCACCGACCGTGATCACCGGGCAACCCAGCTGGCGCAGACCCAAGCGGTCCGCCACCTGGCCCGCACGCTCCAGCCCCATGTCTATGCTCTTGGGGTGTTGCACTTCCAGCCAGGACAGCCAGTCCGCCAGTGTTTGAGTCATGCCGTAAATTCCTGCCCACAAAAACGAAAATCGGCCACCGGGGCCGATTTTTCGTGACTCATACGATTCAGATCGGGTAATGCGTGAATTTTGCCAGCAGGCGGAAAATCGTGTCACGCAATTCATGACGGTGAATGATGATGTCCACCGCACCATGATCCAGCAGGAACTCGGAGCGCTGGAAACCTTCCGGCAATTTCTGGCGCACCGTCTGCTCGATCACGCGCGGGCCGGCAAAACCGATCAGGGCATTGGGCTCAGCGGCATTGATATCGCCCAACATGGCGAGACTGGCGGACACACCGCCATAAACCGGGTCCGTCATGAAGGAAACATAGGGAATACCCTGCTGCTTCATTTTTTCCAGAGCCGCCGAGGTCTTGGCCATCTGCATCAGCGAAAACAGGGCTTCCTGCATACGCGCACCACCGGAGGCGGCAAAGCAGACCAGCGGAATATTGTGCTCAAGACAGACATTCACGGCGCGTACGAACTTGGCACCGACCACAGAGCCCATGGAGCCGCCCATGAAATTGAACTCAAAAGCCACCACTACGACCGGCAGACCATTGAGATGGCCCTTCACCGCCACCAGCGCGTCTTTTTCGCCAGTTTCTTTTTGCGCCGCCGTAATACGGTCTTTGTATTTCTTGCTGTCCTTGAACTTCAGACGGTCTTCCGGCTCCAGCTCGGCAGCGATTTCTTCGCGGGCGTCCTGGTCCAGGAAAAGATCGATACGCTCACGCGCATTGATACGCAGATGGTGATCGCACTTGGAGCAGACATTCAGGGCGCGATCCAGCTCAGGCTTGTAGAGCACGGCATCGCATTTGGGGCATTTGCGCCAGAGGCCTTCCGGCACGGAGATTTTGCGTTCGTCGACGTTTTTGCCGACGTTGGGAAGAATCTTTTCTATCCAGCTGGAGCTCATTTTCGTTTTACTCCCAAGGCAGACGGCCTGATCAAGGCATCTGCCAGAATCCTGTTAACGCCGCGGGCAGTGATAATGCCTCAGCGACGATCCATGGCCTGGCGCATTTCCCCGAGGATACCGGCAAGAGCAGCGGGTATCGCGGCCGTATCCTGTTGCAAGCGGGCTATGCGGTCGACCAGCACCGATCCCACTACCACCCCGTCCGCATGGACGGCCACGGCAGCGGCGGCGCTGGCGTCCTTGATACCAAAACCCACCCCTATGGGCAAATGACTGATCGTCCGGATTGTTTCAATCCGTTTGGCGACTTCGGGTATATCCAGGGTCGCGGCCCCGGTCACGCCCTTCAGGGAGACGTAGTAGACATAGCCGCTGGCGGCCTCGGTGATGAGGCGTATGCGCTCCGGCGTTGTCGTCGGGGCCAGCAGATAGATGGGGTCCAGGGCATATTTGCGCAGCTCGGCGGTGAGCTCATCGGCCTCTTCCGGGGGCAGGTCCACGGTCAGTACCCCATCCACCCCGGCCTTGGCAGCCGCCTCGGCAAAGGTGGCATAGCCCATGACTTCTACCGGATTGAGGTAGCCCATGAGCACTACCGGGGTAGAGCTGTCCCTGGCTCTGAACTCAGCCACCATGGCCAGCACATCGCGCAGGCTGGTGTTATGGAGCAGTGCACGCTCATGTGCCTTGGTGATGACAGGGCCATCGGCCATGGGATCAGAGAAGGGAACACCCAGCTCGATGATGTCGGCACCCGCCTCCACCATGGCAAACATGGCTTTCACAGTAACGCCGGGAGCAGGATCGCCGGCAGTGATGTAAGGAATCAGGGCCTGGCGCCCTGCAGCTTTCAGCGCAGCAAATTTTTCAGCAATACGGCTCATGATTTTTTCCGGAATCTTTTTTCAGGAAAGCGGCTGCCCTGCAGCCGCACTCTCACAGACAGTTGTTCAGGCACTGAGCTTCAAACAGAAATCCCGTCCAGCTTGGCCACGGTCAGCAGATCCTTGTCACCGCGACCGGAGAGATTGCAGATGATGATCTTGTCCTTGCCCAGCGTGGGTGCCAGCTTGTTGGTGTAGGCCACGGCATGGCTGGACTCCAGCGCCGGAATGATGCCTTCCTTCTGCGTCAG
>JAVHYE010000149.1 GCA_031119295.1 Pedobacter sp. | reverse complement strand
ACTTCATTTCAAACAGGACGATTGCTAAATCAGTTCGCGACTTCAGTTTGTGAACACTTGCCCGGTAGCCCTTGGCGGCTAACGGGTGCAGAATACCGGCCGCGCTTGGCCGGTATCTCCGGGTACAACGTCGTACCTAACGGTATGGCCCGTTAAGGTATGAGTCATACCCATCAGGCCGTGCAGGCCAAGCCAGATGGCAACGCCATCCAGCCTATTTGCCGTCAACCGCGGCATTGAGGCAGCTGTTTACGCAGTTCGCAGCCAGACTTGGAGCGGATTGCAGGTCGTGACGCCTTACAAAGGCATCGCGGGTCAAGGTAAAGAGAAGGCGAAACAGCTCCCGACTGCAGACTAATGAGAATCTGTGGCGGAACTTCTCTTAAACAGGAACGATCAGTCATGCAAGACGGGCAAATGCTGCGCCAGTGGAGTACCTCCCAACTCTCGGCAGAAAACGCAGCTTACGTCGAAGAGCTTTACGAACAATTTCTGGTTTCCCCCCAGTCTGTGCCGGAAGACTGGCGCAGCTATTTTGAAAAACTCCCCCGTGTTGCTGGCATAGCCCAGGACACTCCGCACAAGGGTGTGCGCGAGCAATTCCTGCTGCTCGCCAAGAACTCCTCCCGTGCCCAGGCACTGCCCACCAGCCATGTCAGCACCGAGCATGAGCGTCGTCAGGTGGCTGTGCTGCAGCTTATTGCCGGTTACCGCAACCGTGGCCACCAGCGCGCCAAGCTGGACCCGCTCGGCCTCATGCAGCGCGAAACCGTGCCGGATCTGGATCTGGCGGCACACGGCCTGAGCCCGGCCGATCTCAATACCGTTTTCAATACCGGCAACCTTGCCATCGGCAAGGAAGAGTGCACGCTGGGTGAAATGGTGCAGGCCATGGACGCCATTTACTGCGGCTCCATCGGCGCCGAGTACATGCACATCGTCAACACTGCGGAAAAGCGCTGGATACAGCAGCGTCTGGAAAGCGTGCGCGGCAATCCGAATTTCTCGGCCGACACCAAGAAGCATGTGCTGGAGCGCATGACGGCCGCTGAAGGCCTGGAAAAATTCCTTGGTACCCGCTTTGCCGGCGCCAAGCGTTTCGGTCTGGAAGGCGGCGAAGCCCTGATTCCGCTGGTGGACGAGCTCATCCAGCGCAGCGGCTCCTATGGCGTGAAGGAAGTCGTCATCGGCATGGCCCACCGCGGCCGTCTCAATGTGCTGGTGAACATCCTCGGCAAGAATCCGGGCGATCTGTTCAGCGAATTCGAAGGCAAGAGCGTTACCAAGAGCGGTTCCGGTGACGTGAAATACCACCAGGGTTATTCCTCCAATGTGATGACCCCGGGCGGTGAAGTGCATCTGGCCATGGCCTTCAATCCTTCCCACCTCGAAATCGTTTCACCGGTGGTGGAAGGTTCGGTGCGTGCGCGTCAGGATCGTCGTCATGACAGCAAGGGCCGTCAGGTCCTGCCCATCAGCGTGCACGGCGACGCCGCGTTTGCCGGTCAGGGCGTGGTGATGGAAACCTTCCAGATGTCACAGACCCGCGGCTATCACACGGGTGGCACCATACACATCATCGTCAACAACCAGGTCGGCTTCACCACCAGCAAGCAGGACGATGCGCGCTCCACCGAATACTGCACCGACGTTGCCAAGATGGTGCAGGCGCCGATTTTCCATGTGAATGGCGACGACCCCGAAGCCGTGTTCTTCGTGACCCAGCTGGCCCTGGATTTCCGTATGGAATTCAGCAAGGACGTGGTCATCGACATCATCTGCTACCGCCGTCGCGGCCATAACGAAGCCGATGAGCCTTCGGCCACGCAGCCCCTGATGTATCAGGTCATCACCAAGCTGCCGACCACACGCACCCTGTATGCCGACAAGCTGGTGGCCAGTGGTGTGCTTGCCAAGGTGCAGGCCGATGACATGGTCGAGGAATACCGCAAGGCCCTCGAAGCCGGTCAGCATGTGGTGAAGGCGCTGGTGCGCGAACCCAACAAGAGCCTCTTCGTGGACTGGTCGCCTTACCTCGGCCATGCCGTGGTGGATGAGTTCGATACCGGCGTACCGCTGAAAACCCTGCAGGAGCTCGGCAAAAAGCTGGAGCCGATTCCGGAAACCTTCGTCATGCAGAAGCAGGTGCAGAAGGTGATGGAAGACCGCTCGCGCATGTGGGCCGGTAATCTGGAATTCAACTGGGGCGCGGCCGAAACGCTGGCTTACGCCACCATCCTGAATGACGGTTATTTCCTGCGCTTGACGGGTCAGGACGTGGGTCGCGGTACCTTCTCGCATCGTCACGCCATCCTGCACAGCCAGAAAGACGGTTCACGCTACATCCCGCTGCAGAATCTGGATGCGAATTTCCCGAAATTCGAAATCTACGACTCCCTGCTCTCGGAAGAAGCGGTGCTGGCTTTCGAGTACGGTTACGCCACCACGGCACCGAAGTCGCTCATCATCTGGGAAGCGCAGTTCGGTGATTTCGCCAACGGCGCACAGGTGGTGATCGACCAGTTCATCTCCAGCGGCGAAACCAAATGGGAGCGCCTCTGCGGTCTGACGCTGTTGCTGCCGCACGGTTTTGAAGGCCAGGGCCCGGAACATTCTTCCGCTCGCCTTGAGCGTTTCCTGCAGCTCTGTGCCGAGCACAATATGCAGGTCTGCACGCCCACGACACCGGCGCAGATTTTCCATCTGCTGCGCCGTCAGGCTGTGCGCCCGCTGCGCAAGCCGCTGGTCATCATGTCGCCCAAGAGCCTGCTGCGTCACAAGCTTGCAGTAAGCACGCTGGAAGATCTGGCCCAGGGCCAGTTCCAGACCGTGATTCCGGAAATCGACGACATCAAGCCGGCCGACGTCACGCATGTCGTGCTCTGCGGTGGCAAGGTGTATTACGACCTGCTGGAAAAGCGTCGCGAACAGAAGCGCAATGACATCGCCATCGTGCGTATCGAACAGCTCTATCCCTTCCCGGAAAAGAAGCTGGCCGAAGCACTGGCGCCGTACAAGAAGGCCAAGAGCATTGTGTGGTGCCAGGAAGAGCCCATGAACCAGGGCGCCTGGTACTGCAGCCAGCACCATATGCACACCGTGGTGCGCGAGTGGAATGACAAGCTGCGCGTGCGTTATGCCGGCCGTCCTTCTGCAGCGGCTCCGGCCTGCGGCTCGGTTTACCTGCACGCGAAAGAACAGGCTGCCCTGATTGAAGACGCCTTCAAGGCATAACTGAATACACACAGCAAAAACAGACAAGCAAAGACGATACAAGGAAAAGGAAACTGAACATGGCCATTGAAATCAAGGCACCGGTTTTTCCCGAATCCGTCGCGGACGGTACCGTGGCAACCTGGCACAAGAAGCCGGGTGAAGCAGTGGCTCGTGACGAGCTGATTGTCGATATCGAAACCGACAAAGTGGTGCTGGAAGTGGTGGCGCCCGCTGATGGCGTTATTTCCAAGGTGCTGAAGAACGAAGGCGACACCGTGCTGTCGCAGGAAGTGCTGGCGATATTCGAAGCCGGCGCTGCCGCTTCTGCTGCACCGGCTGCTTCGGCTCCTGCTGCCGCTGCACCGGCTGCTGCTCCTGCCGCCGCCAGCGATGATGCGCTGAGCCCCGCTGTGCGCAAGCTGATTGCTGAAAACAATCTGGACCCGGCCAAGATTCCCGGCACGGGCAAGGGCGGTCGTCTCACCAAGGAAGACGTCGAAGCCTATCTGAAGAAGCCGGCTGCTGCGCCCGCTGCAGCACCTGCCGCTGCACCGGCACCGGCTGCTCAGGCGATTGCTGTTGCTGTTGGCGAGCGCGTGGAAAAGCGCGTGCCCATGACGCGTCTGCGCGCCAAGGTGGCCGAGCGTCTGCTCGAGGCCAAGCAATCCACTGCCATGCTCACCACCTTCAATGAAGTGAACATGGCGCCGGTGATGGCCCTGCGCAAGCAGTACGCCGAGAAATTCGAAAAGGTGCACGGCGTGCGTCTGGGCTTCATGTCCTTCTTCGTGAAGGCTGCAGTGGAAGCGCTCAAGCGTTTCCCGGCCGTGAATGCCTCCATCGACGGCAATGATATCGTTTACCACGGTTTCTACGACGTCGGCGTGGCTGTGTCCTCTGATCGTGGTCTGGTAGTGCCCATCCTGCGCAATACCGAAAACATGAGCCTCGCGGAAATCGAAAAGACCGTGGGCGAATTCGGCAAGAAGGCCAAAGACGGCAAGCTGACCATCGAAGACATGACCGGTGGCACTTTCACCATTTCCAATGGTGGTGTGTTCGGCTCGCTGCTTTCCACGCCCATCCTGAACCCGCCGCAGACCGCCATTCTCGGCATGCACAAGATTCAGGAGCGCCCCATGGCCGTTAATGGCCAGGTGGTGATCCTGCCCATGATGTATCTCGCGCTTTCCTACGATCACCGTCTTATCGACGGCAAGGAAGCGGTGAGTTTCCTCGTGGCCATCAAGGAACTGGTGGAGGATCCTGCACGTCTGCTGCTGGAAATCTGAGTCTTACGGAGCACTACCCAGATTGCAGGCTCCGCCTCACAAGGGCGGAGCACTTGCATCCCGAATCAATCAAAGTGAAGAAGGGACAGACTCATGACACAGAGTTTTGATGTTGTCGTCATCGGTGGCGGCCCCGGCGGTTATGAAGCCGCCATACGCGCAGCGCAGCTCGGCCTCAAAGTGGCCTGCATAGAAAAGCGTGTACACAAGGGCAAGCCCGCTCTGGGTGGAACCTGCCTGAACGTAGGCTGCATTCCCTCCAAGGCCCTGCTGGATTCCACGCATAAATATCACGATGCCGCGCATGAATTTGCTGCGCACGGCATCAAGATCGACAAGGTCTCTTTTGATGTAAAGACCATGCAGGCGCGCAAGGACACTGTGGTGGGCAATCTCACCGGCGGTGTTGCGCAGCTCTTCAAGGGTCACAACATCACCTGGCTGCAGGGCACCGGCAAACTGCTGGCTGGCAAGAAAGTGGAGTTCACCCCGCTCGAAGGCGCGGTTGAAACCATTGATGCCCAGAATGTGATTCTCGCTGCCGGTTCCGTGCCCGTGAATATTCCGGTCGCGCAGCTGGTGGAAGACGTCATCGTTGATTCCACCGGCGCTCTGGAATTCCAGGATGTGCCCAAGCGTCTCGGCGTGATTGGCGCCGGCGTTATCGGTCTCGAGCTCGGTTCCGTGTGGAAGCGTCTGGGTGCTGAAGTCGTGGTGCTGGAAGCCGTTGATGCTTTCCTGCCGGCTTGCGACAAGGCCATTGCCAAAGAAGCGCAGAAGATTCTCACCAAGCAGGGTCTGGATATCCGTCTTGGTGCCCGTGTCACCGGTACTGAAGCCAAGGGCAAGAATGTCACGGTGAAGTACACGGACAAGGACGGCGAGCATTCGGAAGTTTTCGACAAGCTCATCGTGGCAGTTGGTCGTCGTCCTTTCACGGATGGTCTGCTGGCTGCTGATTCCGGCATCACGCTGGATGAGCGTCGCTTCGTCCACGTCGACAACCAGTGCCGTACTTCCGTGCCCGGCGTTTACGCCATCGGCGATCTCGTGCGCGGTCCCATGCTGGCGCACAAGGCCATGGAAGAGGGCATGATGGTGGCCGAGCTCATCGGTGGCCATCACGCACAAGTGAATTACGACACCATCATCGGTGTGATCTACACGCATCCGGAAATTGCCTGGGTGGGTCAGACCGAAGAACAGGCCAAGGCCGAAGGCATTGAGGTCAAGACCGGCCAATTCGCGTTTGCCGTAAATGGCCGTGCACTGGCCGCTGCTGATACCGCAGGCTTTGTGAAGTTCGTGGCAGATGCCAAGACGGATCGCCTGCTGGGCATGCATGTGATCGGCCCCAATGCCGGTGACATCGTGCATCAGGGCATGATCTCGCTGGAGTTCGGTGCCTCGGTGGAAGACCTGCAGTTGATGACCTTCGCGCACCCGACCCTCTCCGAGGTGGTGCACGAAGCCGCGCTCTCCGTTGATGGCCGTGCCATCCACGCGATCCAGCGCAAAAAGAAGTAAGACGAAAAAAGTGAGACGGGATTTTCCCTCTCACTTTTTTTTCGGGATTTGCCCGGTGCCAGAACGGGTGGCGGGTTAAGAGAAAATCTTTTCAAAGTCTCGCGAGCTAGAGACCGGCAAGGCAAGAGCATGTGAGGAAGCGGAGTTTACTAAGAGTAAATGAGCATTCCGAACTTGCTCTTAACGCAGCAGGGCCGACGCGCAGCAGACTTTGAATGATTTTCTAAGGTGACGCAGTGATCCTGCGCCAGACATGTAACGCAAGATGGTAATCACACAATGAACCTTCACGAGTATCAGGGTAAGCAGCTTTTCGCTGAATACGGCCTGCCGGTCTCCAAGGGCTTCGCCGCCTCCACGCCGGAAGAAGCGCGCGCCGCTGCCGAACGCATCGGTGGCAACAAGTGGGTGGTCAAGGCCCAGGTGCATGCCGGTGGTCGCGGCAAGGCCGGTGGTGTCAAGCTCGTCACCACGCTGGATGAAGTGGAAGCCTTTGCCAAGGCCAAGCTCGGCACCAATCTCGTCACCTACCAGACGGATGCCAAGGGTCAGCCGGTGAGCAAGATTCTCGTCGAGTCCTGCACCGATATTTCCAAGGAACTCTATCTCGGTGCCGTGCTGGATCGCGCATCCCGCCGCATCGTGTTCATGGCCTCCACCGAAGGTGGCGTGGACATTGAAAAGATTGCCCACGAAACGCCGGAACTGATCCACAAGGCCACGATTGATCCGCTGATTGGCGGCCAGGCTTACCAGGGCCGCGACCTCGGCTACAAGCTGGGTCTGAACTCTGATCAGGTGAAGCAGTTCGTGAAGATTTTCACCGGCCTCGCCAAGATGTTCGTCGAGCTGGATCTGGCCCTGCTGGAAGTGAATCCGCTCGTGATCACCACCGAAGGCAATCTGCACTGCCTCGATGCCAAGATCGTTATCGATTCCAATGCCCTGTTCCGTCATCCCAAGCTCAAGGCCATGTATGACCCCTCGCAGGAAGATGAGCGCGAGCGTCGTGCAGCCGAGTGGGAACTCAACTACGTGGCTCTCGAAGGCAATATCGGTTGCATGGTGAACGGCGCCGGTCTGGCCATGGCCACCATGGACATCATCAAGCTCAAGGGTGGCCAGCCTGCCAACTTCCTCGACGTAGGCGGTGGTGCAACGCGTGAGCGCGTGACCGAAGCTTTCAAGATCATCCTCT
>JAVHYE010000148.1 GCA_031119295.1 Pedobacter sp. | reverse complement strand
CAGCAATATCTGGCCATGGGCGTGGTGGACGAGCTGGAAATTGCCCTGGCCCCCATCCTCTTCGGCAGCGGCCGCCGCTTGTTTGAAAACCCGGGTGCTGCCTTGCCGCAATTCAAGATCGACAAGGTGCTCAATACACCGGATGCCACCCACCTGCGCTATGTGCGTGCCTGAACGCCCATGAAGATTGTCCGCTGCACGCATGAGCGGCACGCCGCGCAGATTCTGGAAATATTCAGCGAAGCCATCCTGAACTCCACGGCGCTTTTTGATTACGAAGCGCGCTCATCGGAGTCCATGGTGGCGTGGTTTGCTGCCAAGACCCAGGGCAGCTTTCCGGTCATTGGTGTTGAAGGTGAGGGTGGTCAGTTACTGGGTTTTGCCAGCTACGGCACTTTCAGGGCATGGCCGGCCTACAAATACTCCGTTGAGCATTCTGTCTATGTGCACAAGGATCATCGGGGCAAAGGCCTTGGCCGCATTCTCTTGCAGGCGCTGATTGCTGCAGCGCAAGAGCAGAACTATCACCTGCTGATTGGGGGTATTGAAGCCGGTAATACCGGGAGTATTGCCTTGCACGAAGCCTTGGGCTTTACACATGCTGGCACCATTCGCGAAGCCGGATTCAAATTCGGACGCTGGCTGGATTTGAGCTTTTATCAGCTCACGCTTGAAACACCCGCCACGCCCCGTGATGGCTGATGTATCAGCCTGCGCATCCTGGGCCTCGGCCGTATATGAAATTCGTCATTTCCGGCCATCTGCCTTGAGCTAAATCGTCAATCGTTTTGAGGGCTTGTGTCATTAGCGCAAGCCTTGGTCCTGCCTATGCTCGCGGCATCTGTATATCCACTGTCCTCTATCTGAATAGCCAGGAGTTTCCCCATGGCCGGCCCGTTGTCTTCCCTCAAGGTTCTCGATTTCTCCACGCTCTTGCCCGGGCCTTTCGGCACCATGCTGCTGGCGGATATGGGCGCAGAAGTGCTGCGTGTGGAATCGGCGACGCGTCCTGACCTGCTGCGTATCGTGCCGCCGTTTGATGCTGGCGTGTCTTCCGCGCATGCCTTTCTCAATCGCAGCAAGCGTGCGATTGCAGTGGATCTCAAGAATCCCGAAGGCGTGGCACTGGTGAAAGAGCTGGTGAAGAACTACGACATCGTGGTGGACCAGTTTCGCCCCGGTGTGATGGACAGGCTGGGTGTGGGTTATGAAGCCCTGAAAGCGATCAATCCGAAGCTGATTTACTGCGCCATTACCGGCTACGGCCAGACCGGCCCGTATAAAGACCGCGCCGGCCACGACATGAATTACCTCTCCATCGCCGGCGTGCTCGGCTATAACGGCCGCAAGGCTTCCGGCCCTGCACCCATTTCCGTACAGGTGGCCGATGTGGCCGGCGGTTCCTGCCATGCCGTGATGGGCATTCTCGCTGCCGTGATTCATCGCACGCAAACCGGCGAAGGCCAGTTCGTGGATATTTCCATGACGGATGCGGCCTTCACCCTGAATGCACTCACGGCACCGCCGGCACTTGTTGCTGGCGTGCAGCCCGGCCTGGAAGACACGCAGCTTAACGGCGGCTCTTTCTACGATTGCTATGAAACCGCAGACGGCCGCTATCTCTCCGTGGGTGGTCTGGAGCCGCAATTCTTCATGCAATTCTGCGCCACCATCGGCCGCCCTGAGCTTGCACCGCAGGGCATGGTGATGGTGCCTGAGGTGGTGGCCGAGCTGAAATCCGCGATTGCCACTGAATTGAAGAAAAAGACCTTCGCCGAGTGGAGCGAAATTTTCTTAGGGCTGGATTGCTGCGTGGAACCCGTGCTGAGCTTTGCCGAAGCCTGCGAGCATCCGCATATCAAGGCGCGTGGCCTGATCGTGGAGGTGGCACGTCCGGACGGCACCACGCAGAAGCAGCTGGGTTCCGCCATCAAGTTTTCCAAAACGCCGCCCGAATTCAAATTCATCGGCACAGATATCGGCTCGCACACGGATGAAGTGCTGAAGGAGCAGGGCCTCTCTGCCGAGCGTATTGCCGAGTTGCGCAAGAGCCGGGCAGTGGCCTGAGTTCTCTCTCTGGAAAAAGCCCGCTGCTGCGGGCTTTTTTCATGGCGGAAGTTTTCCGTATTCTCCGCAATCGACGCGCGCCATTTCGGCCTATAGCGTTCCGTCAAAGATATGGAGTCAGATGTAGGGCGCAATAAGCAAAGCGCATTGCGCCGTATTTGAACAAGCAAAGGAAAAGGATTTCCTCATGCCCAATTACCGACGAGCCCTGACTGCGGGCGGCATCTATTTCTTTACCGCCAATCTCTTGCGACGACATGGCAATGACCTTCTGGTACGCGAGATTGATCTCTTGCGCCGGACTGTGCGCGAAGTGCGTAGCCGTCATCCCTTCATCATTCATGGCTGGGTGGTATTGCCTGAGCATCTGCATTGTCTGCTGGAATTGCCGGCTGACGATATGGACTACGCCTTGCGCTGGCGGCTGATCAAGTCGGGCTTCTCCAAAGGTTTGCCCATGCAGGAGAGACGAAGCCCTGTTCGACAGCGACGTGGTGAGAGAGGGATATGGCAACGCCGGTTTTGGGAGCATCTCATTCGTGATGAGGCCGATTACCGGGCGCATATGGATTACGTGCATATCAATCCGGTGAAACATGGGCTGGTACAGCGTGTATCAGATTGGCCTTATTCCACTTTCCATCGGTTGGTGGCAGAGGGTGTTTATCCTCCGGATTGGGCCGGCGGTGTGGAGGCCGGGGGTTGAGGGATTCGATGATTAATACGGCGCAATGCGCTTTGCTTATTGCGCCCTACGGCAATCTGTCGGTCATGGCCGGTCCACCTGTGACGCCCGTCGCAAGCTCGTCGCCCTTAATGTGCTTTTCAGCCAATCCAGTTTGACTATTTGGTCACTTCTCGCCTAGTTTCGCGACTTGTTGGTCATGGACGGGCATTTCCGGCCACTCTGCAAGGGTAGTTCTGGCCACTTCGGTGCCAGCCGCAGGGATTCTGACCGCGCATGGAACAGGGAAACGCGATGAAATCACTCTGGAAGTCACTCTCTGCCTTGGCCATTCCGGCCGCGCTCACTTTCACTACTGCCACGGCCCAGGCCGACTATGTGGAAGGCTATCAGCAGCCCATGCAGGGCTGGCGCATCCTGCAGCCGGACTACAACAAGAACAGCTACCTCGATGCCATCTCCTTCGAGTGGGATTACTTCATGATCCACTCCGATACCTGGAACGGCATTGTCGGCTATGTGCTGGCCAATCCCCGCGGCCGTGCGCCGTATCTGAACTGGGCGCTGCTGCCCAATGGCAATAATGCCGGCGTGGTGGGGGAAATCCCGGGCCAGAAGCCGGTGGCCAACTACGTGAATTTCGGTATCGACAATACCTCTATCAATGCCACGCAGCGCGCCATGGTTGCCACCGGCCCCAATGGCACGTACACCGACTACAAGGCACTGCCGGCAGGCGGCCCCAATGGCGAACCGGCCTTCCAGCTGAAAGGCCGCACCGCGGATTGGGAGTGGAATTTCCTCGTCACGCAGGATCAGGTGGACCGTGATGTGCTGCGCCAGAGCAGTGGTGCTTTCCGCACCGATTACGGTACGGATGTCGGCCTGCTGCCGGAAGAAGAATGGAATGTGGATGTGACCTGGCCGCGCACCAATGTGGTGGGCACGGTGAAATACCTGAAAACCGGCCAGATCATTCCCGTGAACGGCAAAGGCTATCGCGAGGACTCCTGGGGCAAATACCTGCTCTCGGTGGATGGCTGGGATTTCCTGGTCTTCGGCGAGAACAGCAATACCGGTGTGACGGGTACCTGGCAGACCTATCACAAGTCCGACAAGATGGATTATCTGGACATCAGCTTTTACGACAACGGCGTGCTGAAAATGCAGCGCTTCTTCTCGTATAAAAACGAAATGGGCTGGCGTCACCCGAACTGGAAATGGGATGGCGACGCCAATTCCTGCGTACCCACCAGCACGCGCATCGTTGCCAAGAACAGCCAGTACACGGTGGAGCTGGACTCGGCCATAGGCAATCGCCAGGCTCCCATGCTGTCCAACCAGACCCTGGGCGTGAGCATCTTCTTCATCCAGGAGCAGTTCCCCACGGTGACAGGCAAGATCAAGCGCGCCAATGGTTCGGTGGTGACCACGTTTACGGCAAAGGCTGGCGGCGAATTCTCGCGCACGCGTGATCCGGCACCCTGGCATTCGGATCTCTTCTGCAATGTCTGGGCACTGGACAAGCATTCGCGCCCCATGCCCTGAGTGCTTTGCCGTTCTGCTGAGGAAAAAGCCCGCGCCATGCGGGTTTTTTCATGGCCGGGCGCCGGCTTTTACACAGCTGCTGCTGCATTGTTGCCGCCGTGGCTTAGTATTTGGGCATGAGTTTTCACGACAAGCCTTTACAAGCAAGGGGCATTAAATGAGTAGCCGTCAGGATATCGCTGCTTTTCTGGGCCGTGTGCGCCAGCGCGATCCGCACCAGCCGGAGTTCCATCAGGCCGTTGAAGAAGTACTGATGACGCTGTGGCCTTTTCTGGAGGCCAATCCGCAGTATCAGAAAGCCGGCATTCTGGAGCGTCTGGTGGAGCCGGAGCGCGTCATCATGTTCCGTGTGCCCTGGGTGGACGACAGCGGCCAGTTGCAGGTGAATCGCGGTTATCGCGTGCAGATGAATTCCGCCATAGGTCCGTATAAAGGTGGTCTGCGTTTTCATCCTTCCGTGAACCTCAGCGTGCTCAAATTCCTGGCCTTCGAGCAGGTGTTCAAGAATGCACTGACCACGCTGCCCATGGGCGGAGGCAAGGGCGGGGCGGATTTTGATCCCAAGGGCCGCTCGGATAATGAAGTGATGCGTTTTTGCCAGAGCTTCATGAACGAGCTTTACCGTCATATCGGTAATAACCTCGACATTCCGGCCGGCGATATCGGTGTGGGTGCGCGTGAGGTGGGCTATCTCTTTGGTCAGTACAAGCGTCTGGCCAATGAATTCAGCGCGGTCTTTACCGGCAAGGGCAACAGCTTTGGCGGCTCACTGATACGTCCGCAAGCCACCGGCTATGGCACCGTGTATTTCGCGCAGGAAATGCTCAAGCGCAAACAGGATGGTCTCTTGGGCAAGCGCGTGGCAATTTCCGGTTCCGGCAATGTGGCGCAATATGCCGCGGAAAAAGTGATGCAGCTGGAGGGCATCGTGATTTCCCTTTCCGATTCGGAAGGCACGGTGCACTTCCCGGAAGGATTGCAGCGTGACCAGTTCGCGGCGTTGCAGCATCTCAAGAATGTGCAGCGTGGACGTATACGCGAGTTTGCCGAGGAGTTCGGCCTGCCATTTCTGGAGGGCCAGCGGCCTTGGGCCATTCCCTGCGATATCGCCATGCCCTGTGCCACGCAAAATGAACTGGATGGTGAAGATGCGCGCACCTTGCTGAAAAACGGCTGCCGCTGCGTGACCGAGGGCGCCAATATGCCCTCTGATCTCGATGCCGTGCAGGTCTTCCTGGATGCCGGCATTCTTTATGCGCCGGGCAAGGCCTCCAATGCCGGTGGTGTGACGGTCTCCGGCCTGGAGATGTCGCAGAACGCCATGCGCCTGCACTGGACGGCTCCCGAGGTGGACGAGAAGCTGCACCACATCATGCAAAGCATTCATGCCTGCTGCGTGCGTTACGGCGAGGAAGAGCATGGTCGCATCAATTATGTGAAAGGCGCCAATATCGCCGGCTTTGTGAAAGTGGCGGATGCCATGCTGGCTCAGGGTGTGGTGTGAGCCATCGTTTGCTTCAATAAAAGATCTTCCAATAAAAAAGCCCGCTCGATGCGGGCTTTTTTTATGGGATTCATATACCTAACTTCCTAATGAAACTGTCATCCCCGCGCAGGCGGGGATCCAGTGACTTTTCAGCTATTGCATTATAAAACAGGATCAAAGCCGCTGGGCCCCCGCCTGCGCGGGGGCGACAGTTCTCCCAAATTTCATCAGCGAGTTAAGTATTTAATTCCATTTTTATGGCAGTGCGTTTCAGTACTTCACGCCGCAACCATAGGGCTGGGTCACCGGCGTTTTCACCGCCTGCTTGGCAGCAAGAGCGGCCAGCACTTCCGGTACATATTGTGTGGCGGTGGCCAGATCTTCTTTCTTGGGGCTGGGGATGCTGTCTATGGCGCCGTTATAGCGCAGTGTGCCTGTGCCATCGATCACGAAGATATGCGGTGTGGTCTTGGCGCCATACAGCTGGCCGACCTTGCCGTCGCGATCAAAGAGATAGGCGGTGGGTGCGGTTTTCCAGTCAGCCGCAATCTTGTCGGATTCGGCGGGCGTGATGTCACCCTGTTTGCCCTTGGCGGAAGAATTGATGCTCAGCCAGACCGCGCCGGTAGCAGTGGCCTCTTTCTGCTGTTTGGGGATATTGCCGCTTTCATAATGCTTTTTCACGAAAGGGCAGCCGGGATTGGTCCATTCGAGTACCACGGTCTTGCTGGCGAATTCGCTGAGCGAACGTTCCTTGCCCTTGCTGTCCGTCAGCGTGAAAGCGGGCGCTTTTTCACCCACTTTGACAGCGGCCTGAGCCAGAGGCACAGCAAAGAGCAGGGCAGCAGCCGCGGTAACAAGCAGCTTTTTCATGAGACATCTCCTTTGTTTTATGGAAGGTTTTCTATGGCTTGATGAGAAGCGTTTTCTTCATTTGCCCAAGGTATCCAGCGCCTTTTCCACCAGCGCCGGTGTGAGTATCTGCGGCAGCACCTGCGGCTCGCCCTCGGCAGGATAGAGCACATAAAGCGGTACGCCATTGCGGCCAAAAGACTGCAGGTATTGCGAGATGGCGGCATCCTGCCGGGTCCAGTCCCCTTTGAGATAAGTCACGCCATGTTTGGCCAGCGCGGCTTTGACCGTATTCGTGGAAAGCGTGCTGCGCTCATTGGCCAGACAGGTGATACACCAGGCCGCGGTCATGTTCACCAGTACCGGTTTTTTTTCGGCACGCAAAGCAGCCAGCTTTTCGACACTCCAGACTTCAGCCGCGGCTTCCGGTTTTGTCCCGGCTGTCGTGTTTGTGGACGCCTGTATAAAGGGCAGGGCAATAGCCGCGGCCATCACCAGCCAGGCCAGCACGGTGGGCAGGCGGGATTTTGCCTTTTGCTTGAGGCACCACACACCGAAGGCCAGCAGTACCAGCGCGGCCAGCAGCCAGGCCATGGCCAGCGTGGAGGTCTGTTCGCCATACACCCAGAGCAGCCATACCA
>JAVHYE010000011.1:18903-31786 GCA_031119295.1 Pedobacter sp. | reverse complement strand
ATTGCTTGCCGTTGTCGCCGCTCACCGTGGCTGCTGTGTCGTAGCTGTTCGAAGTAGCACCAACGATATTGTTCCAGTTGGCTCCGTTATCCGTGGAGACCTGCCACTGGTAAGACGGTGTAGGCACGCCACTGGCAACAACACTGAAATGCGCCGAACTACCTGCTGACACGCTGGCATCGTAGGGGGGCGTGAGGAATACCGGGGCACTGGGCGCTGGCGTCACCGTCAGCGTCACTACATCGCTGCTGACGCTGCCTTCGCTATTGCTGGCATCGAGACGGAACTGTGTCCCGTTTTCGACAAGCTCGGCAGGCGGAATGGTGTAGTCAGCACTGGTATTCAGGGCCACCTCGCCCCAGGTCACGCCACCATCGGTTGAGCGTTTCCAGCGCAGATACGGCGTGGGAATACCGCTGACAACAGCACTGAAGGTCGCGGTGCTGCCGACAACAACGCTTTGGCTGACCGGTTGCGTGGTGAATGCAGGTGCCGCATTCGAGGAAGGTGCGGCTGTCACCGTGAGCGTGACGGCATTGCTGGTCACACTGCCGGCACTATTGCTGACACGCACGCGCAGCTGCACGCCTGAAACAGAAACTGAAGAGGCCGGCGTGGTATAGCTCGCCAGGGTCGTGATGCCCGAGTAAGGCAAGCTGTCATACCAGTGCGCGCCCGCATCCGGAGAAAATTCCCACTGGTACTGCAGATCAGTACCGGTTGCCGTCACGCTGAAGGTGGCGGTGGCTGGCGCTACCACGGTCTGGTCGGCGGGCTGCACGGTGATGACGGGCGCCACCACCGTTGTCGTCACGGTGAGCCTGGCTGGCGAACTCGCAACGGTGGCACCGGCTGCTGAAACCAGTACACGGAAAAGATGGCCGGAATCTCCCAGGGTCACATTGCTCTGGCTGTAGCTGCTTGCTGTGGCCGCAGCAATATCGGCCCAACTGGCACCGTCATCCGTGCTGCGCTGCCATTGATAGACAGGAGACTCACCACTGGCCGTCACGCTGAACGCGGCAGCATTGCCTGCCACCACGGAAATATCCGCAGGCTGTGAGCTGATAACGGGTGTGCGTGTTGCCGTTGTGCTGTCATCGCTGCCGCAGGCCACCAGCATGAGTGCCACACCCAATACGGCAAGCAGCCGCCAGCATTCCTGTTTCACGCCAATGAGTCTGTCCATTTTCCACTCCCGTCCTTGAGAGGCCGCCCCGGCCGCTACCTGCAGGACACGGAGCATGGAAAGAAATGAAGACGGACAGCAGTGCCGAAAGTCATGATGTGACCAGTGCAGACTCCGGAAAATGACTTTGGACACTGGGCGCCGGCAAACGACAGGGCCTAAGATCCACGACATGAATGCAAGGAATGCACCTCTTCCCGACATGAACATGAGCACGACACTGCCTGACAAGGCCACCGGCATTCTGGTGGTGGATGACCACGAACTCGTGCGACTGGGATTTCGCGCCCTGGTCCAGTCCCAGGTCTCTCCGGGCACGCAACCCGCACTGCGTATATTCGAGGCCAGCACGCTGGCCGACGCACTGGCACTGTTTGCCGAGCATCATGCGGCTATCGCCGTCGTCGCACTTGACCTCGGCCTGCCGGACACCGAAGGCTTGAATGGCCTCATGGCCTTCCGCCAGCGTTTCCCCGAAGCCGCCGTCGTGGTGCTCTCGGCTACCGACCACCCCGCCACGATACAGAGTGCACTGGCGCTGGGAGCCCTCTCTTTCTTTCCCAAGTCCGGTGATCTTGGCGACATGCTGGGCTTCGTACTTGCCTGCGTGCAGCACGGACCGGCATTTGCCCGGCAACAACTGACACAGGCCACGTCGGCTTTTGCCACACATAACAGCCTGGCCAGCACCAGTGAATTCACGCCAGCCAGCCGGCAAACGCTGTCCGGCCGCCAGCTGCAAATCCTGCAATGGTTGCTGGAAGGAAAATCCAATCGTGAAATCAGCGAGCAAGCCTGCCTCTCCGAGGGCACGGTGAAAAACCATGTCTCGATGTTGCTGCTGTCCTTCGGCGTACGCTCAAGAGCACAACTCATCAGCAAGCTGCGCACATGAATTCACCAGCTGCCGGCCCACGCCCTCCCGACCGCCATGACCTCGATCACAAGCTCGACGAACTGATCCTGCGTGAACAGGCCGCTTCGCTGTTTTCCACGGTGCGCTCCGGCACCTACAGCGACATCGTGGTCACCCTGGTGTTCGGCCTGCTCATGTACTGGCAGACACAGCAGCTGGTGATTTTGCCGTGGATAGCCCTGCGGCTTTTCACCCTGATGCGCATGCCGCAAAAGACGGCGTATTTCGAGCAGGCTGTCGCGGACAAAAACCTGGGGCACTGGATAAACACCTATTGCCGCGAGCTGCGCCTCAATACCGCACTCTGGGGACTGGCGCCCATCCTCTTCCTGCCGGACAGCATCCCCCTCACCTCCATCATGGTGCTGGTCATCATGGCCTTCTGCATGGGCGGTGTACTCGCGGTTGCACCACTGCGACGCGCCACCTACAACCTCCTGCTGCCCATGATGCTGGGACTGATACTGGGCCTGCTCCTGCGTCCCAATCTGCTCAACCTCTCGCTGGCGACATTTTGTGTGGCCTTCCTGATTGCTGTACTGCGCTTTGCCAAGGCCCAGCACGAGCTGCTGACCACGGCCTTGCGCACGCGTTTTGAAAAAGCGGCACTGGCAGAGCGGCTGGAAGAGCAGATGCGCGCCACCGAACAGGCCAGCCAGGAAAAAACCCGTTTCCTCGCCGCCGCCAGCCACGATCTGCGCCAGCCGCTGCATGCCATCGCCCTGCTGGGCGCGGCTCTGGAAAAAGAACTCACGGGCCGTCCGGAACAAAGCAATGCCTCACGACTGATGCGCGCCGTGAATGTGCTGCGCCACTCGCTGGACACCATGCTGGATGTATCGCGACTGGATGCCGGCGTGGTGGTTGCCGCACGCCAGCCGGTGGCGCTGCATCCCCTGTTCCAGTCGCTCAATCAGGGCTTCGTCAGCACCGCCAATGAAAAAGACATACAGCTGCGCCTGCGCGCCAGTCCGCTGTGGGTGGAAAGTGATCCACAACTCCTGCACCGCCTGCTCTCCAACCTCATCGACAACGCCATCAAATACACGCAACACGGCGGCGTGCTGGTGGTGGCACGCTTGCGTCGCGAGAGCAGCAAGCGCAAAACAGCGGAAGTCTGGATAGAGGTTTATGACTCCGGCATAGGTATCGCACCGGAGCAACAAACACGCGTATTCGAGGAGTTTTATCAGGTCGGCAACCACGGCCGTGACCGCTCACTGGGATTGGGCATAGGCCTGTCCATCGTCAAACGGCTTTCCCTGCTGCTGGCGCATCCGGTGGAGCTGCGCTCCGTACCGGGACAGGGCTCGAGCTTCCGCCTGCGCTTGCCTGTGGCAAAACCCGTGTCGGTCTCAAGCTTCGCTGCCGACCGGACTCTGCCACCACAACGCCTGCTAGCGCCTCTGCACTTGCCGAGGCGCGTACTGGTGCTGGATGACGAGGCCGATGTACGCGATGCCATGAGCCTGTTGCTGGCGGCACACGGCATCGCCGTACAGGCCGTGGCCACCGCAGCAGAAGCCTCAATGGCACTGCAGATCGCCACAGCAGCTCACGATCCTTTTACTTTGCTGATCTGCGACTTCCGCCTTGCCGACGGCATTGACGGTCTCGAAGTCGGACAAACGCTTGCACAAGAGTTTTCCGGGCTGCGTCTGCTGCTGGTCACGGGAGAAACCGCACCCGAGCGTCTGCAGCGTGTGCGTGAAGCCGGTATACCGGTGTTGTTCAAACCGGTCAGTGCTGAACGCCTGCTGCAGGCCATGGCCTGATACTTCCCTGGGAGCTGCCGCTCCACTCACTCAGTCCCGTCGCAAATGCTCCGACACTGCAATCGGATTGGGATAATTGAAGACCACGATATAAGAAGAAATCACGAAGGTGAGAATGGCCGTGGCCTCGATCACATGGGCCGCTTCCTTGCCGATAAGCTGGCTGCCCAGCGCCATGAATGCGATGAGCAGGGAAAACTCGCTGATCTGGCCAAGACGGAAACCCACATCCCAGGCCAGCTTGCTGCTTTCGCTGAAACGCGCCAGCAGATAGCGGAAGACCACCGGCTTGCCCGCCACCACCAGTACGGTGAGCACCAGCGCCGGCAGCCAGATTTTCGGCAGCATGCCAACATCAAAGCCTGCACCCAGCGCAAAGAAAAACAGGATGAGGAAGAAATCGCGCAAAGGCCGCAGGCTGATGGCGAGATATTGCGAGACCGGATGGCTGGCCAGGGTGATGCCGGCAATGAAAGCACCGGTTTCTGCGGACAGCCCGAACACATGCGCCAGCTGCGCCACACCCAGACACCAGCCTATGGTCATGAGAAAAAGATATTCGTGGAAGCGGTCGAACTTCTCGTAAAGCCGTATCAGTACATATTTCACCAGCAGCCAGGCCGCCAGCACGAGCAGGGGCAAGCCCGCCACCACACGCAAGAGCGTGAGCCCGCTGGCGCCACCTTCCGCCATGGCATCCAGCGCAATCAGGATGAAAAGGGCGATGAAATCCTGCAGCAGGAGCAGGCCTATCATGAGCTCGCCCATATGCTTGTGGTGCAGCACTGTGGTGGGCAGGAGCTTCAAGCCGATGATGGTGCTGGAGTTGATGAGGGCGAGGCCGACGATGAGCGCCTCGCGGCCACCGAAACCGAAAGCCAGCGCCACGCCATAGCCGGCGGCAAAAAAGACGAAGCTGGAGAGCACGGTCACCCAGGACGCTTTTTTCAGCACGGCAGCCAGCGCCGAAGGCTGCATGTCGAGGCCGAGCAGGAAGAGCAGGAACATGATGCCGACCGAGGCCATCTGCTGCAGCGCGCCCACATCGGTCACGAGACCGAAGCCATAAGGCCCGATCAGGGCGCCGAGGACGATATAGGCCATGATCAGCGGCTGCCGGCTATAGAGTGCCAGCGTGGCCAGCACGGCGGCCCCGGCAAAAATCAGGAAAAACGCGAACGACAGCGACTCCACACAGCACTCCCTTGGCCAGATACCGGCTTGTCCCCGCTTTGTAACACAGACCAGCCGGCAGGTGGCCGGCTTGGCCCGCCACCGACAAACACGGCATAATCGCCCGGGTCCGGCCCCGACACCCCGTGTTCAACGAGGCCGCGCAGACGAGCCCGTACAGAATAAGAACAACACCAGACAGAGGACTTGCCATGCGTTTTCTTTTTACGCGCACTCAGGGAGCGATTGCGGCACTGCTGCTCAGCCTGGGCGCCGCCCTGCTTCCCGCCACCGCCTCGGCCGGCCCGCTGGACCCAAAGATCATTCCCGCCATGCTCTTTTCCGCCGGCCGCGTGGACACACGCAATAGCGACACCGGCGTAGGCAGCGGTTTCTTTCTGGATGCCAACTACACCCGCACCTTCCTCAATACCGGTGTGAGCTACAAATCCTGGGGCAGCGAAGGCGGCGACCTGGCCAATGTCTATGTCGGCACCGGCTTTTCCAAACTCGTGCAGCTGCAGGTAGGCATGGGCACACAGGGCATGGTCACGCGCGTGCGCAACGACTTCAACATGACCTCCATCTATGACTTCGTCACCGGCACCAAACGCAACCGCTACAACACCAGCCTGGGTAATCGCCTCACCCTCACCTTCGCCCTGGAAAACTACAAGGACGAAGAAAGACTGGACAACTTCCATATCGGCCTCGGCCTGCTCTACTGATGACGTTGCTGCCGCTATTCGCGGCAGCAACACGTGAAGCTCGGTACACGCCCGGGCTTCACTCCGCCGCAGGCGCTCTCACGTCCCGTCACTGACCTTAGTGTCGCTAACCGCGTCGGCAACACGCTTCGCCCGACATGAAGTCGGGCTGCGCTCCGCCGGCCTTGGAATGCTCCCGACATTCCAAGGCACTCTCCACATCCCTGTGGGTCGCAGGCGCTCATTGCTTGATTCCGTAGGCACCGCTTTCCGCCGTCTCCCTGTCACCATAGCTTCACCAAACTGTCGTCCAATCGTGATGCCCTGCATCACGAGGACGCCGTCCTGAGCCATTTTCCCGAACTCACCGCGCTGGAGGCCCTGCTCAAACGCGGCCGCCGGCATTTGCGCGCCGATATCGTCAGCACCATCACGGTGGAAGGCAAGCCCTTGCCCATCTGGTGTATCGAAGCCGGCAGCGCCGATATACGCCGTCCCGCCATCGGCTTTTTCGGCGGCGTGCACGGCATGGAGCGCATAGGCACACAGGTGCTGATCGCCTATATGCAAACGCTGGTGGAGCGTCTGCAGTGGGATCGCCACTTTGCCCGCCTGCTGGAAGATGTACGCCTCGTGTTCATGCCCATGGTGAATCCGGGCGGACTATTGCTGAATACACGCGCCAATCCACAAGGCGTGGATCTCATGCGCAGCGCACCGGTAGACGCCCGGAAAAATGTGCCCTTCCTGGTCGGCGGCCACCGGCTCACGCCCCATATCCCCTGGTATCGCGGTCGTGTGGAAGACGATGTACCCACGGAAGCGGCAGCACTGTTTGAAATCGTGCGGGCGCGCCTGCATCCACATCCCTTTTCCATCGCCATGGATTGTCATTCCGGCTTCGGCTTTCGTGACCGCATCTGGTTCCCTTATGCACGCAGCCATGAGCCCGTGGCCAATCTGCCAGACGCCTTTGCCGTGCGCGCGCTCTTCAATCGCACCCTGCCCAATCACAGCTTCTACATCATGGAGCCGCAGTCGGTCTCTTACACCACGCACGGTGATCTCTGGGACTTTCTCTATGACGAATTCCAGGAGCGTCGCCCCGGCGTCTTCCTGCCTTTCACACTGGAAATGGGCTCCTGGCTGTGGCTGAAGAAAAACCCGCGCCAGTTCTTTTCCTGGTTCGGCCACTTCAACCCCATCCTTCCGCATCGCCAGCAGCGCGTGCTGCGTCGCCATCTCACCCTGTTCGATTTCCTGCTGGCGGCCACAGCCTCTTATGAAGAGTGGCTGCCTGAAGGCACACAGCGCGAAATCTACCGGCGTGAAGCCATGAAGCGCTGGTATCACGATGGCAGCGATGAAAATCTGCGGGCAGAAACCGGCCCCATGAATAACAAAGGCCGCTAAGCGGCCTTTGTTATTCATCTCTGCAATGTCACCGCATCAGGGACATAGCGTGGCATCCGTACCACAGACAGCCCCTTCACGTATCCAGTTCACAATGGTGCTGTAGTCCTTGCGACCGGCTTCGGTGCTGCGATCTATACGTATGGCACCACCGTGATTAAGGCTGGTGGGCTTGGTCAACAGGCGGCTGTTTTCCGGGTCTTTCAGGTTCACGCGCTCCATCACATGACGGTAAAGCTCGTTGCTGTTGTTCCAGTACACCGGCACACCGGGGTGCGAACCGGCAGCACTGTGGCAGCTGGTGCATTGCTGCGCCACGGCCGGATTATTGTTGAGGATGGGAGCCACATCCGCTGCAAAGGTCAGGGCACTCGGCGCCTTGGCCAGGCTGCTGTCCACCGTCAGCGTGCTGCTCACTGCCGTGCTCGCGCCCTTGGCATTGCTCACCGTCAGCTCAAACACATAATTTCCATTGGCAGCCGCGCCCACCACCACAATCGTCGGGCGTTGCGAGCTGGCATTGAGCAGGCTCACGCTATTGCCGGGCAACTGCGCTGGCTGGCTTTTCAGCACCCAGCGCCAGCTGGTGGCAAACAGGCTGGCACTGGCATCCAGTTGTGCAGGCAGACTTTTCACCAGACGATCTGCGCCCGGCCTCGCCACTGGCAAGCCCGGTGTAATGACATTGCCACTGCTGTCGAAAAGCCCCAGATCGGAAAGCGAGGGATCACTGAGGAAAGAAGCCAGACGCGTGGGAGCGCCCGTGGGATCTTTCCAGAAGCTTTCAAAATTGCGCAGCGACATGGGCATGATGCCGCGGTGATAGACATAATCGGCAATGCGTTCGCGATAGCTGATGAATTTCTCGTAAGAAGAGAAATTGATGGCATTGGCCAGGCTCACCGGCTTGGTACCTCCAGCGGGCACGACCATGATCTGCTCGCCTTCATACGTGCCCTGCAGGGAATGGCAGCCCAGGCAATGCGGCTCCACCACTTTCTTGTAGAGCAGCTCCACGCCGACAGGACGCAGCGGGCGGCTTGGCGCACCGACGGGATCAGATTCTTTCCAGCCTTCCGGCACGAAATCATCATCACTGGCAGCAGCATTCAGGCTGCTGCCATAACGGCCTTCGGCCAGGGAAAGGGCAAAATCCGGCGACCATTTCCCCGCTTGCGTATCCGCTCGACTTACATCCATGTCTTCAAAGGATTCATGCACCAACTGGTTCAGCGTGCGCAAACCGATTTCCAGCTTCGGGCGCTGGTAAGCCGTCTGTGGCGAATACTCGAGAATGCCGGCGTCCACCAGATTGAATTTGGCCGAGCGCAGGGAAATGGCCTGGAACTTTCCGTTTTCATCCAACGGCAGGGTCTGGCCACCATGGCAAGCCCAGCACATGCCCGGCATATGCTTGACGCCACGGCCATCCAGATCAGCCGATGCAATACGGTTGCCGCTCTTGTCGAAGGTGAAGAACTTGGTGATCTTGATCGCGCCATTATCGCTGGCACCATCCTGATTGGCCGGCGAGAACTCTATGGCATTGGTGCCGAGCAGATAACGTGTGTCCTGCGCAATCGCGGCTTCCACATTCAGCGGGCCGTAATTACTGCTGCTGCCTGGCTGTTGCACCACCACGAAATTATTCACGAAAAAGGCAATGGTGCCGTCGGCATTGCGCCGCGCATACATATCACGGCCATAACCCAGATCTTTGGCATCGCGGAAGATCACATGCGAATCAAAGCCGGCATCAAAACCGTTCTTGCTTTTCCAGGCCGCAAGAGTCTTGCGCGAGCCGGTGGGATCTACCGCTGCGTAATACGCCTCGCCATAGGCAGCGGCACTGATCTGGCTCAGCGGCAGATCAATACTGCCCACCGCAGTCTTGATGACATTGCTGTCACCGGCGCGACGCAAGGTCAGGCGTACCGGGACAGAGGAAGTGGCCGTGAGTGTCAGGCCACCGGCATTGGCCAGTGTCAGGCCAGTCTCGGTCTTGCTGCCCCCTGCCGTGAAACTGCCACTGCGCGTGAGCGAGCTGCCATCGTCAAAAGCCGCCACCAGTGAATAGCTGCCGGCCGCACCCGATACGGCTTTGACCTCCACTTCATAACTGCCGGCGCCCAAGGAAGCCTGGGTATTGGGATAAAGCAAAAAGCTGTTGGGCGTTTCCGAGGCCACCGTCGCCCGTGTCACTTCGGTATCGCCATCACCCGTACAAGCCGCAAGCAGGGCAGCCAGGCTCAAGGTAGCGAGAATGCGCAATGTCATGATCAGAACCTCGCCAGCAAGCCGGCACGCACAAGCATGCGCTGATAGTTGTTATCGCCTTCGGCATGCACATCCACGCCCTGCACGGAAAAGTCAGCAGACAGGCTGTGATTGAACGCTTTATTCAGACCCAGTGTCAGCGAGTTCGTGGTGGCATCCAGGCGATAGGCCACCCAGGTGCCGCAGAACTTGCTGTTGAAAGCCGCGTCTTTTTCTATGGCTTCGCTGGCCTGTATCAGCGGAAAAATATCGCCCGCCGGCGTGCCATCACAGAAAGCGATCTGGGCCGAGGAAAAGGTATTGCCGTAAAGGAAGCTGTAAGCGCCGTATGCGCTCCAGGTCTTGCTCAGGGAGAAATCCAGGCTGAGAAAAGCGCGGCCATTGCTGGTATCGAATACCGTGCCATCGGATTCGCGCAAAACGCCTTCCAGACCATAAGAAGCCATGATGCGGTCATTCACACGCTGCGAGGCAAAAGCCTGCACCGTGTAAACCATGCTGTCGCGCTGATCGACGTTGTAATCATCCAGCTGCGCGGTGGCACTGAACTGGTAGACCGGCTGCATGAAGCCCAGCACCGGCTGCCAGCGCAGCACGGCCTGACCACCCGCACTGACACGCCCCAGCGTGGTGATTTCGTTATAGGCCTCGCCCTCCACGAAACCGCGCACACTGACGGCCGTGGTATTTCCGGGCTGTCCGCGCCAGGCCAGCGAGACACTGCCGAACATGCTTTCGTCCTTGAGAATGTCGCGATCACGCTCGGCGCGGCTGACATTGCTGTCGTAAACCGCTGTAGCCTCGCCATCAATCACGAATCCCGCCTGAGCACCGGCAGAAAAAACCGCCAGTACTCCGCCGCCCACACACCCCAGAAAACCGGCAGCAAAACGCTGCGAAAAAAAGCCTCTCATCGCTGCAGCTCCTTGCGGCGAAGCGTTATCAGGGCCAGTGCCAGCAGCACCAGCGCGTAAAGATCAGTGGCACCGCCATTCTGGCTTTCTGTGGGTGCGGACGTTGCAGCATCAGCACGGGCCACCGTGGGCGCCGCCGTCACACTGATCGCACCGTTGACGAGGCCATCAGCATCATTAGGGCCGCCATCCGTGAGCGTGATCTGCACGCAGGTATTGCCGGCAATCAGGCCCGACTGGTACGCCGAAGCACCCGGTGCCGGGCATTGCCCATCCGCACCACGCGGTGCCGAGGCAATACCATCACCGCCCGTTGCGGCAAAAGACGTCCAGCGATCACTGCTCGACAGCTCACGCCACTGCGCACCGGAAGGCAGGGCCACCGGCAACGGCAGAACCACATGCGCGACCGGATTCATCGAGGACAGGCCGCTGATTTCAAAGTCGTAGATGGCACCGACAGCGGCATAAGCACTGTCGCTGATGATGGAGCTGCCACGCGCCACCTGAGCGGCGAAAATCTGTATGCCGCCTTGTGGTGTGGTAGGTGATTGCGCGGCAATCGCGAATTCACCAGCGGACATCTGAAGACCGGTATCGCTACGCGCCATCAGCAACAAGCTGGCACCACTGCCTATGCGCAGCATGATGGCTTCGGGCTGCTCACCACTGGCGGCTTCCAGATAATCCAGAATGCCGTTGTGGTCGCTGTCCACGGCACCTTCGTCGGCATTCGTCACGCCATCACCGTCGGTGTCGGCAACAGTCAGGAGCGGCTTGCTGTTCAACAACAGCAAGGTGACGCTGCGGGTCACCGCATGCTGAGTATCAGAGGCGGTCGTGGTGACCGTATAACTGCCCGCAGCCAGCGCTGAAGCATTGATGGTTGCCGTACAGGCAGATGTCGAAGCAAACAGGCTTGCAGGCAGCCAGTTCGTACAGGAGGCAGAGCTGCCATCCGGGTCATTCACCAAAGCTGTAATCGTGATATTGCCGTCATCGCCATACACCACCTGACGTTCTTCGCCATTCTGCTCGACACGGAAGGCCAGCTGCGGCGGCAAGGACTGACGTGTAATTGCCAGGGTGTGCTGCAGCTTGTCACCGAGCACGGCTGCCCCAGTCACTCCAGTAAGAGTGACAATGAGCGTCTTGTCCGTCGCCGGACTCAAGGTGTTCACCACAACCTCTTCTTTCACGGGGCTGAGCGCTGTGAAAGTCACACTACCGGACAAAGCAGCGTAATCCGTACCGGCCACCGCGCTGCCACTTACGCTGTAATTCACAGTGACGGGATAAGAAGGCGCTTCACCATTGAGGCGTACCGGAATGCGTGCAAGGCCATTGATGCCGACGACGCTGGTACCGCCAATCGTGACCAATGGCTTCACGGCGACATTCTGCGTGGCCGCGCCCCGATTACCCCGCGCATCAAAAGCTTCCCAGACAACGGCATGTGCACCGGCACGAAAATGGTAGGGGCTGGCTGCACCGCTTACCTCCGCGCCATCAACGCTGAAGATACGCGGCACCACACTGCCATCATGAACATCGCTGGCCATCGCACTGATCGCCACTGCGGTGTAGTAAGCGCTGGCATCGACAGTCACTGGGGACACTGTGACCACCGGCGGCACATTATCCACACTGATATTGCCGCACTCCGTCATGTCGCCACCATCGGCGCACAGCAAATACTCCTGCAGATTAGTCTGGCCGTCGCCATCCTTGTCCTGAGCGGCATCAACTGCATTTTTCGGATTCAGGCCGTTGGCAATTTCCACGGCATCCGGAATGCCGTCATTGTCGTCATCGCTGTCACAGGCATCGCCAGCCTTGTCACCGTCAAAGTCCGCCTGATCTGCATTGGAGGCAGACGGGCAATTGTCGCGATAATTCGGAATACCATCGCTATCTGTATCTGCAATCACGAAGGTGAAGCCGGTGGTTCCGGTCTTGGGAGCCTTGACACCTGCTGTGGCCACACCGTCTCCGCTGTCGATTGCCGTCACGGTGACATTGAAAGTACCGGGCGCACCATTAGCAGGGCCGGCCCATGTGATACGCCCGCAACGCTTATTGGCTGCGGGTGCCGCGCAAATGAGATTGGCAATCGTCAGACCAGTCGGAGCCCCGCTCAAGGACTGCCAGCTCAATTGTGCAGTACTGTTGTCCTCATCTGTCACCGAAACATCCAGCGTCAGACTTGCTGTTGTCACCGCTGCCGGCGAGCTGATGGCAGCCACCACCGGCGCATCATTCACGGCAACTACAGTGACATTGAAGGTCGTGCTGGAAGCAGCAGCGCCGTTCTCGCCACCATCCGCCACCTGCACCGCGATATTGCTGAAGGTCCGATCAGCCTGAGGGCTGGCGGCCAGCAGATTTGCCTGATCAGGAGTCCAGCTCACCGTACCGGTGTTGCTGATACTCATATCGCTGTCAGGCTTGCTGCTTAGCGACCAGATCAAAGCACCAGAGCCGTTATTGGCATCATCAGGATCGGTCACGCCCACTGC
>JAVHYE010000011.1:0-18893 GCA_031119295.1 Pedobacter sp. | reverse complement strand
AAGCTGAGCAGTGCATCTTCATTCACTGTTCTGGTTTGCGGCGAGATGGCGGTAATGACGGGGGCCACATTGGTGCCGCCGACATTGATGGCAAACGTGCGTTGCACGGCAACCGTACTGTTCTCCAGCCCGTCCTGCACATTGATAGTGACATTCTGCGTACTCAGGGCTTCATCGCCTGGCGTCCAGGTCAGAATGCCCGTATCAGAGATGGTCATATTGCCTTTCTGGCCCGCGGTGATACTCCAGCCGAGCTCACCTGCAGCATCATCCACATCGCTCACATAGAGCGCGCCGATATTCAGTGAGAAGGGATTGTTTTTGGTGGCATTGGCCGCAGGCGGCTGGCTGAACACAAGCTGGTCATTCACCGGGGTTACGGTGAGATCAAACGAAAATTCATTACTAGTCGTACCATCGCTCACACGTACGGTGAAGCCATACACGGTATTGGTTTTTGGTGCTTGGTAAGCATCAGCCGAAGGAGTCCACACAAACTGGTTGCTGCCATTGATGGACGCACCTCGTGCAGGGGCCACGATGGTGTAGCTGCTGACGCCCCCCGTAGTGTTGAAGCCCAAGGTAAAAGACTGATCTTCGGTACGGGTCTGGGAGCCTGAGGCAACTCCGGTAATGGCGGGGCAGGCGCTCGTCGTGAAGCTGCGTGTTGCCCCCGCCGTGCCACTCAGATCAGAGGCTTCCACGCGGAAGTAATAGGTCGCCCCGCAACTCAGTCCGGAAATCGCGCGGGAAATGCCATAGCTGTTATTGCCCCCACCGCTACCAGCCGGGCTGGTCGTGCTGGTAAGAGCGCCTCCAGTGCCATTGCTGACTAATGTCGAATTTGTGGAATAACGAAAGCGGAAATCTTTGTTGATACCGTTTTCCACCACGCTGGCGTAAACGGTTGCAGCATATTTACTCACATCAGCTGGATTTATGGCTGTTGTCGTCATGTCGGCATTGGCACTGCTCACCTTGCCGTTATTCCTCCAGTTATTGAAGGGAAGCTTCTCGGAACCCGAGAGCTCCAAGGTGGCTCCGGAAGGCATACGCTGTGACGCGGAGTCGTATGTGCCATCGCCCCAGTCCATGGCGTTCTTGGCGGCATTGGCATTGGTCGAGGCCAGAGCCGCCGTATCAAAGCGTATGCCAGCATTAGCCGAATCCACGTTATGGCAGCCCGTGCAATGGGCATCAAAAAATGTGGCAGCAGTGCCTTCCGTACCCTCATAGGTATAAGCAGCCAATAGTGACAAAGGCAATGAGAGCAAACACAGGCCAGCAAACGCTCGTACCCATAGGCGCGGCGACATAATCGGATCCCTCCACCTGAACACAAAAAAGGCCGCGGCTGCCTGTGGGCGTCGCGACCTGAAACCGGAGCATTCTCGCTAATCCTGCCCCGGATTATTAGTGGGACAAATCATAATTAGTGCCTGAACAAAAGCCCATTCATCACGGTATGCAGCCCGTCGTATGACAAACGGGTGCATCCGTTTTGCGGCTGTGCTCGTATCTGCGCTTGGCTGCCGCCGTGTTATATAAGCTGCCGGATACCGACCCAGGCTTGCCCGTGCCCCGTCCGGGCGGCCCCGGCCAACAGAATCAAGGAGTTCATCCATGGATCGCGACGACCCTTTAGAGTCCCGCCGCCACCTTCTGCGCCTCTTGCTGGCTTCCAGCGGCGCCGCCCTCACTGGGGCCAACCTCATGCCGGCCCTGGTACATGCCTTCGGCAAAGTGCCGCGCCAGCTGCCACCCGGCCAGTCCATCTACGACATGCGCGGCAAGGTGCTGATTGACGGCAAGCCGGCCAGTGCCGACACCAAGGTCAGCGCCAGCTCCCTCGTGGAAACCACCAGCAACAGCTATGTGATTTTCGCCGTCGGCCAGGACGCCCACATCCTGCGCGAGAACAGCCGCCTGCAACTCTCCGGCCAGGACAGCCTGGCCGATGCCATGCGTCTCTTTACCGGCAAGGTACTTTCGGTCTTCGGCCAGCGCTCCGGCGGCAAGAAGCTCGCCATCAACACCACCACGGCCACCATCGGTATCCGCGGCACCGGCGTCTACAGCGAGTCCTATCCGGACAGCAGCTATGTCTGCACCTGCTACGGTGCCGTGCAGCTGGCTTCAGCTACCAATCCCGGCGCGACCGAAAACATCGTCTCGCACCGTCATGACGCGCCGCGCTACATCCTGGCCAATCCGGAAGGCGGCAAACTCATCGTGCCCGCGCCCATGAAAAACCACACCGATGAAGAACTGATGCTGATCGAGACGCTGGTGGGCCGCACGCCCCCCTTCTCGGCCGCCCAGGGCTATAGCGCACCGCGCCGCGGTTACTGACACCCGGAAGGGCTTGCGGCCTGGCGGGGCCTTGCCTCGCCGCCTGAAAACAGCAACATTCCAAGCGCCGCCCTGCGGCGCTTTTTAACGTGTGCCCAGCCCACACGTTTTTAAAGACCCTCTGAAAAGGACAAGACCATGCAGGGAATGCTGCAGCGCCTTCGCGGACAACCCCGATTCTTTTTCGGCCTGCTCATCCTGCTGGCCTTCCTGCTCAATGCCATCCTCGCTCTGGGCCTCATGGACGGCCTTGAACGCCAGGCCTACGACCTGCGCGTGCGCGCCACCGTGCCGAACACGATGGACGAGCGCGTGGTAATTGCCGACATCGATGAAAAAAGCCTGAAGACACTGGGCCGCTGGCCCTGGAGCCGCGATGTGCTGGCGCGCTTCATGGACACCCTGTTCACGCACTATCAGGTGCGCGTGGTGGGCTACGACGTGGTGTTTGCAGAAAGCGAAAAGAATTCCGGCCTCGCCCTGATGCAGGAGCTGGCACAAGGCCCGCTGAAAAACGATGGCGCTTTTATCAACGAGCTGCAGCAGCGCCAGGAAAGTCTGGATTACGACAAACGCTTCGCCAGTAGCCTGAAAGACCGCAATGTGGTGCTGGGCATGGTGTTCAACAGCAAACGCGGTGAAAACCTCAACAGTCCGCCGCCCCCGTTTGCGGCACTCACGGCCGAAGGCGCTGCCGCCATGGCCGATCTGCATCATCCGCAAAGCTATACCGCCAATATCGACGCCCTCACACAAAGTGCACGCATCACCGGCTTCTTCGACAACCCGCAACTGGATGCCGACGGCATTTTCCGCCGCGTTCCCCTCTTCCAGCTTTACGACAACAAGCTTTATCCCTCTCTCGCCCTGGCCACCGTGCATTTGGCATTAGGCGCGCCGCCGGTGCAGCTGGTACGCCCGCAATCCGGCGGCTATAGCGCGATAGAAGGCGTGGCTCTGGGCGAAGGTGAACACGGCCTCTTCATCCCCACCGACAAGCATTCAGCCGTACTCGTTCCCTGGCGCGGCAAGAGTGGTGAAGCGTTTGAATATTTCTCCATCAGCGACATTCTGGACAAGAAAATCGCGCCGGAAAAACTGAAAGACCGCATCGTGCTCGTCGGCACCACGGCGCCCGGCCTGCTGGATCTGCGCTCCACACCGTTGGAAAAAAGCTATCCCGGTGTGGAAGTGCACGCCAATATCATCGCCGGCATTCTGGATGACATGGTGCGCCAGCAACCGGCCTGGGTGCTGGGCGTGGAAATCCTGCTCTTGATTGCCGTGGCTCTCGTCACATTGCTTGTGACCACGCGCTTCACGCCGCCCCTGCAAGTGGGCATCACACTGGTGCTGGCGGCCCTTGTCATCGGCCTCAATCTGCTGGCCTGGAATAGCGGCATGGTGCTGCCATTGGCCTCACCACTTTTGCTGCTGGCCATCCTCTTCACCTACATAATGGCCTTCGGTTTTTTCTCTGAAACCCAGGGCAAGCGCACCATCACCCGCCTCTTCGGTCAGTATGTGCCGCCCGATCTCGTGGACGAGATGGCAAAAAACCCGGAAAAGATTTCTCTCGAAGGCGAGTCGCGCGAACTCACCGTACTGTTTTCCGATGTTCGCGATTTCACCAGCATTTCCGAAGGCCTTTCCGCTACCGAACTCTCGGCGCTGATGAACGCCTATCTCACCGCCATGACGCGCCTCATCCACAAGCATCGCGGCACCATCGACAAATACATGGGCGACGCCATCATGGCCTTCTGGGGCGCTCCCGTGCATGACGCCAATCACGCCCGTCTCGCCCTGCTCACTGCCATGGAAATGAAATCGGACCTCGCTACCCTGCAGACGGAATTCCGTGCCCGTGGCTGGCCGGCCTTGAATATCGGCATAGGCCTCAATACCGGCCCCATGAATGTGGGCAATATGGGTTCGGAATTCCGTATGGCCTATACGGTGATGGGCGATGCCGTGAATCTGGGCTCGCGCCTGGAAGGGTTGTCCAAGAATTACGGCGTGACCATCGTGGTCAGTGAATCCACCCGCAAGGCCGTGCCGGATTTCAGTTATCGCCCGCTGGACTGTGTGCGTGTGAAAGGCAAGCTGGAACCCGTGACCATTTATGAGCCGGTAGGCGAAACCACCGGTCTGCCGGCCGCCACGCTCAGCCAGCTCAATGAATGGGAAAGCGTGCTCAGCCATTACCGTCGTCAAGAGTGGGATGTCGCCGAGAAACGACTCAAGGCCCTGCTGAATGCGGATGACCGCCCGCTGTATCGCCTCTATCTGGAGCGTATTGCACAATTCCGTGAGGTTTCACCCCCGGACAACTGGGACGGGGTGTATACCTACACCACAAAATGATGAAAAGGCCGCCAGTGGCGACCATGCAATAAAAGGGCTGCCCGGCAGCCCTCCGGAGCGCGCACCATGAGCAAGCCCGTCTGGGTATTTCTCCGCGGCCTCATACGGCAGCACCGGCACTGGGAGGATTTTCCCAACCAGTTCCAGAAAGCTTTCCCCGATGCCCGCATCATCCTGCTGGACCTGCCCGGCAATGGTGATCTCTGGGAGCATGAAAGCCCCAGCAGTGTCGCCGACATGGTGGAGTCCGTACGCGAACAGCTGGACCGGCAGCAGGTGCGCGGCGCCGTGCACGTGCTGGCGCTATCGCTGGGCGCCATGGTCGCCATCGAATGGATGGAGCGTTATCCCTGCGATATCGAACGCGCCGTGCTCATGAATACTTCCCTGCGCGGCATGAGCAGCTTCACCGAACGCCTGCGCTCGGAAAACTATCCCGACATTTTCAAAAGCCTGATTTCCAACTCCAAAGTCGAGCGCGAAAAACTCATCCTCGATATAAGCACCAATCTTTATAAAGACAAGGAAGCCCTGGCGCAGAAATGGGTGGGCTATGCCGACGCTCATCCCACCAGCCGCATGAACGGCCTGCGCCAGCTCTTTGCGGCCGGCACCTATAAAGCTCCGGCCGCACGCCCGCATGAGCATGTGCTCATCCTGCAAAGCCTGGCCGACCACCTCGTCAATCCGGTCTGCTCCACGCGCATTGCGGACACATGGCGCTGGCCCATGGTGTCGCATCCCTCCGCCGGTCACGATCTCACGCTGGATGATGGTGACTGGGTCATCGCACAAATACAGAAATGGCTGGCCGAATAAGATCAAGGGAAGCCTTTTATCCAGGCAGGGGAAATCATGAGCGTCGCCTATTACATCGTTACCCGGGAAGAACCCGAAGACCTCGACACCTTTGTGAATGGCAAGGCCCTTGCCCATCTTGATGATGGCGTCATCGATCAGCTCTGCGAGGCGGCCGGTGTCCGTTCCCTGCTGGACTTCCTCAGCCAGGACCCGGAAGCGCTGGACGAGTTTCTGGAAGACGAAGGCATAGATCTCGATGAAGATGAGAGCCTTCCGGATGCTGAATGGTTTAGCGCCGAAGAAGGCCTGGCCTCGGTACGCGGACTGCTGAATTATCTGCAGCAGCATCCGCAAGCGCTGCAAAACACCGCCGACATCCTTGAAGACCTGCAAGAATACGAGGCCGTGCTAGTGCAATTGGCCGAACGCAAGATCGCCTGGCATCTGGCCCTGGATTTCTGAGCGATCATATTTCCAGCCGCAAGACGGCAGGCAGGAACAAGGAGAGGTTTGTGCAAGGAAAATGGAAGTCTGCAGCACTGGTCATGACTCTGGCTTGCAGCAGCCAGTCCGGCTTCTCAGCAGAGGCGAAGGCCACGCCTGAGGCGCCTGCAGAAAGTGCCGCATCGCTCCAGGAAAAATCGCCCTGGATGCTGATCCCCGTGCTGCAATCCAATCCCAAGCTCGGCACCTCTGCCGGCGCCATGGCCGGCTATCTGCACTATTTTGACGAAAAATCACGGCCCTCCATTTTTGCCGTCACCGGCCAGTACACCAGCACCAACTCCGTCATAGCCGGCGGCTTTGCTCGCACCTCATTTGACGAAGACCAGCAGCGCCTGCTGGCCGGCCTCATGTACGGCAATATCAAGAACGACTACAGCGACTACCTCGGCAGCGGCGTGCCCCTGCAAACGAATACCGAGCTGCGCTCTTTCATCTCGCGCTATCTCTACCGCACACATGGCAATTTCTTTCTGGGGGCGCAAGGCATTTACCAGAACTTTGCCATTCACGGCGAAACCGCCTTTGACGACCAGATCATGGATATTGTCGGTATCCGCCCCTATAAATCCGGTGGTCTCGGCCTCGTGGGCCAGTACGATTCACGCAACGATGAAAACATGCCGACCGAGGGTATGGTCATCAACCTGAACAATATGGCCTACCGGGAAAAGCTGGCCGGCGACTCCGACTTTGATATTTACCGTTTCGATGTCCGCTATTTCTTCCCGCATGGTGATCGCAATGTGCTCGCCCTGCGCCAGCTCAATCATGTCACGCATGATGCACCCGCCCAGATACGCGCCCCTGTACAACTGCGTGGTTACAAAATAGGCCAGTACAACGGTGACTATATGTCTTCACTGGAAGTGGAAGAGCGCCTGCGGCTGGGGGACAAATGGACCTCCACCCTCTTCCTGGGCCTGGCCTGTACCTATGGCGGCGCCCAGAGCTGCTCCGACAGTGAAGACCTTTATCCGGCTCTTGGCGCAGGGGTGCAGTACATCCTCAAGCCCAAAGAAGGCATCGTGATGAATCTGGAATATGCCCAGGGCAAAGACAGCAATTACGGCGTGTATCTGAAAATGGGCTATGCCTACTGACGCGCTGCATTGCCCGCCAGACATCCAGAAACAGGAAGGGGAAAACCATGAGTCATGAAGATGAAACGGGCACCATTCAGGCCATGCTGGACCGTCTTAATAATGAGCGTCTTCCACGTCTGCTCGAAATGAAGGCACAAGTAGACCGTGGTGAATGCCTTAACGAAATCGAATTGAGCTTTCTTGAGCATGTGTTCGCAGAAGCCAATAACTCACGCTCCCTGCTGAGTCGCCATCCCGAATTCAGCCAGCTTATCGGCAAGCTCGGTTCGCTTTACGCAGAGGTCACGCAGAAGGCGTTGGATAACGCCAACAAGAGCTAGGAGCTCATCATGAAAAAGGCCAAGGAAAATTCTGGCAGCACCACTGTTGAGCCCATGAAGCGCAGCGATTACGAGGCTGAGCTCAAGAAGCTGCATGTCGAACTGGTCAAGTTGCAGCAGTGGGTGGTGCACAAGCAGCTCAAAGTCTGCATCGTGTTCGAAGGCCGTGATACCGCCGGCAAGGGCGGCACCATCAAGGCCATTACCGAGCGAGTCAGCTCCCGCATCTTCCGCGTTGTTGCCCTGCCCTCGCCGACCGAGCGCGAAAAAAGCCAGATGTATATGCAGCGCTATATCCGCCACCTGCCGGCCGGGGGCGAAATCGCCATCTTTGACCGCAGCTGGTACAACCGCGCCGGGGTTGAGCGCGTCATGGGATTTTGCACGGAAGAGCAAACACAGCGCTTTCTGGAACAAACACCAGCCTTTGAAAAAGCCCTGGTGGATGCCGGCATCATCCTGATCAAGTACTGGCTGGAAGTCAGCGAAGCCGAACAGACACAGCGCCTCAAGGATCGTATCGATGATGGCCGCAAGATCTGGAAGCTCTCGCCCATGGACCTGCTGTCCTATAGCCGCTGGTATGATTATTCACGGGCCCGCGACGCCATGTTCAAGGCCACCGATACCGATTTCGCTCCCTGGCATGTGGCCCGGACGGATGATACCCGCCGCGGCCGTCTCAACATCATCCGTCATCTGCTGAAACAGATTCCCTATGAAGAGCTGCCGCGCGAAAAGATAAAGCTGCCGCGGCGCCAGAAGCCCGGCAACTACACGCCGGTCGAGCACAACTTCCGTTTCATTGATGAGGCCTACTGAGGCCGGCAGGACGTTGCAGGAGCAGAAAATGGAAACCATGGAGTTGCATCGCGGACGTCTGATAGACCACATCCAGCTGGTGGTCAGGGACCTTGAGGCCGCACGGAAATTCTATGAAGCGGCACTGAAAAGCCTGGACATCCCGGTAGGCGGCGAAGGCCCGGGATTTTTCTGGGCAGATGAGCTTTTCATTTCCAGCGCAGACAGTGTGGCCGCACAGGGACATCTGACCGGTCGTCATCACCTCGCCTTCCAGGCAAAAGATCGCGCCACCGTTGACGCCTTCTATGAAGCGGCTCTGGCAAGCGGCGGCAATGACAACGGCGCACCCGGTGAGCGGCCTTATCATCCCGGTTATTACGCCGCCTTCGTGCTGGACCCCGATGGCAATAATATCGAGGCGGTGTATCACGGCGAGGCCAAGCGCACGGCCACTTCCGTGAAAATCACTTTCTGAGGACCCTGACGACAATGTCTTATCAAGCCCAGGCCGGCGCCGTCATTTTCTCCAAAGACATCAATGTACTGGCCCGCTTTTATGAAAACCTGCTTGTACTCACCCGCACCCATGCCGAGCCTGACCATATCGTGCTGGAGTCTGCGCATCTGCAACTCGTGATACACGGCATTCCCACGCACATCGCCCGCAGCATCCATATTTCATCCCCGCCTGCCCGACGCGAAGACACGCCCATCAAGCTTTTCTTTCCGGTGGAGAGCCTCGCCGCAGCCAGAAAAGCGGCGGCGTTGCTGGGTGGCGAATTGAATGCAGCGGCAAAAGAATGGGAGGCTCGCGGCTTTCGCGCCTGCGACGGCCATGATCCCGAAGGCAATGTTTTCCAGCTGCGGCAAAGCATCAGCTGAGGCACGCCATGGAAAACAGCCTCACGCATATCCGCATCATGTTCCAGGACGATATTCCGGACCGGTTTATCGCCATTCCCGCCAACCGAGAAAACTTCCACTCCCTGGAGCCGGACCAGCCTCTACAGCTTCCCAATGGCGAAACCCTGTATCTCTATGCTGAAGTGGCAGCCGCTCGCTCCATCGCCGACATCATGCTGTCCATCATCGAGGATGACCGAGAACTCACCGTGCGCTGCGGTGCCGGCGTGATCATCAACTACACCACCCGGGCCCGGTATGAGGTCTTGCTGCAGATAGGTACGGGCGCCTGGGACGAGTAGCCGTCAGGGCCTGCCGAGCGGAAAGCGCCATGCTTTTGCATGTCACAAAACCGTGATGAGATATGCAGCATCGTAAATCTGTCCCTTTCCTTCGCCTGAATGTCGCCGGCCGGAGAAAAAAATGAAGAAATCTTTTCTGCTCCTGGCTCTGGTGCTTGCTGCTCCCTGCCATGCGCAAATCTTCCAGTGCACCAGCAGCAGTGGCAAAACCGAATTCCGGGACGAACCCTGCGACAGCAAGAGCACGGCCAAGGACCTGACGGCCAATCTGCAGGCCAAAAGCATTTCCTCCCTGGACTCCATACGTGACGGCCAATCCATCTGCCGTCCCGAGTTCCATACCAGCGGCGGCAATTACCGCGCTGGCACGGCCTTTGTGCTGGACTATCCCACGCGCAACGCCAAAGCCCTGCTGGTCACGGCACAGCATCTGTTCGGGCCGGATGGTGGCATGCCGCAAGATATTCCCTGGCAGAGCATGCCCAATCAGGTAAGCGGTGCCGATTGCAGTACGCTGGCGCGCAACAGCCGCAAGATCAGCAGCGGCAGCGCACTGGCCCTGCGCGATGCACAATCTTTTTCGCGCCACGGCAATAACCGTGATATCGCCGCTCTCCCCCTGAAAGACACGCAGCCCTTTGCCATGAAGCTGGCCAAAAGCTCGCCCAAACCCGGCGACACGGTTTATCTGGTCGCGCAATTACTGGGAGATAGCCGCAGCGGCCTGATGCACAAAGGAACCGTGACCGGCAATAAGGCCGGCCTGCTGGAATTTGCCTATGAAGGTGGCGGCATCAGTCTTCAGGCCACCAGCGGCGCTCCTGTGATCAATGAAAGCGGTGAAGTGGTCGGCATCCATGTCGGTGCGCGTGGCTCGCTAGGCCAGATGACCGGCCTTGCCGTGAACCTGAACCAGATCAGTTCGGTCCTCTCTACCCTGCAATGATCCTGCATCCCTGAACCCAGCCCACGGCACCCTCCGGCGCGAGGCAGTTTCAGGATTTGCATGCTAACGTTTCCGGGCCAAACCAGCGGTATGCAAGATGCCGCCCCAGGGAACCGCAAAGGGGGAAGGATTCATGTCAGCCCGGAAACTTGTTGTCAGCATCACTTTTTTTGCCAGCCTGCTGCTGGCCGCCTGCAGCAAACCTGCGCATGAAACCAAGGCAGAAGATCCCTACGACATCTCGAAAATGGATCTCAGCCCCAAGCCTGCCGTCATCACGAATGAGCGCCACACCGGCCCGTTTGCCAGCGGCAATGCCCTCAGCATGACCGCCGAGGTGAAACCGCTGTCGCCAGATCCGGTCAAGGAAATACGCCTGGACACCACCCACAAGATCATTGATCTCGCACCCGGCGTGAAATTCAGCGCCTGGACTTTTGGCGATACCGTGCCCGGGCCCGTGGTGCGTGCGCGTGTGGGTGACCGCATAAAATTCAGCATGAGCAATCGCTCGGATGAAGCCGTGCCCGGTGTGCGCATGACAGCGGCACCCATGATGCACTCCATGGACTTTCACGCTGCCATGGTGTCACCCACGGACAAATACCGCTCCGTGGCCCCGGGCCAGACGATAGTTTTCGAATTCACGCCTAATTATCCCGGCGTTTACATGTATCACTGCGGCACGCCCATGGTGCTGGAGCATATTTCCTCGGGCATGTACGGCATGGTGATTGTGGAGCCCAAGGGCGGCTACCCCACCAAGGTGGATCACGAATACGCCATCGTACAAAGCGAGTTCTACACCAAGCCCGATCCGCAAAAGCGCAGCGTCGATGGTGTGCCTCTGCATGTGCTGGACAGTGACAGCATGCGCAAGAAAGCCCCCAGCTATACAGTTTTCAATGGCAAGTACAACGGCTTCGTCGACTCACCACTGCAGGCCAAACCGGGTGAGCGCGTGCGTCTTTTCGTGCTCAATGTCGGCCCCTCCAATACCTCCAGCTTCCATGTCGTGGGCACCATTTTTGATCGCGTCTGGCTGGAGGGAAATCCTGATAATCAGCTGCGCGGCTCACAAACTGTCCTGCTCGGTGCCTCCAACTCCGCCATTGTGGAATTCATCCTGCCGGAAAAAGGCACGTATGTGATGGTGGACCACCAGTTTGCCAATGCCTCGCAAGGCGCGCTTGGTCATATCCGTGTCGGTGACGGCTCGGCCACATCCACGGCCGATCCCGAGCATCACAATATTCCGGCCACCGCCATCCCCACCGATGCGTTGGCCCAACAAGGCAAACTGGATTTTGAATCCAAATGTCTGGCCTGCCATTCCATCGGCAAAGGCGACAAGATGGGACCGGATCTTCTGGGTGTCACCAAAACACGCAATACCGCCTGGCTGACTCGCTGGCTGAAAAACCCGGAAGAAATGCTGAAGACGGATGCCGATGCCAAAGCCATGCTGGAGAAATACAAAGTCCCCATGCCCAATCAGGGACTTTCTGACAAGGAAGTGCAGCAATACATCGCCTACTTCAAATGGGCCGATGCCAATGTGAAGGCAGAACACCAGCACTGAGCTGTCTCTCCCGGCGGCAATAGCCGCCGGGAGCACTCAGAGGAGTTCGTCATGAAGCATTTTTTCCGTGCCGGTTTTTCTGTGCTGCTCTTGCTGGCACCCATGACGGCATTGGCTTGCGGGGCCTGCATAGAAGACAAGATGGCCGCCACCTATGACTACGATGCTGTGCAAAAAGCCCATGCACAAAAACGCACTGTCGTGTTTTGTGATGTCCAGGACCGCATTGCCCCGGAAAAACTTCGTCAGGCTGTCGCCAGCACCAGGGGCATAGATCCCGGCAGCATACGTATCTCCTCTGAGCCGGCGGCACTTTCCTTTGCCCTGGATACCCGCACGCAAAGTCCGGCTGCCGCTGTTGCCAGCATTGCCAGCGTCCTCAAGGGCAAAGTCCGCCTGAGCATCATTCGTAATGCCCCTCCCGGCCAATGAGCACTGACTGGCCATCCGGCCTGCGTGGCAGCGCATGCAGGCCGGTGCTAGCATCCGCGCCCCATGCGCCTCACTGACCTGCACCAACGCCTCGCCGCTCTCGGCGCCCGTCCCGTACACCGGGACGCGGTGCTGCGCGCCTGGCTGGCCGGCAAGCCGCTGGATAGCGGCACCAAGCGTCAGGCTTCGGAAAATGTGCTGCCGCTGTCACTACGCCACGGCCTGCCGCAACTTGCGGCGGAGCTGGATGATCTGGCGCGTGTGCGCTCGGAGCATCCCGGTGACGACAGCTCCGCACGTTTGCTGGTCAGCCTTAATGACGGCCAGATGGTGGAGAGCGTGCTCCTGCCACGCGATGGCGTGTGCGTTTCTACGCAAGTGGGTTGTGCCGTCGGTTGCCGTTTCTGCATGACGGGAAAAAGTGGCCTGCTGCGTCAGGTCAGCAGCCTGGAAATCGTGGCGCAGGTGGTACAGGCACGGCGGCGCCGGCATGTGAAGAAAGTCGTGTTCATGGGCATGGGCGAGCCCGCCCACAATCTGGAAAACGTGCTGGAAGCCATAGACCTGCTGGGCACGGATGGAAATATCGGTCACAAGAATCTGGTGTTTTCCACCGTGGGCGATATGCGCGTTTTTGAAAGCCTGCCCACGCTGCGCGTCAAACCCGCGCTGGCACTTTCCCTGCACACCACCAAACAGGATTTGCGCGAATACCTTTTACCCAAGGCACCGAAAATTGCCCCGGCAGAACTGCTGGAACTGGGTGAAAGCTATGCCCGACTGACGGGCTATCCCATACAGGTGCAATGGACCCTGCTCAAGGACGTGAATGACGGCGACGATGAACTCGATGCTCTTGTCCCCTTGCTCAAGGGCAAATACGCCGTATTGAATGTCATCCCCTTCAACAGCATGGAAGGTGATGACTACCAGCGCCCCGAAGGTGAACGCATCGTGGAAATCGTGCGCCATCTCAATAGCCGCGGCGTACTCACCAAGGTGCGCAATAGCGCTGGCCAGGATGTGGAAGGCGGTTGCGGCCAGCTGCGTGCCCGCGCCACGGAATTCGTCAACACACGCCGCCTGCGTCCTGCTCCCGGCAAGGCGTGACAAAACCTTCAGGGAATGTGATAAGCGGAGCGTGGTGCAAGAAGCGCCCTCTTTCTCCCGTCACGCGAAGGACTCTCCATGCAAGACCAGCTCCGCCATTACCAGGACAAGCTCGCCTTTGAGACCGACTCCTGGGATCTGAAAGTCGCCCTTGAAGCCGGCGAAAACCTCATCGTGATTGATGCACGTTCAGCCGCGGCCTTTGCCGCTGAACATATTCCCGGCGCCATCAATCTCCCGCATCGCCAGATGAGTGCCGACAGCACGGCGGCTCTGGATAAGTCCGCCCTCGTAGTCACCTACTGCGACGGCATAGGCTGCAATGCATCCACCAAGGGGGCACTGGCCATGACCAGACTCGGCTTTCGTGTGAAAGAGCTCATGGGTGGCCTCGACTGGTGGAAGCGTGACGGTCATCCCACCTCAACTGGTGCTGGCGGCGATATAAGCTGCGGCTGTGAAGGCTGAGTGTTATTTTCCTGACACGGTTTTTCTGAAGTATTTCCCAAGGAGGCATCATGGCCGGCGCTACTCCCATTCGTGATCCGCTCAAGGATCATCTGCTGACAGCACAAAACGCTGTCATCACCTTTATCGACTATCAGCCCGAGCAATATGCCGGCGTGCATTCTGCACCGCATGACGAGCTGCTGCTCAATGTCACCATGCTGGGGCGTGTGGCCACAGCCTTCGAACTGCCGGTGGTACTGAGCACGGTCTATGTGAAGCACGGCATGTCCGGCACCAATCCGGAACTGCGCGAAGCCCTGCCCGGCATTCCGGAAATCGACCGCACCACCATGAATTCCTGGGAAGACCCGGAGTTCCGCGACGCCATCGTGAAAACCGGTCGCAAGAAAATCATCTTCGCCGGTCTGTGGACGGAAATCTGCGTGGCTTTTCCCGTGCTGGATGCCCTGAAGGAAGGCTTTGAAGTCTATGTGGTGGTAGATGCCATAGGTGGCGTCAGCGTGGCGGCCCATGAGGCCGCCATACAGCGCATGCTACAGGCCGGCGCCACACCGATTTCCGTGATTGGTCTGGCTGGTGAACTGCAACGCGACTGGGGCCACCCGGGTGCTGATCGCTTACGCGGCATCCTGCGCGAATATTTCACTCGCCATCATGAGCTGCGTGCAAAACGCTGAGAATCCTAGCCCCAATAAAAAAGCCGGCTAATGCCGGCTTTTTTATTGCCATGGAAAACGGATCAGGCGAGAGCGGGATAATCCGTATAGCCCTCGGCACCGCCACCATAAAGCGTGGCCGACACCACCTGATTCAGCTCTGCCCCCTTCTTCAAACGCACCGGCAGATCCGGATTGGCAATAAAGGGACGACCAAACGCGGCGGCATCAATGAAGCCCTTTTCCAGCAGGGTTTCCGCTTTTTCAGTCGTGTAATTGCCGGCGCCTATGATGGTGCCCGGGAAAGCCTCGCGCAGAGCCTGACGGAATTCATCCGTGTGTGCAGGGCCACCGGCCCAGTCCGGCTCGGAGAGATGCAGATAGGCAATGCCGCGCTTGGCAAATTCACGGGCAAGATACAGGCCCATTTCCAGGCCATCGGAATCATTGAGGCCGTTGAAAGTACCCAGCGGGGAAATACGCACGCCTACATGCTGGGCATCCCAGCCGGCAATCGCGGCATCTATGGCTTCCAGCGTAAAGCGGGCACGGTTTTCCAGCGAGCCGCCGTAAGCATCTTCGCGCTTGTTGCTTTCCGTGGCCTGGAACTGGTGCAGCAAATAACCATGAGCCGCATGCACTTCCACCATATCGAAACCGGCTTCACGAGCATTCACCGTCGCGCGACGGTAGTCTTCGACGATACCGGGAATCTCGGCCGTTTCGAGCGCACGCGGGGTGTCGCAATCCACACGCTGGGGTTTGCCGTCTTCACCGCGCACCGTGGTGCGGTTCTGGTAGGGAATGGCGGAAGCCGAAACCGGCAGCTGCTGGTTCGGCTGCAGGCTGTGATGGGAAACACGGCCCACATGCCAGAGCTGCAGGGCGATATGACCACCGGCGACGTGCACGGCATCGGTGATTTTCTTCCAGCCCTGTACCTGCTCGGCAGAGTAGATGCCCGGGGTATCCATATAGCCCTTGCCCTGCGGTGAAATCTGCGTGGCTTCGGCAATGATGAGACCAGCACTGGCGCGCTGTACGTAATAGGTCTGCATCAACTCATTGGGCACATCACCCGGCGGCGTGGCGCGCATACGCGTGAGCGGCGCCATGATGACGCGATTGGGAAAAGTGAAAGCACCACTCTTGAAAGACGTGAACAATTTGCCGGACATGAGATGACTCCTTACTGCTCTGTTAGGACGAACTAGACCAATCGTCTAGCTCCGGTTTCAAAAAAATGGCCAAGGCCATTCGTGATTCGCTTACACACTGCCGCAGCAATTGCAGCAGCAAAAAATATTCAGGCCGGGCGCAACATCAGCTCGGTCTGTTGCAGCGCCTGTTGCAGGGGCCGCGCAGAACGCTGCACCTTGGCCAGCAATTCCGCGCCCACCCAAAGCGTGTAAAGCGCAGGCGCCAGCGTGTCCGCATCCAGCTCCGCATGCAGGGAACCTTCGACCTGCCCCTTGCGTATGGTCTCGGCCAGATACAGCTCGACGCGGCGCATGCCATCGGCCAGCACTTCACGCATGGGTTCTGAAAGGTCGGCCACTTCACCGGAGAGTTTCACGGCGAGACAGGCCTGCTGGCAGTTGCCGGCCTCATGGCTGGCCCAGCGCCGGTAGTAATCCAGCAGGCGTTCGCGGGCCGTACCGCTTGGCCGTCCCAGCAACTGATGCACCTGCTGGCCGTAATCCCGGAAATAGCGCTGCAACATGTCGGCGCCGAAGGCTTCCTTGGATTTGAAGTAGTGGTAGAAGGAGCCCTTGGGCACACCGGCCTCGGCCAGGATTTCGGCCAGGCCCACGGCCGCAAAACCCTTGCCGCGTATCACCGCCTCGCCCGTGGCAAGCAGGTGCTCACGCGTGTCATGGCGAGGATCACGGTGGCTGGGTGCAATGTCGGTTGGCCTTGTCATGGCAGCGAATCTAGTAGACCGACCGTCTAGTTGGCAAGCCCGGATTTCAGGAAATCGCTGACCGGAAGGTCTCTCTTCCGGCGATGGCTTATACCACAAGACGCTTCAGGTAAGTGAACACCCACGCCAAGCCTGCTGAGCACTGCGGCCATTCCCCGGCAAGCAAGGCCTCCCGATAATGCCGGCGCCGTCTCTACTCCTGCGGCTCGCCACGAGAACAAGAACCCAATGCGCCTCTATCGCCTTCTTCTTCCCCTGCTGGCCGCCTGCTTTTTGCCGGCCTGCAGTAGCGCTCTCAAACCCATTCCCTACACCCCGGCCGCAGGCGTGAGCCACAGCGAAGAAACCCTGCCCGGGCCCATCAGCGAAACCACGCTCTTCGGTCAGACCTGGCTGCCGGCGAACCAGAAGCCGCGCGCCATCGTCCTGCTGATACACGGCACCACCGAACACAGCGGCCTGTATGCGCCGCTGGCGGAGGCGCTGGTGAAGGCGGGTTATGGCGCCTACGGCCTCGACCTGCAGGGCTGGGGACGCTCGCAGGGCCTGGGGGAAAAGGGCTATGTGAAATCACATGACGACTACGTGCGTGATGTGGCCGCCACCCTGAATACCCTGCGCTCGCGTTATCCCGGCGTGCCGCTCTTTGCCGCCGGCGAAAGCCTGGGCGGCACTGTCTTGCTGCGCGGCGAAATCGACAATGCCCTGCGCGTGAAAGGCCTCATCCTGGCCGACCCCGGCTACAAGCCCAATCCCGGCCTGGGTGGCCTTCGCGGCCCCGGCTTCCTCACCGAATTCGCCCTCTGGGGCGGCGGCGTCTTCGGCTCGGTACTGCCCTCCTGGCCCACACTGCCTTCCGATCCCGGCATACGCGCCGCGATATGTTCGCCGGTGACGCAGGAGCGCTACCTGAAAGACCCCTACGTCAGTCACAACTGGCTACCGGCTTCCTACCTCACCGCCATGAGCGATTCACAGCCGCTGATTGAAAAAGGACTGGGCCGTATCAATGCGCCCGTGCTCATCATTCACGGCGACAAGGATGATCTCATCCCCCTCTCGTCCAGCGAGGAAATCATGGCGGCCATAGGCAATCGCGGCACGCTCTATGTGATTCCCGGTGGCTGCCACGCCAGCTTCACGGAAGAAAAAAGCTGGCCCTTGGCCGCACAGAAAATGGTGGAGTGGCTGAACTCACAGACAGCGCAATAAGCAGGCACTCTCCAATAAAAAGAGCGGGCCATGGCCCGCTCTTTTGCATTCAGGATTCAGCACAAAACGTCAGGGCAGCTCTTTCTCATCGCGTGTGCGCAGCAGGGAAAAGATGATGCCGGCGGCCAGTATGGCCAGCGTGACCGATAGCGAGAGTGCTGGCGGAATCTTGCCCACCAGATTGGCCAGGAAAACCTTGCTGCCTATGAAGACCAGCACCACGGCCAGCGCTACCTGCAGATAGATGAAGCGGTGCAGCATGGCCGCCAGGGCAAAATACAGGGAACGCAGGCCCAGCACGGCAAAGATATTGGAGGTGTAGACAATAAAGGTATCGGTGGTGACCGCAAAAACCGCCGGCACACTGTCCACGGCAAAAACCAGATCAGCCGCTTCAATGACGATCAGGGCGAGAAACAGCGGCGTGGCAAACAGCAGGGGCTTTGCATGCCCTGGCACCGGCCGGCGCACAAAGAAATGATGGCCATGCAGATCAGTGGTGATACGCAAATGGCGGCGCAGGAACTGTATGGCCTTGTTGTTTTCCAGATCGGGCTTGTCGTCTTCCTTGCTGAGCAGCATCTTGATGCCGGTAAAAACCAGAAAGGCACCGAAGACGTAAAGAATCCATTCGAAACGGTGGATAAGCACCGCCCCCAGGGCAATCATGATGGCGCGGAAAACGATGACGCCGATGATGCCCCAGAACAGCACATCATGCTGATGGCTGCGTGGGATACCGAAAAAGGAAAACACCAGCGCCATGACAAAAAGATTGTCCATGGAGAGCGAGAGCTCCACGAGATAACCCGTGTAGTACTCCATGGCCCGTGCACTGCCCGACTCCCACCATATCCAAGCGCCAAAACAGAAGGCGATGAACATATAGAAAGCCGACAACCACAGGCTGTTGCTGACGCTGATTTCGTGATGATCGCGATTGAGTATGCCGAGATCTATCACCAGCAGGGTGACGACAATGACAAGGAAAAAGAGCCAGAACCAGACTGGCGTGCCCATGAAGCTATTGAACAGGAAGGCCGTTTCCGGCAGTTCACGCAGCACATCCATGGGCATTTCTCCTTCAGCAGCCGCTTCAGA
>JAVHYE010000010.1 GCA_031119295.1 Pedobacter sp. | reverse complement strand
CGTCAGCACACTGCGCGGAATGCGGAAATATTCCACGGTGCGGGCCAGCGCAAAGGAATTGGGCGGAATGATGCAGACATCGGAAGTGATATCGACAAAGCTTTTTTCATCAAACGCTTTCGGGTCCACCGTGGCTGAATAGACATTGGTGAAGACCTTGAATTCATTCGAGCAGCGCACGTCATAACCATAGCTGGACACACCATAGGAAATGATCTTGCCGCCATTGGCCGTGCGTACCTGGCCCGGCTCGAAAGGCTCGATCATGCCGTGCTGTTCCGCCATGCGACGTATCCACTTGTCCGCCTTGATGCTCATTGTCGCTCCCCGTTCAAACCATCATTCAAAAACAATATTCGGAATATTCTTTGCCGGCACCGTCGCCGCCTTGGCAACAGCGGCACCAACATGACGTGCAATCTGGCGATAAATGCCGGCAATCTGACCTGATGGATCCGCCACCACCGTGGGTCGGCCATGATCGGCCTCATCACAGATACGACGATCCAGCGGCAGCGAACCCAGCAGCTCGGTCTGGTAATCACGCGCCATACGCTCGCCACCGCCCTGACCGAAAACATGCTCGGCATGGCCGCAATTCGTGCAGATATGCAGGGCCATGTTTTCCACCACGCCCAGCACGGGAATTTCCACCTTGCGGAACATTTCTATGCCTTTCTTGGCATCCAGCAGGGCAATGTCCTGCGGCGTGGTGACGATGACTGCACCCGCTACCGGCACTTTCTGCGCCAGCGTGAGCTGTATGTCGCCGGTACCCGGCGGCATGTCGATGATGAGGAAATCGAGATCGGTCCACTGCGTTTGCTGCAGCAACTGCAGCAGCGCGCCGGTGGCTTTGGGACCACGCCAGACCACGGGCGTATTGTCGCCATCCAGCAAAAGACCAATCGACATGAGCTCGATGCCATGCGCCACCAGCGGCACAAACCAGGCATTGTCGCGCACACCGGGCTTGGTGCCGGCCGGCACGCCCAGCATGGTGGGCTGGCTGGGGCCGTAGATATCGGCATCCAGAATACCGACACGGGCGCCTTCAGCGGCCAGGGCCAAGGCCAGATTCACGGCGGTAGTGGATTTGCCCACGCCGCCTTTACCGGAGGCCACGGCAATGATGTTCTTCACGCGCTCCATGCCGGGCAGACCGCCCTGCGCTTGCACACGCGGAATATTGGGCAGCTCGCGCATACCCAACTGCTGTATGCCCAAGGGAGCCAGTGCGGCCAGCAATAAGGGACGCAATTCTTCCGAAGCACCGGCATAGGCAGGCGCCAGATCCAGCAATACGGTGTCATCACCCTGCAGGACCACACGGGCCAGCCAGCCCAGATCAGCCAGCGTCTTGCCCAGCAAGGGGTCCGTCACGGCTCCCAGGGCAGATTTCACGGCGGCATCGGTTGGGGCTTGGCTCACAGCAAGGTCTCGGCAAGATCAGAAACGGGGCCGTATCGTAGCCCGGGCGGGGGGGACGGGCATAGAGCAGCAGGGCTGCCAACGCTGAATTTGCGGTCGGGTCGCCTCCCGTTTTCAGGTATATTTACGCCCTTTCTCAAGCTTGCGATTTTTCGACATGAGCAACACCCCACGCCGCATTCTCGTCACCAGCGCCCTGCCCTATGCCAACGGCCCCATACATCTGGGCCATCTGGTGGAATACATACAGACCGATATCTGGGTGCGCTTCCAGAAGTCCCGTGGCCATGCAGTGCATTATGTCTGTGCCGACGATGCCCACGGCACGGCCATCATGCTGAAAGCCGAGCAGAATGGCGTGAGCCCCGAACAGCAGATTGCCACGGTGAAGGCTGATCACGAGCGCGACTTTGCCGACTTCCATATCCGTTTCGACAATTACCACTCCACGCATTCCGAAGAAAACCGCGAGCTGTCTGCCGAAATCTATGTGAAGAACCGCGAGGCCGGCCATATCGCCACCCGCCCCATACGCCAGCTTTTCGATCCGGAAAAGCAGATGTTCCTGGCCGACCGCTTCATCAAGGGCGAATGCCCCAAGTGCAGTGCCAAAGACCAGTACGGTGACTCCTGCGAAGTCTGCGGCGCCACCTATGCCGCCACCGAGCTCAAGAACCCCTACTCCACCATTTCCGGCGCCACGCCGGTGATGAAAGAGTCCGAGCATTATTTCTTCAAGCTGCCGGATTTCGCCGACTTCCTGCAGGACCGTGAAAAATCCGGTCGCCTGCAAAGCGAAATGGCCAACAAGCTGGATGAATGGTTTGAAGCCGGTCTCAATGACTGGGACATCTCGCGCGATGCACCCTATTTCGGTTTCGAGATTCCGGATGCGCCCGGCAAGTATTTCTATGTCTGGGTGGACGCGCCTATCGGCTATATCGCCAGCTGGCGCAATTACTGTGAAAAGAACGACCTGGATTGGAAAGCCGCTTGGGCAAAAGGCAGCGACACCGAGCTTTACCACTTCATCGGCAAGGACATCGTGTATTTCCACGCCCTGTTCTGGCCGGCGATGCTGGAAGGCGCGGGCTACCGCAAGCCTTCGGCGATTTTTGCCCACGGCTTCCTTACCGTGAACGGCCAGAAGATGTCCAAGTCGCGCGGCACCTTCATCAAGGCCCGCAGCTATCTGGAGCAGCTGAATCCGGAATATCTGCGTTACTACTTTGCCGCCAAGCTCTCTGCCACGGTGGAAGACATCGACCTCAACCTCGAAGACTTCCAGCTGCGCGTGAACTCTGATCTGGTCGGCAAGGTGGTGAATATCGCCAGCCGCTGCGCCGGCTTTATCGCCAAGAAGTTCGATAACCAGTTAAGCGCTGAATGCGCCGAGCCCGCCCTGTTGCAGGATTTCATTACTGCCGGCGATAGCATTGCCACGCATTATGAAAACCGCGACTTCGGTCGTGCCGTGCGCGAAATCATGGCGCTGGCCGATCGCGCCAACCAGTATATCGACGAGAAAAAGCCCTGGGCCCTCGCCAAGGAAGCCGGTAAAGAAGCCGAAGTGCATGCCGTGTGCTCGGTGGGCCTCAACCTCTTCCGCCAGCTCATCACTTATCTTGCACCCATCCTGCCGCAAACTGCAGAAGCCAGCCGCGCCTTCCTGAATGTGGAAACGCTAGCCTGGGATGCCCGCCAGCAACTGCTGCTTAATCACACCATCAATGCTTTCACGCCGCTGATGACGCGCGTGGAAAAAGAGAAAGTCGACGCCATGGTAGAAGCTTCAAAAGAAAATCTGGTCGCCACCCAAAGCGCAGCTCCCGCCGCTCCGACGGCCACTGCTGTTGAGCCGCTTGCTGCTGAAATCAGCATCGATGATTTTGTGAAAGTGGATTTGCGCGTAGCCACCATCGTCAATGCCCAGCATGTGGAAGGCGCCAACAAGCTGCTGCAACTCACCCTGGATGTGGGCGAAGGCAAGACACGCAATGTGTTTTCCGGCATCAAGAGCGCCTATCCTGATCCGGAAAAGCTTATCGGCCGCAAGACCGTGATGGTGGCCAATCTGGCCCCGCGCAAGATGAAGTTCGGCCTCTCCGAAGGTATGGTGCTGGCTGCCGGCCCCGGTGGTACGGATATCTTCCTGCTGACGCCGGATGATGGTGCCGAGCCCGGCATGCAGGTGAAATAAGTCCTGATGAAATGGAAAAGGCCCGCATAATGCGGGCCTTTTCCATTCAGCGCATCGGCATCAGAGACCGTGCTCTTGCCCCTTGATGGCAGCAAACCAGTTGTTGGGAATCCACTGCCCCGGATTCAGGGAAGGATTGGGAATGACATCATCGCGAATGCCATAGGCAATCATCACGCGAAAGGCATTGTCCATACAGTTGTTTGCCAGCAAAGCATAACCATCCCCCTTACTGGCTTCAGCAAAGGCCGCCGCTGCGCCAGGATTGCCTCGGGGGATGAACACATGCTTATAGGCGGAATAGGAAAAAATCGGGTGGTTGTTGCCGTTATGCCCGCCGCCGCGCATGTCCTGCAGCATGGCTTCGAATGAGCCCCTTTTGATGAAAACACCGTTGGGCTGGCCTGGCAGTATGGCGAGGGCACCGGCAATTTCCTTGGAGCCATAGCAATAGCTGCCATCTGCCAGCTGGAAACCCCAGCCGATATGCCCAAGCTGAGCCGGAATACTCTTGTTCACAAACACCAGAGCATTCGCTGATTCCGGTACATCAAACTCACCCCACATATTGCTGCCGGTATTCTTGCAGCGGCTGGGACGCGGAAAATAAATCCCGTTGATGGTGGCCGGCATATTGGCGCAGGCATTTTCCCATGACTGGCCAAAAGGAATGCCCCACAGGATGGAAGAATATTGCCGCACGCCCGGACGCACGATGCCATCACGTTTGAAGGGGCCCCAGTACATGCCGGCCAGCATGCGCACCTCCGGGCTGTGCGCCTGCTCCAGCTCCTGATGACACTCAGCAGGCAACCAGTCCTCCTCGCCTTTAAGCTGCACCAGCGTACTGGGTGACACATTCATGTCTTTTATCTGTGCAACGGTAAAAGGCCCGTGATCGTTCTCAGCCCCTTTCAGAAAATAGCTTTTCATGAAACCTCCTTATCACTTGAATCATATCCCTGCATGGCGCCATACCATGGCAGCAGGAAGCTAGCACGCTGCTTTCACAGGCAACCATTCGTAGTTTTACTCCCTCTGTTTGCGGGGGGCGTGCCCGAAATGACACCAATGAAAACGCCCGCATCAGCGGGCGTTTTCATTGCGAAACAATAGCTATTGCCGCTGATAAACCAGCGTATACACCAAAGGCTTGGGCAAGCGTTTGCTGCTCACTGTCACCAGCATGCGCAGCTCGTTGCCATCCGGCGAAAGCTCGAAAAGGTTCACACGCTTGCCGTCATCGGCCGCAATGGTTTCCTGCAGGCCCTTGCCCTGCCATTGCATGCTGAGATCCATGATCTCGCCATCTTCACGCTTCCATTTGATGGGCTTGCCATCCACCGGCGCCACAATGGGAGCACGCTTGTCGGTCGTGATGCTGGCCTTGCCGCCAGAAACTCCCAGCGTGATGTTCTGATAAGGCTGATTGGTTTTATTCAAACGCGAACGGGCAATGGGACGCAGTACGAAATTCACTTCAGCCACTGTCTTTTCTACCGCCTGATCCACTGAAGCACTACGCTCCGGCACATAGACATAGTGCCCTGCCAGATCGGTATTGGCCGCTCTGGCCTGTACACCGAATACCAGCAAGACAAGCAGCGTGAAAACCAGAAAAACTCTGTTCATGACTCACTCCGGACCTCAGGACCCAGAGCGAATCTAGATGAAAAATGCAGGGAGACGGGCCGGTCGGTGCAATTTCCAACCCAGTCACTACACAAAAAAACAATCAGGCCGGCGCCAGCTCATTTTCACGGTGATAGGTCAGCAAACGCCCTTTATAAGGTCCACCACCACAAGGAAGACTGTGCAGCCGGGTTTCCTTGTGAGCAAAGCCCAGCTCCCTCATATGCCGGTTGAAACTGCTGCGGTTGCCGCGATCAGGATCAACAATCAGCACTTCGACGGCCGCACTGCCATGGCGATCAATGAAGGCCGCCAGAACAGCCGGCTGGTCACGGTCATAAAGGAGATCACTACCCATGATGATGTCGAACAGACCCAGGCCCGGATTTTCACGCCCCCAGTTACCTGTCTCGTATTTCATGGGCAGCAGCAGGTTCAGTCCCAGATTGTGGACAAGAAAATCTTCAGCCAGCGGATGGCTGTCACTCGCCGTAATGTCGCCACAGCGGCGATGCACCACCAGGCTGGCCAGCCCCAGACCACAGCCGATCTCGAGAACGCGCAGACCGGCAATGTCGTGCGTCTGCATTTCAGCCGCCAGCATCAGCCCCGAAGGCCAGACCAGACCGAACAGCGGCCAGGCCGATGATGAAATGCCGGCAGCCAAGGCCTCGTCATGCGGATCCGAAAATTGCTGGCGATCCAGCAGCGAACGAATCTCGAGCGCACCACCCGGCAAGGCAATGGTTTCGGTTTTAACGAAATAGGAAGGATCTGCATCCGGCATCGCATTCTCGGCAAGTCAGACCAGTCAATCGGATTGAGCAGGCACGACACCAGGAACAGGGCAATGCGGGACAATGGAAGGAGGCGCCAGAACAGACGCCTGTAGGCAGGGTAGCACGTCAGGGCGCCGATGCCGGCACCCTGACGGGAAAACTTATTTACCCAGAAAATCCATCTTGGCTATTTACCCAAAAAGTCCATCTTTCCTATGGCCACATCCTGGCTGCGCAGGATGTCGTAAGCCGTGGTGGCGTGGAAATAGAAATTGGGCAGGGCGTAGTGCATGAGATAGCTGCGGCCGGTGAAATCATAAGTCGCCCAGGGGAAGACCAGCTTGATCTCGCGATCTTCGGCGCCGGCAAACTGTTCGGGCTGCACGGAAGCGATGAAGTCCAGGGTCTTCTGGATACGGGCCTTGAGATCAGCCACCGACTTTTCATTGTCTTCAAACTTGGGAATATCCACTCCAGCCAGACGGCCAGCCGCGCCCTTGGCGTGGTCAGTGGCGATCTGCAGCTGGCGGGTGAAATCAAACATGTCCGGAGCCAGCTTGGCACCCAGCAGTGTGCTCACATCCACACCCTTTTCAGCGGCATGGGCTTCGGCCTTGTCGAGCAGACGCGACAGGCTTTTCAGAATCTGGCGGAAAGCGGGAATGGATGCATCGTAGGTAGTGAAAGCCATGGTCATCTCCGTGCTATGACAGATAGAAGAGGCGGCTTATGGCCGCTCGTTTTGCTTGTGTGCAACAGGAGCCCGATTCTGTCCCGGGATGTGTTACAAGCCAAGCGCCGGACAGCGCATTCCGGCAAAATAGCTGCCTGACAAAAACCTGCTGTTCATTACTGCTGCCCATTACTTCCTGGAGTCCTTCATGGCCCTGCGCAAAATTCCCGCCCGCTATGCGGGTCTGGTCATGCCTTTGCTCTTATCCATTTTCATGACCTGTGTGGTTTCTGCCATCAGCATCCTGCGCAGCACCGGCTTCTCCGGTGACTTCCTGCATCTCTGGCCCAGTGCCTGGCTGCTGTCCTGGATAGTGGCTTTTCCGGTACTGCTGCTGGTGCTGCCTGTGGTCAGGCGCCTGACGGCCCTGCTAACCGAGCCCGCCTGAACGCACGCAAAAACACAGAATCCGGAAAACAAAAAGCCGCGCAGATGCGCGGCTTTTTGCTGGAGCAGACTGCAGTCTCAGTGACCGCCGCCGCTCAGACCCTTGAGGATATCTTCGGCCACTTTCTTGGCGTCGCCGAAAATCATCATGGTCTTGTCCATGTAGAAGATGTCGTTGTCGAGACCGGCATAACCCGGGTTCATCGAACGCTTGATCACCATCACGGTACGGGCGCGCTGTGCTTCGAGAATCGGCATGCCGTAAATCGGCGAGCTCGGATCGTTCTTGGCAGCAGGGTTCACCACGTCGTTGGCACCGATGATGAGGACCACGTCGGTCGCGGCGAAATCGGAATTGATTTCGTCCATTTCCTTCACGTCTTCATAAGGCACGTCGGCTTCGGCCAGCAGCACGTTCATGTGGCCGGGCATACGACCTGCCACCGGGTGAATCGCGTAGCTCACCTTCACGCCCTTCTCTTTCAGCAGATCGCCGAGTTCTTTCACGGCATTCTGTGCACGGGCCTGGGCCAGACCGTAACCGGGCACTATGACCACGGAATCGGCATTGCTCATCATGAAGGCAGCATCGTCAGGCGAACCAGCCTTGTAGTTCTTTTCCTTCTTCTCGCCGCTGTCATCAGCACCGGCGGCAGCAGCACCGAAACCACCGAAGAGCACATTGAACAGCGAACGGTTCATGGCGCGGCACATCACGTACGACAGAATCGCACCGGAAGAACCCACCAAGGAACCTGCAATGATCAGCATGGAGTTGTTCAGGGTGAAACCGATACCGGCCGCTGCCCAACCCGAGAAGGAGTTCAGCAGGGACACCACGACGGGCATGTCGCCACCGCCGATGGGACCGATCCAGAAATAGCCCAGCACCAGCGCACAAGCCGTCATCGCGTAGAAGTAGTTCATGCTTTCCGTGGCGAAATAAGCGCCACCGAAGGCCAGCATGCCCAGCGCCAGAATGATCTGCACCGGCTTGACCCAACCACCTTTCAGCGACTTGGCCCACTTCTTCGCCGCCAGCTTGCCGTAAGCAAACACGGAAGCGGTGAAGGTGATGGCACCGACGAAGCAGCCCACGAAGAGCTCGAAGCGGTGAATGGCATCATGCGAGGAGGAGTGATTCAGCACGGCCGCAATGGCAATCAGCACGGCAGAGAGACCCACCAGCGAGTGCATCAGGGCAACCGTTTCCGGCATCTGCGTCATCGGCACGGTCTTGGCGCGATAGATGCCGATGATGGCACCCAGCACCATGGCGCCAAGAATCAGGCCATAAGCGGGTTTCAGTTCGAAACCGTTACCACCCTTGAGGCTGGCAATCAGCACGAAGGTGGCAGCGACGGCGAGCGCCATGCCTATCATGCCGTAGCGGTTGCCCATGATGGCAGACGCCGGCGAAGACAGGCCACGCAGAGCGAGAATGAAGAGGACGGCGCCAATCAGATAGGCCCAATCCGCGTATTGCGCGAGGTTTTCCATCTATAGGCTCCTTACTTCTTCTTTTTCTTGAACATGTCCAACATGCGTCCGGTCACGGCAAAGCCACCGAAGATGTTGATGCATGCCAGAAACACCGCAACGGCACCGAGCACGGTGGTCGCGTTGATTTCGCCATTGAAATACACAGTCTGCAGCATGGCGCCGACGACGATGATGCCGGACAGCGCATTGGTCACCGCCATCAGCGGTGTGTGCAGGGCTGGCGTCACGCTCCACACCACGTAGTAGCCCACAAAAATCGCGAGCACGAACACGGTGAAGACGTTAACGAAAGGCACGGCGGCAGCGTGCTGCACGACATCGGCTGCCTGGGTGGCAACCTGGGCGATATTTTCGTTCATCGCTATCGCTCCTTAAGGCTTCTTGTACAGCACTTGGCCGTTGTCGACGATAAGCGTCGGCTTGACCATTTCGTCCTCGCGATTGAGCTTCAAGCTCTGCGATTCCTTGTCGTGCTGGGGCTGGAGGAAATTGAGGATGTTGCGGGCATAAAGCGCAGACGCTTCCGTTGCCACCGTGGCCGGAATATTGCCGATGCCGACAATCTTCACGCCATTCGGGGTGAGCACGATTTCATCCAGCTTGGAGCCTTCGACGTTACCGCCGGAAGACACAGCCATATCGATGATGACGGCACCCGCCTTCATCTTGGCAACAGTCTCGGCCTTGATCAGCACCGGAGCCTTGCGGCCGGGGATCTGGGCAGTAGTGATGACGATATTGGCGGCAGACACGGCCTTGTCGACGATCACGGCCTGGTCGCGCACGTATTCCGGTGAAGGAGTCCAGGCGTAACCGCCCGTACCCAAGGCCTTGGCCTTTTCTTCATCGGACATGGGCACGTCCAGCCACTTGCCACCCAGCGATTCCACCTGCTCTTTGGCAGCCGGACGCATGTCGGAAGCTTCCACCACGGCACCCAGACGCTTGGCAGTAGCAATGGCCTGCAGGCCGGCCACGCCCACACCGAGAATCACGGTGCGCGCAGGTTTGATGGTGCCGGCAGCGGTCATCATCATGGGGAACATGCCGGAGTATTCGTTGGCAGCGAGCAGCACGGCCTTGTAACCGGCGAGCGAAGCCTGCGAAGACAGGATGTCGGAGCTCTGTGCACGTGTGATACGCGGAATCAGCTCCAGCGCCACACAGGTCAGGCCCTTGGCCGCATAAGCATCAAAGTGCGTGTTGAGATGCGGAGCAAACGCAGCAAGCACGATGGCTCCCTGCTTGTAGTTCGCTACTTCATCGCTAGTGGGAGCAGCCACCTTGAACACGACATCGGCATCTTTCACCGTGTCGGCAGCAGTGGCGGCAATGGTGGCACCGGCTTCTTCATAGGCCTTGTCAGTGCAGCTGGCAGCGAGACCCGCTCCGCTCTGCACGACCAGCTTGTAACCCAGCGCTGCGAATTTTTTCACCGTTTCCGGTGTCGCGGCTACGCGCGTTTCGCCCGCCAGGATTTCGGCTGGAATCCCGATTTGCATGGTCAACCCTCACCTTGGCTGTTCGGTAATTAAGGAGACATCCTGACGGCAAATTCTCTGAACCTGCCCGGACACGGCTGCGCGCAGGACGCGCAAAGGCCGGCGATTGTAATGCAGCGTTACGGGCAATGTGAGTACCCGGCGGTCAAATTCCGCCATTTTTCAGTTGCGGGCACTTTTTTGTTGCACCGGGTTAACCCCCTTGTCCGACAAGAGCGCAAGTGCCTGCCAGCACTGGCAATTTTTCTCCGGCAAGGCGCTATCCAGTGGGCACTTCGCGCTAGCATTGACGCATCTTGTGACATTTGCGTGGCCCGACCCGCCTCATGACCTCTCGCCAGACCCTGACCGGCATACTGCTGGTGCTGCTTTCCGCCGTGCTCTTCTCCACCAAGTCCATCTTCGTGAAGCTGGCCTATCAGGAGAGCGTGGACGCTGTCACCCTGCTCACCTACCGCATGCTGCTGTCCCTGCCCTTCTTTCTCGCCATGGCCTGGCTGGCGGAAAAGCACGAAGCCCCCATCACCATGCACCGGAGTGACTGGCTCAAGCTGTTTGCCCTGGGCTTCGGCGGCTATTACATGGCCTCCCTGCTGGACTTCATGGGCCTGCAATACATCAGCGCCGGCCTCGAGCGTCTGGTGCTCTTCCTTTATCCCACCATCACCGTGCTGATTACGGTGTTTGTGCTGAAACGGCCGGCATCACGCCTGACCTGGCTTGCAGTGGCCATCTGCTATGCCGGCATGGCGCTGGTGGTCTGGCAGGATGTGCAGCATCCCTCCGCTCATCTCGGTCTCGGCATGCTGCTGGTGTTTGGCAGCGCCATTACCTATGCGATTTATCTCGTGGGCTCGGGCGAAATGATTGCGCGCATAGGGGCCAACCGTTTTACCGGCATCGTGCTCAGCATTTCCTGCCTGTGCTGCGTGGTGCACTTCCTGATTGCCAATCCGTTCTCGGCCCTTCTGGTCAGCCCGCGCATTTTCGGACTGGGGCTGATACTCGCGATTGTCTGCACCGTGCTGCCCGCCACCCTGCTCACCAATGGCATACGTCGTATCGGCGCCAGTCAGGCGGCACTGATTGGTGCCATAGGCCCGGTATCCACGCTGTATCTGGGTTATGCCGTGCTGGGCGAGACCCTGAGCTGGTTGCAGGGACTGGGCACCGTGCTGGTGTTGAGTGGCGTGCTATTGGTCAGCCTGAAGAAAACTGCGTCGTAAAGATGAAGCCCTGCGCGTGAAATCGGCCGGATGCCGCAGTAGCATGCAGGCCCTTTCATGACCCGGGAGTTTCACCATGTCCGCACCCGCCACAAAGCTGGGCTTTGACGGCCGTATCGCCATCGTCACCGGTGCCGGCGGCGGACTCGGTCGCCAGCATGCCCTCTTGCTGGCCTCGCGCGGCGCGAAAGTGGTGGTGAACGATCTGGGTGGCGGCATGCATGGCGATGGTGGCGGCGGCCATCGTGCAGCCGATGTGGTGGTGGATGAAATCCGCGCTGCAGGCGGTGTAGCGGTCGCGAATTACGACTCCGTGGAAAACGGCGAGGCAATCGTCAAAACCGCACTGGATGCTTTCGGCACGGTGGACATCGTCATCAACAATGCCGGCATCCTGCGCGATGTGAGCTTTGCCAAGATGAACACCGCCGACTGGGATCTCGTGCATAAAGTGCATCTCAGCGGTGCCATGCGCGTCACTCATGCGGCCTGGCCCGTCATGCGCGAGAAAGGCTATGGCCGCATCATCATGACTTCTTCCGCCGCCGGCATTTACGGCAATTTCGGCCAGACCAATTACGGCGCTGCCAAAATGGGGCTGGTGGGTTTTGCCGCCTGTCTTGCCGAAGAAGGCAAAAGCAAAGGCATACATGTAAATACCATTGCGCCCATTGCCGCTTCGCGCATGACGGAAACCATCATGCCGCCGGAAGTGCTGGCCCGCCTGAAACCGGAGGCCGTGAGCCCGCTCGTGGCCTGGCTCTGCCATGAAAGTTGCACGGAAACCAAGGGCGTATTCGAAGTGGGTGCCGGCTATATCAGCAAGATACGCTGGGAGCGGGCACTGGGGGCGCGCTTTGGCGAAAGCAGTGGCTTCAGCCCGGAAGCAGTGGCGTCGCGCTGGAATGAAATTACTGATTTCAGCCAGGGTGAATACCCGTCCAGCATGCACGAATCCTTCAATGCCATCCTGCAAGGCGGCAAGTGAAGCAGTAACTCCCGGCACAGAAAGCCGGTGCCCGCGGACAATGCCTGTGCCGCAGCAGACCGCTAGACTGCGCACTCAGAAAAAGAACAGAAAAAAGCATTACCGGAGTACTGCATGCCCGCCACGTTTTTTACCCTGCTGCTGGCTTTCTTTATCGGCCTGATGCCGATGAGCAGCCATGCCGAAGCAAACTGGCAGGCAGCAGGCAACAAGAACGGCATCAAGGTCTGGAAGCGTCCGGTGGCCGGCTCTCCCTTTGTGGAGTTCAAGGCCGAAACCACCGTGAGCTCCACGCTCTCGGCCCTGCTCAATCTTTTTTATGATCTGGATGCCGCGCCACAATGGCTGGATGGCACACGCCGTGTTGTCGCCGTACGCCGCGATGACGTGAAGCACGAATACATCCTGCTTATCGAAACCGATATGCCCTGGCCGCTGCAGGACCGCGATGCCGTACTGTCCGGACGCTGGCAGCAGGACCCGCAAAGCCTCACGATTTCGCTGCGCAGCCAGAGCGTGGAAGGGATAGTGCCGGTCAATCCGAAATACATACGCAACAATATCCGCAATGACTGGACCTTCATTCCGCAGGGCAATGGCAAAGTCAAAGTCGTGATGGGCGGCCATGTCGATCCCGGCGGCAATCTGCCGGACTGGGCCGTGAACATGCTCATCCAGGAATCGCCGCTGCGCACCCTGGCCAATCTCAAGCGCATGATTGCCGACCCGAAACGGCAGGCCGAAAAATTCACCGGCGTGATCGAGCCCGCTGCCGATTTCGCGCCCTGATTCAGGGCCCGGCTTCGGCATCCACCAGCTGATCGCGATAACGGTCGCGATAACGTAAAGGCGTCATGCCCGTCCAGCGCCGGAAAGCGCGATAAAACGCACTGGGATCAGAAAAGCCCACGAGATAGGCAATCTCTTCAATGCTCTGCGTGGTTTGCAGCAGGCTCTCGGCCAGATTCTGGCGATAACCTTCGAGAATGTCGTTGTAGCTGGTTTCCACCGCCGCCAGCTCCAGTTGCAAGCGCCGCCGAGTCAGCCCCAAACGCTCGGCAATGGCATCAATACCGAAGTCCCCGCCTTCCAGCGATTGGCTGATGGCGCGCCGCACGGTATCCACCAACTCACGCCGGCTGATTTCTTCCAGCTTTTCTTCCGCAATTTTTTCATGACGCGGCTGCAGGGAAAGATCTGCATGCCAGGCCTCATGGCCCAGCAAGGCGGCATCAAAATACAGGCGGGTTTCGGCCGCCCCCAGTTCCACCGGACAGCCATAAACAGACAGATAGCGCTCGGCGCTGGCCCCGCTTTCATGGCGGAACTGCAGGCGCTGCGGCTGGAATTTGCCGTCGCTGACATCACGCAGGAAACGGATGGCACCACCGGCAAAACATTCGGCAGAGTGACGCAGGCGCGGTTGTTCAGCTTCATCCAGCAGATAGCACTCGCTGGCCGTCATCACGAGACGCAAAGACAGGGTGCTGCTGAGCAGTTTCTGATAGGCCAGGGTACGCAGCAGGGCACCACCAAAGGTGCGGCTGCTGGTGAAGAAATATTCAATGACATGGCCCCGCAAGCTGGGCAGGAACTGGCTGAGCCAGAGGCCGGTATCCGCCTCGGCCGTCACCAGCTGCAGCGCCTCCCAGAACGCCTGCTGCACCGCTGCATCATTGCGCTCCGCCTCGGGCAGATCTGCCAGCATGCGTCCCTGCATGGCGAGCACGGACGATACCGGAACCGCAGCATCCTCCAGTGCCCGGAGGCCGGCACGGGCCAGCAGCGATACTTCAGCAGCAGACATCGTCGGCAATGCGCAGGCTCTCCGGTTTAGTGCACAGCCTCCTGGTAAGCAAGAGAGGGCACGATGACATTGAACGGATTTACATTGTGGTCAAAAAGATTATCTACCACATGGTGCTCGGCTTCGGTGAAGACATTGATGTAATCCACTGCCGAACCCATGGGCTTCATGGCCGCAAAACCGCGGCCCAGAAAATCATAAAGCCCGCCCAATCCTGCCGCATGTGCCGGGCGATGCGCAAACTTGAAAGTGGCATAAATCACACGTGAGCGCACATAACGGTCCAGTCCCATCCCCAATTCATTGAGCAGGGCCATCTGCAGATGCCGCTCCTCACGCGACGACGCACGACGATAGGCCTCGGCATAATTTTCCAGCGTGATCACACTGGCGCCTTCTTCCTCGAAAATGATTTCCGCCATGCGCTGGTCCAGCATGCCGGTGATGGAATTCAACTCCAGTGCCACCGCCGCCGTACGCAGCACCACATCGGGCAGGATGCGCGATGCCAGCGGCAAGGCACGCTCCACTTCCTCGGCCAGACGATGCAGGTCCAGACCATACATATCGTCCAGGAAAAAGCGCGTTACCGGTGCGTAGCGTGCATCCAGCAGGAACTGGCCATGGCGCAGCGTGAGCTGCTCCACCTGCCAGCGTTGTACGGCCATGAACCAGATGCTGAAGACCTTGTCTTCATGGCAGCGCCAGCTGCGATAAATATCGATTTCGCGGCGTATCAGATCGGCGACGCTGAGGTCTCTGCTTTTCGCTGTTTTGCTCATGATGACTGCCCCTCTGGTTTATAGGGGGCAGTGTATTGACGCCGCTGATGCAAACAATGACGGATGGCACCGGGGCTGCGTGCCATGTGTCATTGCCCTTCAGTGCAGGCGGCGGGCGGGACGAGTAGCGCCTGTTGTTGCCGCTGCCGGCAGCGGTGTTTTGCCGGGTGTATCCGGCCCGTCCTGGCAGGCCAGCCAGCGCGACATGCGCGGCAAGCCGGTGAGCCCCATATAGAGGCCGGCAAGAATGTCGTGATAGGGAAACTGGCGGGCAAAACGCAGCACCAGCGGCGCCTCTGCCCCGATATGGTTGCTGATGGTGAGGGCGCCCAGGGCATTGCCCTTGCCCAGCGCCTGCCAGCGCCACTCGCCGTCGATATGGGCAAGATCGCCCTCTTCCAGATGAAAACCCAGCGCATGCTCCGCTTTCTGCTGGTAGGCCAGGCGGTAATGCACGCCGACAAAGAAGAATCCCAGTCCTATACCCACCTGCCAGTCCACGGCAAAACCTTCACTGCGCGGACGACTGACAGCTTTTTGCGCCAGCGGAAAAAATTCGGGATAGCTGTCAAAACGCAGGGAGTGACGGAAGGCCGGCTCCACTTCGCTTTCCACGGCCGCGCCCACCGCCACAAAACGCTGACGCTGGGCACCGCCATCACGATTGAGCCATTGCCCGGAATCCACAAAGGCTACCGGGCCTGCCGCCGACAAACGCTCCAGCAGGGGGTGCTCCGTCACGGCAGGAAAAGGCGGCACGCAAGGCTGCTGCGGCAAATGCTCGGATGAGGGCACGGCCTCCTGCGGCAGGAAGGCCAGACGCAGCGCCTCCATGGCGACGAAAGCCGCTCCGTAAGGCGCGGCCACGGCCATGTCCGGCTGCGCCTTGAGCAGCATGTTTATCAGCATATTGATGCTGGCAATGTCCGCCCAGTTGAAAAACACCACCAGGCTGCGCCCGGCATCCAGGGCCACGATCTGCCAGCGGCTCACGGCAGCATCGGCATCGCCTTCCACGAGAACGGCAGACAGCGAACCATCCGGTTCATGCTGGTGCTGCAACTGCAGGCGTATGCCCACCGACATCATGGAAAGTTTGAAAACATGGCGGTATTCCACCAGCGTGCTGGGCCCCTCAGCCGTCAGCACCTCCACCTTTTCCGTATTCGGCACATGCGCCGCATAGGCCGCGTAATTGCGCAGATGGCGGCGCAGCGCATCTGCCGCCACCGGCAGCACGAGTGCACTGCCGCGAAAAACGGCTGCCTTGTAGGTCCGCATGCCGCCACGCGCAGGCACGGAAATATCCCGTGGTGGCAGGGAAAACAGCAGCATGCGATCAGCGGCCAGTGCCGCCAGCTCGGCCGCCGACATGCCGGTATCAGCCAGCGTGGGCGTGGGATTGAGGCAGTCCTTGAGAAGAGGCATAAGCTGTTTCACACAGTCTTGTTGTAGGGGCATCTTAGCGGCGAGCCGTTTTTGTCATCATGGCACTAACGCTCAGGCTGATTGGCCTTGCGACTAGCATGCCTGCAAGCGGCAGGCTCACAGGAGACAAAGCAGGCCATCCACGGACCTATCCCGCCAAACCTGTTGTCGCCGGGCAAGGCTAATTGGCACTAACGTACTTGATTTTCCGATCGCAGGCGGGCATGGTTGGCGGCATAACAAGAAGTGCTGGGAGATAGCCCATGAAAACCCTGAACGTCTGGCTGGACGAATACAGCGAGTCGCATCAAAACCCGGTGAACAAGAACATTCACTGGATCTGTGTCCCCGTCATCTATTTCAGTGTGGTCGGCATGCTCTATGCCCTGCACCCCTGGGCAGCCTACGGCGCCCTCATCGCGGCGCTGGCTTTCTACATCCCGCTGTCCCTGTCCCTGGCAGCCGGCATGATCCTGCTCACCGCCATCATGCTGGCGGCCATACATGCCATTCCCCATATCCTCTGGGTTTCCATCGCCCTTTTCGTCGCCGCCTGGATAGGCCAGTTCTACGGCCACAAGGTGGAAGGCAAAAAGCCCTCCTTTTTCAAGGATGTGCAATTCCTGCTGGTCGGTCCGATCTGGTTGCTGAATTTTGTTTACCAGCGCCTGGGCATCAAGACCTGATATCCAAACCCGAAATTCAGACCTGAGAAAATTTCCCTGTTATTGCGCATACGGGTGAAACAAAAAAGGCGATGGTGGAAACCATCGCCTTTTTCTTTTTTCCTTCAGCCCAGTGCGCTTATTCGTCCTTGAGCGTGCACTCGAAGCTGGAAGGATTGTGCCGGCAACGCACTTTTTTCAGCATCGCCATCATGCGCGGATCGTATACGCCTTCGGCAGTGAGCTGCAGGCGGGCTTCACGCATCATGCGGAAGTATTTTTCCTTGTCGGCATCGCTGAGATCCATCCAGTAGCGCTGGGGAATATCCTTCTCCACCGAATCAATCAGGGCATAGGCCTGATCCAGATAGCCGATGGCGAAGTTGCGTATCTTCTGCAGCTTGTCATCCAGATCCGGCACTTCTTTCAGGAATTTCTCTCGGCGGAACACGATGGAGCCGGAAATCATGGCCAGGGGCAGGCGATAGATGCCGCCCTTGTCGCCCAGGCCACGATAAAGTTCCAGCGGACGGAAAACGATGGCCGGTGCCGCAATGATATCGACCTGGCCGTTATTGAACTTGCCGGAGAAATTCGACAGATCCGAAGACACCGGCTGTGCGCCCAGCTGCTGCACCAGTCGCGCCTGTGACTTGTCGAAATCCAGTACCGCCACCTTCTTGCCGGCTGCTTTTTCTATGGAATCTATGCTGCGGTCATTCACCATCACATAAACCGCACCGATGGGAATGATGCCGCCCACCTGGTAAGGCCCGTCGATCAGCATGGGCGCCACCTTGGGATTGGTGTAGATGAGGCGCACTGCCGTCTTCACCTGATCGTAATTCTGCAGCGCACCCACGGAATCGAAGCTGCCGATGAATTTGTTGAACTGCTTGGCGCGGAAGGTGGACAGGGCCACGGCATCACACTGCTCGGCCTTGAAATCTTCGGCCGCCACACGTTCATCGGTATAGGCGCGTATATCCAGGAAGACATTCCAGCGCCGCGCCTGCAGCACGAGATCCTTGGCATATTGTGCACCGGGGCCGTTGGCACCCACCGGATCAAAAATGCAGACACGGATATTGAGCGGCTTTTCCAGCGGGCCTATACCGGTGGCTTTCTGGAATTCTTCTGCCGTGGGCAGCACCACACTGACACCATTAAGCGTGGCATTCGTTCCCGCCTGCGCAGTAAGGGCAAGCAGGGAAAGACCCAGCAACAAGGGAGAGAACAGGGATTTCAGGGAGGCCTTCATTATTGTTTTCCTCGGCAACCAGTCAGCAAGGGACGATGCTAGAGAATCCTGAGGACTGCGGCTTGACCTGCGCGACAGCCAGCCCGGTCCGACGGGCGAAGGCCGAGAATGCGCCATCATTGTGAACGCAGCAAGACCGGCTTTGAAAATAGCCATGGCAAGAAAAAAGGCAGCCTTGCGGCTGCCTTTTCATAACGGGAATAACAAATCCCGAATCAGCTTTCCGGACGCATATGCGGGAAGAGGATGACGTCACGGATGCTGGGCGCATTGGCAAAGAGCATGACCAGGCGATCTATGCCTATGCCCTGCCCTGCCGTCGGCGGCAGGCCGTATTCCAGGGCACGGATATAATCGGCGTCGTAGTGCATGGCTTCGTCGTCACCGGCATCCTTTTCCTTTACCTGCTGCAGGAAACGCTCGGCCTGGTCTTCCGGATCATTGAGCTCGGAGAAACCATTGGCAATCTCGCGACCACCGATAAAGAACTCGAAGCGATCGGTGATGAAGGGATTGTCATCATTGCGACGGGCCAGCGGCGAAACCTCGGCCGGGTATTCGGTGATGAAAGTCGGCTGGCGCAGCTGCGTCTCCACCGTCTCTTCAAAAATGATGGTCTGCAGCTTGCCTATGCCCCAGATGCTTTTGACTTCCATCTTGAGCTTGCTGCGTATGATTTCGCTGGCCGCAGCCACATCCCAGAGCTGTTCGCGGCTGAGCTCAGGATTGTATTTCAGGATGGAATCCACCATGGAAATACGCTCGAACTTACCACCGAAGTCATAAACCTCGCCCTGGTATTCCACATCGGTCTTGCCGAGCACATCCTGCGCCAGCGTGCGCAGCATGTCTTCGGTGAGGTCCATCAGGTCGCGGTAATCCGCGTAAGCCATATAGAACTCGATCATGGTGAATTCGGGATTGTGACGCGCCGATACACCTTCATTGCGGAAGTTGCGGTTGATCTCGAATACACGCTCGAAGCCGCCCACCACCAGACGCTTGAGATAAAGCTCGGGGGCGATACGCAGAAAGAGCGGCATATCCAGCGCATTATGATGCGTATTGAAAGGCTTGGCAGCAGCACCACCGGGAATCACATGCATCATGGGCGTTTCCACTTCCATGAAATCACGGCCCAGCATGAAGCGGCGTATGCCTTCTATGACCTTGGAGCGGGTCTTGAAGGCACGGCGGGTGTCTTCGCTGACGATCAGGTCCACATAACGCTGGCGATACTTCATTTCCTGATCGGCAATGCCGTGGAATTTGTCCGGCAGCGGGCGCAGGGATTTGGTCAGCAGGCGCAGCTCTTCCACATGCAGGGACAGCTCACCGGTCTTGGTCTTGAAGACATAGCCCTTCGCACCAACGATGTCGCCCATATCCCACTTCTTGAAAGCGTTATAGGTCTCTTCGCCTATGGCTTCCTTGGAAATATAGAGCTGGATACGACCCGACATATCCTGGATGGTAGTGAAGCTGGCCTTGCCCATGATGCGCTTGAGCAGGATGCGGCCGGCAATGGCGAAATGCTTTTTGTCACTCTCGAGAACATCGTTCTCCAGCGCGCCGAACTGTTTCACGAGATCAGCAGCAACAGCATCACGTTTGAAATCATTGGGGAAGGCCACTTTCTGGCTGGCGCGTATCTCGCCCAGCTTCTGCTTGCGCTCGGCAATCAGCTTGTTGACGTCTACCACCTGATTTTCGCTGTTCTGCTCTTCGCTCATTTTTCTTCACTCACTCTGCATTCGTTACATTCACGGAGACGCCTGTTCTTCGCGTGAACTTACAGACCCATTTTCAGGGAGGCCTGGATGAACTCGTCGATATCCCCGTCCAGCACGGCGCCGGGATTGGAGTTTTCGATATTGCTGCGCAGGTCTTTCACGCGCGACTGATCCAGCACATAAGACCGGATCTGGCTGCCCCAGCCCACATCGGACTTGGTTTCTTCCAGCGCCTGCTTGGCCGCATTGCGCTTCTGCATTTCCAGCTCATAGAGCTTGGCACGCAAGAGCTTCCAGGCACGATCACGGTTGGCATGCTGGGAGCGTTCGTTCTGCACCGCCACTACCGTGTTGGTAGGAATATGCGTCAGACGCACAGCCGAGTCGGTTTTATTAACGTGCTGACCACCGGCACCGGAAGAACGGTAGGTGTCTTCACGCACATCCGACTTGTTGATTTCGATTTCGATATTGTCGTCCACTTCCGGCGAGACGAAGACGCCCACGAAAGAAGTGTGACGACGATTACCGGAATCAAACGGCGATTTGCGCACGAGGCGGTGTACACCGGTTTCGGTACGCAGCCAGCCGTAGGCATAAGGGCCTTCGATACGCAGCGTGGTGGACTTGATGCCGGCCACATCGCCTTCGGACTCTTCCAGCACTTCGCCCTTGAATCCGTGACGGTCTATCCAGCGCAGATACATGCGCTGCAGCATGGAGGCCCAATCCTGCGCCTCGGTACCACCGGCACCGGACTGGATGTCGAGAAAGGCATTATTGGCATCCATCTCGCCCGAGAACATGCGACGGAATTCAAGATCGGCCACGGCCTTTTCCAGGCTGTCGAGCTCGGTGGTGACATCACCCAGCGTGCCTTCGTCGTCTTCCTCGACGGCGAGGTCCAGCAGGTCCTTGGCATCGACAAGGCCGGACTCGAGTTTATCCAGCGTCAGCACCACGCCTTCGAGTTCGGCGCGCTCACGGCCTATGGCCTGGGCTTTTTCGGGGTCATTCCAGAGCGTGGGATCTTCCAGCTCGCGCATCACCTCTTCGAGGCGTTCTTTCTTCAGGTCGTAGTCAAAGATACCCCCGGAGCGAGGTGGCGCGCTCGGAGAGGTCTTTGATGCGGTTCAGATAGGGATTGATTTCCATGGGGGAAAAGCGGTCTGTATCAGGAAAGGCGCGGATTGTAGCGGAAAGCCCCGGCGCCCGGTACCTGTGGGCGCAAGGCCGGCCTATTGCAGGAGCTCCAAATACTCCACGCGCAGCTGCAGGGAGCGCGAGCCACGGAACTCGTTGATATCCAGCCGGTAAGCCAGACGCACACGCCGGGCCTGGTTGGGCCAGACCTCACGGTCGACATTGAAGGCGATGGCATCAAAGACCCGGTTGGAGGCCGGATGAGAGAGGCTGAACTTGATGTGCTTTTCCTTGAGCAGGCGCTGGTCCAGGCAGAGGAATTCGCCATGGAAAAGCGGCTCCGGGAAGGCCTGTCCCCAGGGGCCGGCCTCACGCAAGAGATCGGCAAAGCCTTCGGAAAAGCACTCTGGCGGCAGCTCGCCATCCGAATGCAGCACGGGCTCGAGATCATGGCGATCTGCCACCGCCTTTACCGCCGCATTGAAGGCTTCGCGAAAACGCGCGAGGTGCGCCAGCGGCAAGGACAGTCCCGCTGCCATGGCATGGCCGCCAAAGCGCGTGATCAGGCCGGGATTTTTCGCCGCCACCAGATCCAGTACATCACGGATATGGACCCCGGGAATGGAACGGGCCGAGCCTTTGAGTTCGGCCGTGGTCGGATTGCGATCATCACTCGCCGGCGCAAAGGCAATTACCGGCCTATGGAATCTGTCCTTGATACGGCCGGCAAGAATACCGATCACGCCCTGATGCCAGTTCGCATCGAACAGGCTGAAGGCGAAGGGCAAGGACTCGGCAGAAATCTGCAGCTGCTTCAATGCGGCCAGCGCTTCCTGCTGCATGCCGGCTTCTATCTGGCGGCGATCAAGATTGAGGCCGTCCAGTTCGCTGGCATATTGCGCGGCCAGATCAGGGGAATCGGTCAGCAAGGTTTCAATACCGTGCGACATATCATCCAGACGCCCCGCGGCATTAAGACGCGGAGCTACCTGGAAGCCGAGATCGGTGGCAACTATCTGCTGCGGCTGTTTGCCGGCGACGGCCAAAAGCGCCGTAATCCCCGGCACACAACGGCCAGCGCGTATACGTGCCAGACCCTGATGCACCAGCACACGGTTATTCGCATCCAGTGCCACCACATCGGCCACCGTACCCAGCGCGACAATATCCAGATAATCCGCCAGTGATACTTCCGGCAGATTCTTTTCGGCAAACCAGCCGGCATTTTTCAAACGGGTACGCAGACTGGAAAGCAGATAAAACACCACGCCCACACCGGCCAGATGCTTGCTGGGAAATTCGCAGCCGGGCTGGTTGGGATTGACGATGGCATCGGCATCCGGAACCGTGGCGCCCGGCAGATGGTGATCCGTGACCAGCACACGTATGCCAGCGGCTTTTGCCGCTGCCACACCCTCGATACTGGAAATGCCGTTGTCCACGGTGATGATGAGTTGCGGCGATTTTTCCTGTCTCGCCAGCGCGACAATTTCCGGCGTCAGGCCATAGCCGTATTCGAAGCGATTCGGAACCAGATAATCGGCATGCAAAGCGCCGAACTTACGCAGTACACGCAAAGCCAGCACGGTACTGGTGGCACCATCGGCATCGAAATCGCCCACGACAAGAATGCGCCAGTCTTCACGCAGGGCCTGCTGCAGCAAATCCAGCGCGGCCTCCATTCCCTTCATGGACTGGGCCGGTGCCAGGCCCTTGAGCGCACGCTCCAACTCTGCAGGCGATGTCACGCCGCGCAGGGCATAAAGGCGCGCCAGCACGGGATGCAGGCCGGGCAGCAGGGCCACATCATCGGGCAGGACGCGGGGACGTATGATTTTTTTCATGGGCACAGCGAAAGGCAAAAGAAAAAGCCCGTGCGGGGCACGGGCTTTTTTAACACACTGATGCGACTCAGGCCATCTGCGAGAGAATGGCGCTCTTCACATCGTCCAGCTTGGCATCAATGGTCTTGAGCACGGCATCGGCACACTGCTTGATGGCGGTGTCCGGATCTTTCAGGCCATTGCCGGTGAGCGTGCACACGATCTTGGAACCTTCGGGAATCTTGCCGTTCTTCACATCGCGCATGGCACCGGCCAGCGAAGCGGCAGAGGCCGGCTCGCAGAACACGCCTTCGCGCATGGCCAGCAGACGCTGGGCCTGCAGGATTTCTTCATCGGAGAGCTCATCGAACCAGCCGCCGGAATCTTTCTGCAGGGCCCAGGCCTTGTCCCAGGACTGCGGATTGCCGATACGGATGGCCGTCGCGACAGTTTCCGGATTGGCGACGGGGCCGCCACGCATGAAAGGTGCAGAGCCGGCGGCCTGGTAACCCACCATTTTCGGGCGGTTATTCACGATGCCGCGCTCGTGGTATTCGGTATAACCCATCCAGTGCGCGGTGATATTGCCGGCATTGCCCACGGGCAGGCAGTGGTAGTCCGGTGCAAAGCCCAGCTCTTCCACGATTTCAAACGCGGCGGTCTTCTGGCCCTGCAGGCGATAGGGATTGATGGAATTCACGATGGTGACAGGCGCGTGCTCGGCCACCTGCTTCACCAGCTCCATACCTTCATCGAAATTGCCACGAATCTGCAGGGTGATGGCGCCATACATCATGGCCTGGGCCAGCTTGCCCATGGCGATCTTGCCTTCGGGAATCAGCACGAAAGCCGTGATACCGGCACGTGCCGCATAAGCAGCAGCTGCAGCAGACGTATTACCGGTGGAGGCGCAGATGATGGCCTTGCTGCCCTCTTCGACGGCCTTGGTCACGGCCATGGTCATGCCACGGTCCTTGAAGGAGCCGGTGGGGTTCAGGCCTTCGTATTTCACATAGATTTCGACATTCTTGCCGAGCAGCTTCGGAATATTCTGCAGCTTGATCAGCGGTGTATTGCCTTCGCCGAGAGAAATCAGGCGGGTGTCGTCCGAGACCGGCAGGTGGTCACGGTATTTGTTGATCAGGCCGGTGTAGCGGTTGCCGAAGCTCATGGTCGTTCTCTTAAACAGTGTGTTCTTTAAAAAAGTCTTGTACGAAAAATTTACGCGTCGAGATTCTCGAGACGGATACGCACCACCTTGCCGATGATGTCATCCAGCCCTTCAATCGAAGCAATCGCGCTGTTCATTTCCTTTTCCTTCACGGGTTTCGTGAGGAGGATGACAGGCACGGAACCGGCTTCATGGGCAGGCTTCTGCAGAATCGCTTCAATGCTGATGCCGCGCTCGGAAAGAATGCGCGTGACATCGGCCAGCACACCCGGACGGTCATTGGCGGTGAGGCGCAGATAATACGAAGTCACCACCTCATCCATGGGCAGGATGGGGGTATCGGCAATGGCATTGGGCTGGAAGGCCAGATGCGGCACGAACTTGGCGTTTTCTGCCGACAGCGCACGCACCACATCAACGATATCCGCCACCACAGCAGAGGCTGTAGGACCAGCACCAGCACCCGAACCGTAATACAGCGTGGCGCCTACCGGCTGCGACTGCACCAGCACGGCATTCTTCACACCATTTACATTGGCAATCAGTCGCTCGGCCGGAATCAGCGTGGGATGCACGCGCAACTCGATACCGTTATGGGTACGACGTGCCACACCCAGATGCTTGATGCGGAAACCCAGCTCTTCGGCATAGGACACATCTTCACGCGTGAGACGCGTGATGCCTTCGGTATAGGCCTTCTTGAACTGCAGCGGCACACCAAAGGCCAGCGAAGCCAGGATGGTAAGCTTGTGGGCGGCATCAATGCCTTCCACGTCGAAAGTCGGATCAGCTTCGGCATAGCCGAGCTCTTGCGCCTCTTTCAGCACATCGTGGAAATCACGACCCTTCTCGCGCATTTCCGTGAGAATGAAATTGCCGGTGCCATTGATGATGCCGGCCAGCCATTCGATACGATTGGCCGCCAGGCCTTCGCGCAGCACCTTGATGATGGGCACGCCACCGGCAACCGCAGCTTCAAAGGCGACATACACGCCCTTCTTTTCAGCAGCGGCAAAAATTTCATTGCCGAATTCGGCAAGCAGGGCCTTGTTGGCGGTGACCACATGCTTGCCATTATTGATGGCCTGCATCACCACTTCACGCGCCGTAGTGGTGCCACCAATCACTTCAACAACGATATCGATTTCCGGATCATTCACCACGGCCATGATGTCGCGGCTGACACGCGTGTCCTGCAGATCGTATTTGGGCGTATCACGACGGGCGCCGACATGGGCGACACGAATTTCACGGCCCGTACGGCGGGAGATTTCAGCTGCATTATCCCGGAGCAGGTTGAAGGCGCCACCGCCCACCGTGCCCAGGCCGACGATACCTACAGAGACCGGTTTCACATCATCACCTGAATGCTTGATTGCGTCTCATGGACGCAGGAGAAGCCGGGCTTGTGGCCCGGTTTTGAGCGCGCAACATTATGGCCGGCACCGGGCTTTGTCAAACCCAAGAAGTGCCGGAAACCCTAGGGAAATCAGCGTATGCCGAGGTCCTTGGCCAACTGGTCAGCCGGCACATAACCCCCCAGCTGCATACCGTTCACATCGAAGATGGCCGGGGTGCCACGCACGCCCAGGTTCTGGCCAAACTCATACTCGGTTGCCACTGGCGATTTGCAGATGGAGGGGGCTGCCGGCAGGACCACACCGTTCTTGGCCTGGGTCAGGGCCGAGAGACGATCCTTGGCGCACCAGACGCTATCCATCTTTGCCGAATCATCGGTATTGGGCCCTTTGCGCGGGAAAGCCAGATAACGCACTTCCACGCCCAGCTTGTTCAGCTTGGGCACTTCCTGATGGAACTTGCGGCAGTAACCGCACTCCACATCGGTGAAGACATAGATCGTTGACTTGGCCTTGCCCACCGCCGGGTAAATGATCATGTCGGAGCGTGCCACAGTCGCCAAGCCCGCCTTGCGCTCCGCTGCCATGGACTGATCTTCGACACTGACCAGGGCCTTGCCCTTGATCTCCATGACTTCGCCCTGCACCAGATAGCGGCCATCGGCCGAGACCATCACCGTTTCATAGTTCTTGGCCTTGACCTCATAGAGACCGGGCACGACGGAAGGCTTGATGGTCTTGATCTCGATATCGGGCACCACGGCTTTGACCTTGGCACGTATGACATCTTCAGGGCCGGCACAGGCGACAGAGGCAGCAAGGGCAGCCAGCAGGGCCAGACCGGAAAGCAGGCGGAGTTTCATTAGAGTTATCCCGGAGCAGAAGCAGGTCCGCAGCATAAGCCTTTGCGGACGGAGCGCCGATAGTACATGCGTAAACGGGGCTTGCAGAAGGCAAACGGCCGATCAGCCGCGCGGATGGTGCTGCGCGTGAAGGTCCTTGAGACGCTGGTTGGCGATATGGGTATAGATCTGCGTGGTAGAGAGATCGCTATGCCCCAGCAGCATCTGCACCACGCGCAGGTCAGCGCCGTGGTTGAGCAGATGCGTGGCAAATGCATGGCGCAGGGTGTGGGGAGAAAGATTCCGCTCTATGCCGGCGGCTTTTGCCAGCTGCTTGATGCGATGCCAGAAGGTCTGGCGTGTCATGAACTCGCCCTCACGACTGGGAAAGAGAGCATCCGTGGCATTGCCTGCCACCAGCGTGGGCCGCGCCTCATCCACATATTTCACCAGCCAGTCCATGGCCGTTTCATTCATGGGCACGAGGCGCTCTTTCGAGCCCTTGCCCGTCACGCGTAAAAAGCCGCCTCGCAGATTGGGCTGATCCACACGCAGGCCCACCAGCTCGGAGACGCGCAGGCCACAGGCATAGAGCAGCTCCAGCATGGCGCGGTCACGCAGGCCCAGAGCAGTTTCTGTCAGCGGCGCCGCCAGCAGGGCCTCCACTTCCGCCTCAGACATATCTTTCGGCAACGGACGCCCCAGCTTGGGCGAATCCAGATGCAGGGTGGGATCAGCACTGATACGGTTTTGCGAAAGATGGAAGCGGTAGAAGCGACGCAAGGCAGAAAGAAAACGGGCACGTGAACGCGGATGGCTGCCCTCGGCCTGCAGATCGTGGATGTAGCGCGCCAGATCATCCTGACCCAGCTGCAACAGGCTTTGTCCGTTCGCCCACTGCGCCAGTTTGTGCAGGTCGGTGAGATAGCCGGCAATGGAATGTTTGCTTAAACCCTCCACCACCAGCTTGCTGCGGAACTGGCGCAGTTCCGCCGGCTCCGGCAAGGAGTTTTCTTCGGCCTTGGGGCGGCCGCGGGGGCGTTTTACGAGAGTGCTCATGCGCCCGAGCATACCTTTTTATGACGTTTCCGGCGCGTAACGCGCCGGAAACACGCTACGCCCGAGACGCGACTCGGGCTGCGCTCCGCCGCCGGCGCTCAGCGCTCCTTTCATGAAAACGCAAAACACAGAGATAAAAAAAGCGGCCCGAAGGCCGCTTTTTTCTGCTCGACTACGCGATGCCTTACTGGGCGCGCGGGGTGAGCTTTTCCTTGATACGTGCGGACTTGCCCGAACGATCGCGGAGGTAGTACAGCTTGGCACGACGCACGTCGCCACGACGCTTCACTTCAATGCCAGCGACTACCGGGGAATGGGTCTGGAACACACGCTCCACGCCCACACCATTGGAAATCTTGCGCACGGTGAAAGCCGAGTTCAGACCGGCATTCTTCTTGGCGATAACCACGCCTTCATAAGCCTGCAGACGCTCACGATCGCCTTCCTTCACCTTGACCTGCACCACGACTGTGTCGCCGGGAGCGAAAGAGGGGACGTTCTGCTTCAGCTGGGCGTTTTCTACTGCTTGAACCAGGGGATGTTTGCCGCTCATGGCATTTCCTCGATTTTATGGTGACAGAGGCTGTGCGGCTGTTGTGGCAGACGCGGCGCATTCCCACCGTTACACATAAGAGGCACCGGCCTTCCGGCACCTCCATGGAGATGAAAAGTCTTACTGACCTTTTTCACCCTCGCCACGTTCGTCATTAACGGCGCGACGGATTTCGTCGAGCATTTTGATCTGCTCTTTATCGAGCGTGGCCTTTTCCAGAAGATCGGGCCGACGCTGCAATGTTCTTTCCAGACTCTGGCGACGACGCCATCTCTTGATGGCCGCATGATCACCGGAGAGCAGGACTGCAGGCACTTGCTCGCCCTCGTAGATTTCCGGGCGGGTGTAGTGCGGACAATCCAGCAAGCCATCGGAGAAGGAGTCTTCTTCTGCCGAGGCATCGCTGCCGAGCGCACCCGGCAGCAAACGTGTTATCGCATCGATCAGCACCATCGCCGGCAATTCGCCACCGGACAGCACATAGTCACCGACTGACCACTCGGCATCGACCTCACGCTGGATAAAGCGCTCATCAATGCCTTCATAACGGCCGCAGAGAAGAATCAGCGCTTCTTCCTGCCGCAACTCCTGCACACCGGCCTGTGTCAGCACACGGCCTTGGGGCGAGAGGTAAATCACTTTCGGCGAGAGGCCTTTTTCTGCCGCTGCCGCCTTTGCCGCGGTAATCGCGCGCCGCAAAGGTTCAATCTGCATCACCATGCCGGGGCCGCCGCCATAGGGACGATCATCCACACGGTGATAGGCATCCTCGGTGTAATCCCGCGGATTCCAGCACTGCACTTCCAGCAGTCCGGTTTTCACGGCGCGACCGGTAATGCCGCTTTCCGTCAACGCACGCAGCATTTCCGGAAACAGGCTGATGAAGCCGGTCCACATACGCGGACTTAAAACGCAGGGTCCCAGTCCACCGTGATGACACGGCCGACCAGATCCACATTCTTCACCACGGTGCCGGGCAACCAGGGCACCAGACGCTCGTTGCGATCCAGGCTCTCGGCCGTGCCTTGCACGACCAGCACATCATTGGAGCCGGTTTCCATCAGGCTGTGCACGGCGCCCAGCACCACGCCTGACTCTGTCCTCACCTCAAGATCGATGAGGTCAGACCAGTAGTAATCGCCTTCTTCCAGCTCCGGCAGCGCTTCCTTGGGCACCCAGATTTCCAGGTTGCGCAAGGCTTCGGCCGCATTGCGGTCCGGTGCCAGATCGAGCTGGGCGACCACACCCTTGCCCTGCTCGCGCCAGTCCAGCACCTTGACGGCACGGAAACCTTCACGCGTTTTCAGGAACCAAGGGCGGTAGCCGAAGATATTGCTGACAGGATCGGTAAGGGCATGCACCCACACCCATCCCTTGATGCCGTGGGCAGTGGAAACATGCCCCACGGCGATCATGTCCTCCGCCGCGAGGGCGGGGGCCGGGTTACTCATATCAGGCCTTGCCGGCGTCCTTCACCAGCTGGGCAACACGCTCGGAGGGCTGGGCGCCCTGCGAAACCCAGTACTGGTAGCGATCGGCGTTCACACGCAGACGCTCTTCCTTGCCGGTAGCGATGGGGTTGAAGAAACCCACGCGCTCGATGAAACGGCCATCACGGGCATTACGGCTGTCAGTCACCACGACCTGGTAGAAAGGACGCTTCTTAGCGCCACCGCGAGCCAAACGAATAGTCACCATGGTTCTTTACCTTGAGAAAAAACTTGCCTGGATTCAGCATCGGCAGGCAGGCCGAAACCCGGGCCTACCCCGAAAGGCCGCGAAGTTTACGCGAATTCAAACGACTATGAAAGCCGGTTTTCAGGACAGGAAAGCCGGGCTTCCGGTATCATCCGCGCCCTTCCTCTGCAGCCCGCCCCCTTGACCGGCCCATGCCCATCGCCCGCCTGAAAGAGTCTCCCCTGCTGCGCGGCGCTGCCCTGCTGGCACTATCAGCCTTCCTCTTTGCCACCATGGGAGTCTTCATACGGCTGGCTTCGCATACCTTGAGCAACGAAATCATCGTCTTTGCCCGCAATATCGGCGGCCTGGCCCTGCTCCTGCCCTTCATGCTTCTACATAAGGAAGCCAGCTTCCGCACCACGGTCTTCCCGCGCCACCTGTGGCGGGCACTGACCGGGCTTACGGCCATGTATGGCTTCTTCTACGCCATTGCCCATCTGCCGCTATCCAGCGCCATGATCTTCACCTACTCCTCGCCCGTCTTCATTCCGCTGGTGGCCTGGATCTTCCTGAAAGAGCCCATGACCCGGCGCGCCTGGGGCGCCGCCCTCATCGGCTTTGTCGGCGTCATCATGGTCAGCAAGCCGGACGGAGGCGCCCTCAACCACTTTGCCCTGATCGGCTTGGGCTCCAGCATCCTGGCCGCCACGGCTTTCGTGACCGTGCGCGCCCTGGGAGCCACCGAGCCGGCCACCCGGGTCGTCTTCTATTTCGCGCTGATTTCCACCGTGGTCTCCACCATCCCCCTGTTCTGGGCCGGTCGCGCCATCAACCTGCATGAATTCGGCCTGCTGGCTGCGGTCGGCATACTCGCCACCTTCAGCCAGCTTTGCCTGACCCGGGCCTATGCCCTGGCCCCGGCCAACCGCATCGGCCCCATGACCTATCTCGCCATCGTGATTGCCGGGATTTACGCCTGGGCGCTGTGGGGAGAAACACCGGATGCCTGGGCCATTGCCGGCACCCTGCTGATTTTCGGCGCCACGCTGTTCAGCCTGCGCAAATAGCTCCTCTCAAAAAATAGTTCCCTTGATCGCGTAGTTTTTTTGTTGCCGGTGCATGACAAAAAATCGTCATCAAAGAAATGCATGTCACGTGAAAAAAACCGGAAGTCTCATACAGGGCGGACCGCCAGCATGAGCGCCGTCATAAATCACCAGCTCATCTTTACCCTGCCATAACCATATGCAAATTTGACTGTTCATTTCCTTGTCGGTCTTGCCTAGCGTCGCGGAAAACCAACAAGGAGTCCCACGATGTCATTGCACAAGTTTTCGCTGCAAAAGCTTGCAGCCCTGGCCACGCTCTCGCTGGCAGTCTGGCTACCGACAAGCGCTCAGGCCAACTCGCCGGCTGCGGCTCCCGCCGCGCAGACAGCCGCCGCCTCGCCCTTTCTGGTCAGCACCGACTGGCTGGAAAAGAACCTGAACAATCCCAAGGTCCGTATCGTCGAAGTCAGCGTTAATCCCGGCCTGTATGAGCGTGGCCATATTCCGGGCGCCGTGAACTTCTCCTGGCATACCGATCTCGTGGACCCGGTACGGCGCGACATCGCCTCGCCCCAGAATTTTGAAAAGCTGCTGCAGACTGCCGGCATCTCCAAGGACACCACCGTGGTGCTCTATGGCGACAACAACAACTGGTTTGCCGCCTGGGCTGCCTGGGTTTTCGATATTTACCAGGTCGGCAATGTGAAGCTGCTGGATGGTGGCCGCAAGAAATGGGAAGCGGAAAATCGCGCCCAATCGCCGGTCGCTCCCAGCTATGCCGCTGGCACCATCAAGATCGGCAAGACCGACAATAAGCTGCGTGCCCGCCTGCCGGATGTGGTGGCTGTTGCTGAAAAGCGCAGCAATATCGCGCTGGTGGATATCCGCTCGGCTGACGAATACAACGGCAAGATTTTCGCTCCGGCCGGCGTGCAGGAACTGGCCGTGCGTGCCGGTCATGTACCGGGCGCCGTGAATGTGCCCTGGGGCAGGGCCGTGGCGGAAGACGGCACCTTCAAACCGGCCGCCGAACTCAAGAAGATTTATGCCGAAGCCGGCATTGATGGCAGCAAGCCCGTCATCACCTACTGCCGCATAGGCGAGCGCTCCAGCCACACCTGGTTCGCCCTGAAGAAGATCCTGGGTTATGACGTGCGCAACTACGATGGCTCCTGGACGGAATACGGCAATTCTGTGGGCGTGCCCGTGGTGAATGTGGCCGGCAC
>JAVHYE010000147.1:3118-7444 GCA_031119295.1 Pedobacter sp. | reverse complement strand
TGCTTGTGCAAAGTCTTTTTGATGCAATTTTCTTTGTTTTAACTATTATTATTGAGCTATAAGGGGCTATAAATTGCATGATGATTAACAACTCCTTTTGTATTTTAATTGCTTTTCACGAATTGGTGCTAAGACGCTGTGAGTGTACTTTATATGGTTGTGGGGTGGGGGTTTGATTTTTATATGGGCCTATATTTTTCTATATAGTGAGTAAAGCTTTAGGTGTTGGTATTCTTATGAGTGACGCTGTTGCTTGATCAGCCTTTTCTTTCCTTGATTGGTTCCCAATATAAAGTCCCCTTCACCCAATCCGTCAGCGGGAACACCAGATTGAAGTTCTTGCTCTGCATGAGATCACGGCGGTGATGCAGGGCGTGCAGCTGGCGCATATGGCGTAACCAGGGCAGGCGGGCCAGCGGGTGTTCGTCGGGCAGATGTTCGCAGGCGTGGAAGATTTCGTAGCTGAGATAACCGGCCAATAGCGTGAAGGAAAAAAGGGCAGCCATATTGCCGTTGATAAAGCTCAATACCCACCACGCCGCCAACATGGCGATGCTGAACAGAACGATGAGCCAGGCCGGGAAGAAAATCACGCGCCAGTCCTGCGCCGTCTCATAGCGCATTTTTCCTTCGACAAAAAAGCTGTGGTGGTCGCCGGTGTGGCGTTTGTAGAAGAGGGCGCCGAGCTTGTGTTTTTCGTGGCCCAGATTCTTGTGCACGGTGTATTCGCCCCAGTTGAAGAAGACCAGGGCCAGCGGCACCGTCAGCCATTCCAGCAGCTGCACTTCATGCAGCTGACGCGCAAAGAAAACCAGACAGGCAATGCCGTAGATAAGCACAAAGCCGCCATGCAGCCAGGCGTTGTAGCGCGGGTGTATGGCGGCGCGGTAACGGGCGCGGAAGGGCTGCACATCAAAAGCGTTTGTAGCAGCGGGCTGGCGGTCTTGCGGCATGAGTCATCTCCGGGCTGGCCCCGGCATCATCACGCGTATCCGGCCTTACTTGAAGGTGAGAAGAGGCCTGACTGCCGGGTGCCCAGTGGCCACGCCGGACGGGAATGCTGAGGCCGCCTTATCCCGCTGCTGCCAGCAATGCTTTTTCCTGGGCATGGGCCGCTGCAGCCGCGCGCTTGGCTTCCTCACCAAAGTGTTCACGTGCTTCGGTCGGCGACAGGATGGCTGTGTTTTCCGGCTCGCCTGATCTGAAATGCTGCTTCAGGATTTTGCTGGCCAGTGGTGTGGCCATACCCAGCAGCGTGATTCTGGCGGACACAGGGCTTGATAGCAGGACCAGCACGCGGGCAATCGGGCGTATCAGGCGATCAACAAGGTGGGGCTGGTCGATTTGCCCGAGCTGGCGCATCCAGCGTGGCAAAGTGGCGATGGTGGCCAGTGCAATCAGGTTGCCCACTACGGAGAGTTTGATGCCCACATCGGCACGCGCCGGGCGCAGCAGATGCTCCATGCCCTGACGCGCACGCTCCGTCACACAAAGTGTGGAACGTATGCGCGCATAGTAGGCGCGGACTTCTTCACGGCTTTTCGGCACATCTTCCTGGCGGCAGGTTTGCACTTCAGCGGCAATCGCACATTCGCGCCAGTATTGCGCTTCTTCTTCGGCAGAGAGTTTGCCCGGCCCGAACATCTCGTAGGCTTTCAGCACGGATTGCCAGCCGGTCACATGTATCCAGAGTTGCGAATCCGGATTATTGGCGGCATAGCGTTTGCCGCTGACGGGTTCTATGCCGGTCACGCGGGCATGGATTTTCATCAGGAATTCGGAGGCTTCGATCACGGTGCGCGAATCTGCGAGGGCGACCAGCAGGAAATAGGCGAAGGTGCGATCGAGCCGGCCTTGCGGGTCTTTGTAGATGCCGGCCTGATCTGCAGCACCTGCCGTCAGGAAGGGATCGAAATGCTCAAGCACAACGGCGCGCTGGAAACCGATGGCGGCCGTTGGGTGTGTCCACACTTTCCACGAGGGTGAGCCCGGGCCGAAAAAACCATAGTCATACTGGCGCAGGGGACGGGAGAGAGTGGTCGTGAAGGGATTGCTTGCTTGCGACATGATGGTAGCCACGGTGCGTGAGGATGTCCGGATTTATAGCACCCGGATTTTTCCTGCGATTGACTGCCGTGCGAGTGCGCCTGTCAGCGCAGCAAATCATTTTCCCTGTTTACGAGGTAGGAGGATTGCGTTTGCTGGGGGCTGTTTTGACGAGCTGGCCGGCGAGTATGGCGGCGAGATCGTCTGGTACTGGCATGGGGCGTATGGCGCTGACATTGGCGCCGCCGGTATTGCCGAGCGGCACCCAGAGCCGGGAGAACAGCAGGGCGGCAGGAATGCGCAGCAACTGTCCCAGCACTTCGCGCACATCACGCTGTTTCCAGCCCAGACGCAACATCCACAAATGTACTTGCGTGTGTTGCCAGGTATTTTTCTGGCCCAGGATATGGGCGCGCTCCAGTCGTGAAAACGCGGCGTCATGTTCACCGGCGGCCAGATGTTTGTGCATGGCCAGCATTTCGGCATGAAAGGCAGTGCTCAGCGATGGAGTCTCAGCATCTGCGCCGGCAATGTGATTCATGCGGGCTGCGCCTTCATTTCCACACGCGCCTGCTTGATGACCTGAGCGGCACCGGAGAGAGCAAGCAGGGCCATGCCGAAAGCCACGGCGATATCGGGCCAGGCGCTGCCGGTAAGGCCGACACCCAGCGCGGCCAGCATCACGGCGATATTGCCGATGGCGTCATTGCGGCTGCATATCCACACCGACTGCATATTGCTGTCACCAGTGCGGTAGCGGTACAGCAAAAAAGCTACGGAAAGATTGGTGGCCAGTGCCAGTGCGCCCACCACGCCCATGGTGAAGGCTTCGGGCGGCGTGCCGTGGAAAAGATCGTATGAGGCTTTGCCCAATACCCAAAGACCGAAGAGGCCCATGGTCAGCCCTTTGAGCAGGGCGGCGCGTGCACGCATCTGCAGGGCCATGCCCAGTACGAAAAGACTGATGCCGTAGTTGGCGGCATCGCCCAGGAAATCCAGGGCGTCGGCCAGCAGGGCATTGGAGCCGGCAGCAGAACCGGCCACCACTTCCACGCCGAACATGAGGGCATTGAGTATCAAGGCGATCATGAGGATGCGGCGGTAACGCGTATCGACGACGGGTTTGCTGCTTGCGCAGCTATCGTGTTCACAACATGCCATTTCATTTTCCTCATCGACAGGGCGCGTGCCCTGAGGCTATGGTGGCATTCCAAACCTTGCAGCCGCTATAAGGTCAAGCCTCATGAAGATTGGTGAAATTGCCAGCCTTACCAAGGTGGATACGCAGACCCTGCGCTATTACGAAAAAATCGGACTGTTACCGGCGCCCATACGAATGGCCAATGGTTATCGCAGCTATCCCGATCATTCCGTGGAGCGCATACGTTTCATACGGCATTGCCGCGAGCTGGACATGAGTCTGGAGGAGGTGGCGCGCATTCTGGAGCTTTCTTCCCAGCCTGATGCGGATTGCGATGACATCAACCGCATTCTTGACCGGCATCTGGAGCAGGTCAGGGAAAAGCAGCAGCAACTGGCCGAGCTGGAGGCTCAGCTGCAATCGCTGCGCTCGCAATGTGATACGCACCGACGCGCTGCTGACTGCGGCATCCTCAAGGATCTGATGCAGGCCGCCTCCGGGGCGCAGTGCAGCTGTCATTCGACGACGACATAGCGCGGTCCTCCGGAGTGGTCGCCTCTCCTTGCCGGCGCTAAGATGCCGGTGTCCCGCAGCTGCCATGGTTCAAGACTGCATGCATCCCTTGCGCAAACTCGCCTTCCTCTCACTGCTTGTGGTCTTGCTGACCACGGCAGCGGGCAGTGTGTGGGCGCAGGCCATGGATTGCTGTGATCAGGGTTATGCCGCCTGCCTTTCTGATCAGGTGGTGTGTCCCTCCTGTTTTGCGGCAGCACCGGCCTTGCCCGGTATCGGCCATGCGGTTTTCCAGCAAGAGCCTGTTGCTCTCGCCTTGCCTGCTTCTTTTGTTGTGATCAGCCTGGATGAACGCCTGATCTGGAAACCTCCCCGGAATGCTGTTTTTTCGGTTTGAAAATCCATTCCCTATTAAAGAGGTTTTTATGAAAGCTACATTCCTGAAGTTCTCCCTCTCGCTGGCTGCGCTGGCCAGCTCTCCGGCTGCTTTGGCCCTGGGCTGCTGCGTGGCCGGTGCTGCCTGCTGTGTCGGCGGCATGCCCTGCTGTCCATGAGGGATGACAGGCTTTAGTCCTGTCTGAAATGAAAAAGCCCGGAGCATGAAAATGTTCCGGGCTTTTTTTATC